>NZ_JAAKZY010000089.1 GCF_011045015.1 Streptomyces scabichelini | reverse complement strand
CCCTGCGTCCCCCTCCACGCCGTCGCGACGTACCTTTATCGCCACGAGCACGGCCATCGGCGGAACGATCGTGGCCGGCGGCCTGGTCGCCGGGCCGCCTCCGCTCGGCACCGAGGCGGCGGTGGCTGCCGAGGCGGCTCCCGGCAGCCGCGTCTCCTTGACGGTCAACGGCGTCCGGCACACCGTCACGATCGACAACCGCACCTCGCTCCTCGACCTGCTGCGTGAGCGCCTGGGCCTGACCGGTTCCAAGAAGGGCTGCAACGCCGGGGCCTGCGGCGCCTGCACGGTGCTGGTCGACGGACGCCGGGTCAACTCCTGCCTGACGCTGGCGGTGCGACTGGAGGGCGCCGAGGTCACCACGATCGAAGGTCTGGAGAAGGGCGACCGGTTGCACCCACTGCAACAGGCCTTCATCGACCAGGACGCCTTCCAGTGCGGCTTCTGCACGCCGGGGCAGATCGTGTCGGGCGTCGGGTGCATCCAGGAGGGTCACACCGGTTCGCCGGAGGAGATCCGGGAGTGGATGAGCGGCAACCTCTGCCGCTGCGGCTGCTACGTGAAGATCGAGCGCGCCGTCGAGCAGGCCGTCGGCCGGAAGTGAGGACCGATCCCCATGCATCCCTTCACCTACACCAAGGCCACGGACACGCGCGAAGCTCTCGATGCCGCTCGGCGCGGCGGGCGTTACATCGCCGGCGGCACCACCCTCGTCGACCTGATGCGCGAGACCGTCGAACACCCCAGCTCGCTGGTCGACATCAGCCCCCTGCCCCTGGGCGAGATCATCGTCACCAAGAGCGGGGGTCTGCGCATCGGCGCGCTGGCAAGAATGTCCGAGGCCGCCGCCCACCGGGGCGTACGCGCCCTGTACCCCGTCATCTCGCAGGCGCTGGAACTGAGCGCCTCGGCCCAGTTGCGGAACATGGCCACCATCGGCGGCAACATCATGCAGCGCACCCGCTGCACCTACTTCCGTGACGTGACCGCCCCTTGCAACAAACGCGAGCCCGGCGCCGGATGCGCCGCGCTGCACGGCTACAACCGCAGCCACGCGATCCTCGGCACCTCCGACAGTTGCGTGGCCACCCACCCCTCCGACGTCGCCGTCTCCTTCACGGCACTGGAGGCGACCGTGCACCTGCTGGGCCCGGATGGTGAACGCAGCCTGCCCTTCGCCGACTTCCTGCTCCGGCCGGGCAGCACCCCGAACCGTGAACAGGCCATCCGGCCAGGCGAGTTGATCACGGCCGTGGAGATCCCGGCCCACCCGCGCCCCCTGAAATCCGGCTACCTGAAGGTGCGCGACCGGCAGTCCTACGAGTTCGCGCTCACCTCGGCGGCCGTCGCCCTGCACATCGGCGGCGGAGTGATCCGCGAGGCGAAGGTCGCCGCCGGAGGCGTGGGCACCGTGCCCTGGAAACTGCCGGCCGTCGAGCGCCACCTCATCGGCGAACGCCCCTCCGACCGGCTGTGGGCCGAAGCCGCCGAGCACGCGACCGACGGGGCGCGTCCCCTCAAGCACAACGGCTTCAAGGCCGAGCTGCTCAAACGCACCGTCGAACGTCAGCTGCGCACGGTAGGAGGCACCAAGTGAGCCAGCCACAGGCAGCAGTCGGTGCGGCGGTGCCCCGGGTCGACGCACGGCTGAGGGTCACCGGGAGAACGAAGTACGCCGGAGACAACAGCCTCGACGGGGTGGTGCACGCGGTTGTCGTCGACAGCAGTGTCGGACGCGGCCGTGTCACCGGCATCGACGCCCGTGCCGCCGAAGCCCAGACCGGCGTCGTGAAGGTGATCAGTCACCTCAACGCGCCCAAGCTGCCGCCCCGTGAACCGGGATATCCACCGGGTGAGGCGCTGCGCCCCTTCCAGGACGACCGCGTCCGGTTCTTCGGACAGCCCGTCGCGGTCGTGGTGGCGACCACGCTGGAGGTAGCACAGCACGCGGCGAGCCTGGTGAAGGTCTCCTACGACACCCAGCCTCCCTCGACCGACATAGGCGCCGCCGACCCTGCGGACGATCCCGAGACCTATGCGCGCGGCGACGCGGACGGGGCCCTGGAGGCCGCCGACGTCAAGCTGGATCTGGCGTACCGGATGGCCCGCAACCACCACAACCCGATGGAGCCGGCCGGTACCGTCGCCCGCTGGGAGGGCGACAAGCTCACGCTCTGGGAGAAGACCCAGCATGTGCAGGGCACCGTGGAGACCATGGCCGCAGAGTTCGGCATGCCGCCGGACAGCATCCGCGTCATCTCGCCGGCCGTCGGCGGCGCCTTCGGCAGTGGCGGCCGGACCTGGGTGCACACCTCCATCGCGGCCCTGGCCGCCCGCGAGGTGAAACGCCCCGTAAAACTCGTCCTCACTCGCAGGCAGACGTACTTCGGCGTGGGATACCGGCCCGCATACGAGTACGACCTGCGGCTGGGCAGCGACCGGCGGGGCCGCCTGACCGCGTCGGCGCACGACGTCCGCACCGAGTCCTCCCGCTACGAAAGGCACAGCGAAGACGTTCTCGCCGCCGGCCGGATGCTCTACAGCACGCCCAACGTCCGCCAGGTGTACGAGCATGTACCGCTGGACGTGAACACGCCCACATGGATGCGCGGCCCCGGCTACTCCAGCGGCGCGTTCTGCGTCGAGTCGGCCATGGACGAGCTCGCCCACGAACTGGACCTGGACCCGATCGAGGTGCGGCTGCGCAACGAACCCGCCGACGACGAGTCCAGCAATCTGCCGTTCTCCACCCGCCGCCTGCGCGACTGCTACCGCGTGGGGGCCCGCGAGTTCGGCTGGCACCGCCGCAGCCCCAAGCCCCGCTCGACGCGTGACGGCGACTGGCTCATCGGTATGGGGATGGCCTCCGGTGTCTACGACACCGCACGCAGCGAGGCCCAGGCCTCGGTCAGGCTGGACGCCGACGGCACCGCCCTGGTGCAGTCCGCGACCAGCGACATGGGCCCCGGCACGGCCACGTCCATGAGCCAGGTCGCCGCCGACGCCCTCGGCCTGACCATGCGGCAGGTGACCTTCCGGCTCGGCGACTCCATCCTGCCCCTGGCTCCCGGCCATCACGGCTCGCGGACCATGGCCAGTGTCGGATCCGCCGTCCAGGACGGCTGCGACAAGCTGCGCAAGCAGGCGATCACGCTCGCGGTCAAGGACGAGGACTCACCGCTGTACGGGGTCGCCCCCGCCGATGTGGTGGTACACGGCGGCCGGCTGTATGTGAAGGACGAGCCCACCCGCGGGGAGACGTACCGACTGCTACTGGCTCGCAACGACCTCACCCACCTCGAAGCGCTCGGCTCGTACGCCGGGGCGCCGGAATCGGAGAAGTTCTCCTTCTACGCCTACGCCGCGACGTTCGCCGAAGTGGCCGTCGACGCCCGACTCGGCCTGGTACGGGTGCGGCGCATGGTCGGCGTGTACGACGCCGCCCGCATCATCAACCCGAGGCTCGCCGACAGCCAGGCCATCGGGGCCATGACCGGCGGTATCGGGCATGCCCTGCTGGAGCACACGGTCACCGACCACCGCGACGGCCGGATCGTCAACGCCAACCTCGCCGACTACCTCGTGCCGACCCACGCCGACATGCCTGAGATGAAGGCGATCTACATCGACGGGGAGGACTACGAGGCCGACCCGATCGGGGTGAAGGGTCTGGGCGAGATCGTCATCGTCGGAGTGGCGCCCGCCATCGCCAACGCCGTGTTCAACGCCACCGGCCGGCGCATCCGCGAACTGCCCATCACCGCCGAAGCCCTGCTCTGAGCCTCCGGGTGGCCGGTGCACTCACCAGACCACCCCGGGCTCCCCAGCGTCCGGCGATGTGCGACGGCACACCGCCGGACACCAGGACCGCCGCCGCGACCGCACCCCCCGAGGCGCGGCGGCGGTCCCCTGAAGTGAAGGCACCTACCTCACGGAAAGCCTGCCATGCTGAACATCGCGGACACATTGCACCAGTGGTACGGCAGGGCCCGCCCCTTCGCCCTCGCCACCGTCATCCACGTCAGTGGCAGCGCACCTCTGCCCGTCGGCACCGCGCTCGCCGTCGACATGGAGGGCACCGCGGTCGGGAGCGTCTCCGGCGGTTGTGTCGAAGCGGCGGTCTACGAACTGTGCCAGCACGTCCTTGCACACGGCGGGCCACCAGTGCGCACCCGCTTCGGCTACTCCGACGACGACGCCTTCGCCGTCGGCCTGACCTGCGGTGGCGAGATCGAGGTCCTGGTCCAGCGCGTGGAGCCCGCCGCCGAGGCGCACCTCGCCACCGCCCTGGAGGCCGTGCTCGCGGGCCGCTCCTGCGCCGTGGCCCAAGTCATCGACGGCCCCGGCGAATTCCTCGGCCGCATCCTCCACGTCCCCGACGGCGGTCCCCACGACGGCACCCTCGGCGGTGAGAACGAGGACAAGGTGGTCGTGGCGCACGCCCGCGCGCTCCTGCGTGCGGGCCGCACCGCCCGTATCGAGGTCGGCGGCGACACCGACACCTGCCCCAGAAGGTTGACCGTCCTCGTCCACACCCACGCACCCCGCCCTCGCATGCTGATCTTCGGCGCCGTCGACTTCGCCGGCGCCCTCAGTCAGGCCGGCCGCTTCCTCGGCTACCACGTCACAGTCTGCGACGCCCGCCCCGTCTTCACCACGCAGGCCCGCTTCCCGCACGCCGACGAGATCGTCACCGACTGGCCCCACCGCTACCTCGCGGCCACCGAGACCGACGCCCGCACCGCCGTCTGCGTCCTCACCCACGACGCCAAGTTCGACATCCCCGTGCTGCGGTTGGCGCTCGCCCTCCCCGTCGGCTACGTCGGCGCAATGGGCTCTCGACGCACACACGGCCACCGCGTCGACCTGCTCCGGGAAGCCGGCGTGCCCGAGGAGCAACTGGCCCGTCTGCACTCACCGATCGGCCTGGACCTCGGTGCCCGTACTCCCGAGGAGACCGCCATCTCCATCACCGCAGAGATCATCGCCCACGCCAACCGCGGCACGGGCCTGCCCCTGTCGCACGGCACCGGCCGCATCCACCCTCCCGCACAGCCTCTGCCCGACTTGGCGACGGCGCCGTAAGCACCACCGAACATGACGAACGAAGTTGAGGAGCAAGCAGCAAACAATCACGCGAAGTGGGCCACGGCATCCGACGGATGGAGCCGCGAAAAAACTGACGTGCCGCGCACGACAGCGAGCCGCTGGATGCGCCAGTGATCACAACGAGCTCAGATGGCTCCGCCATTGACCCAGACGACCTGGCCGTTGATCCAGCGACCCTCTTCGCCCGCCAGGAACGAGACCACCGAGCCCATGTCGGCCGTCGTACCCAGACGCTCCAACGGCGCAAGAGAAGCCAGCCGGTCAATCGTCGCCTGGTCCCGGCCCTCCAGAAACAGGTCGGTCACGGTCGGGCCGGGGGCCACAGCGTTGACCGTGACGTCCCGGCCCCTCAGTTCGCGGGCCAGGATCATGGTCAGTGCGTCGACCGCTCCCTTGCTGGCGGCATAGGGGCCATAGGTGGACGTCGCCTGCACGACCATGGACGAGGAGAAAGTGATCAGCGCGCCGCCGGCGCGCAGTCGGCGTGCTGCCTGCTGGGCTACGACGAAGGTGCCGCGGATGTTGGTGCGGTGCATGTCGTCCAGGACGGCCAGGTCGAAGTCGACGACCGGCTTCAGCACCATCTTGCCGGCCACGTGCGCGACCACGTCGACGCCGCCGAATTCCTGCTCGGCCGTGTCGAACATCGCGGCCACCGCGTCCTCGTCTGCCACATCGGCCTGCACGGCGATGGCCCGGGCGCCCGCCCGGACCGCGGTGGCGACGGTCTCTTCGGCCATCTCCTTGTTTCCGACGTAGCCGACGACGACGGCCAGGCCATCCGCGGCCAGACGGGTGGCGACCTCACGGCCGATGCCACGAGAGCCGCCGGTCACGATGGCGACTCGAGGGGTACTCCCACTCACGGGTTGCTCCTTTGAACGGTTTGCCGTCCACGATGGGTCCCCCAGCCCCCCGGCTACCAGGGGTCGCTTACTCAGGGGTCGGCAACCCCTGGAAAGCCGAGTGCGTTCAGGTCAGGGTGGTGGTGTGAATCTTTCGGAATTGGGCGGCTTTTTGAGGTCACGCCGTGATCGCATCCGACCCGCGGATGTCGGCCTACCGACCGGGCCGCGCCGCCGTGTACTGGGTCTTCGCCGTGAAGAGGTCGCTCAGCTGGCCGGTGTCTCGGTCGACTACTACATCGAGCTGGAGCGCGGGGCGGGCGTCCAACCCTCGGAGCAGATGCTCGCCGCGCTCGCCCGGGCACTCCGACTGAGCCGGGACGAGCGCGACTACCTCTTTGCCCTGGCGGGCCGTCGGCTGCCCCCGTCCGGCAGTCCGGCCGACCACGTCCACCCGGGGATGCTGGACTTGATGCATCGCCTGGGGGACACACCGGCCCAGGTGGTCACCGACCTGCGCGTCATGCTCGTACAGAACCCGGCGGCCCGTGCACTGCTCGGTCCACCGCCGTCCACGACCGGATGGACCGCGAGCTTCCTGTACCGGTGGTTCACCGACCCGAAAGCGCGAGCGCTCTACCCGCCCGAGGATCATGCCGAGCACACCCGCTCCTTCGTGGCCGACCTTCGTGCGGCCTCGGCCCGGCGCGGCGCTGACCCCGATGTCCGTGCAATGATCACGGCACTGAGCACCCGTAGTCCCGAGTTCTCCAAACACTGGGCCCAGCACGATGTTTCGTTCCGACGCCACGACAGAAAACGCCTGATACATCCAGAGCTCGGATTGCTTGAGGTCAATTGCCTGAACCTGTTCAGCGAGGACGGACGGCAACGACTGCTCTGGTTCACCGCCGCTGTCGGAACCGACTCGGTCGCCAAACTGGAACTACTCGCCGTGCTAGGCACACAGATCTTCAACCAGCAGGAGTCATGAGTGGACGTTCTGTGAGTCGTCGGTGCCGTTGGCGACGTACCACTACTTCGGCAATTGGTGCGCCGACGGCGGCGAGGGCGCAAAGTACTGGCGCATGAGCGCGTGTGCACGCAAGAGCCCCAGGAAAGCTCAGCCTTCCGTAATCAGCACCAGATCATCGGAGAGGTGAAAGGTCCGAGGTGATCCATGCCCGAAAATCGGCCTCGCTGTCGAACTCGTTGATCGAAACATAGGAATCATCGGCACTGACGGGACGTAGGAGCGTGCTGCGCCGCAGTCCCTTCACGCCAGGCAGATAGGTGCGCATGTTGTGCCGGAAATGCGCTTCGAATTCGTCGGCACGGTCTGCAGGCACAAACAGTCGGTTCGTAGCCAGCCGCGTCGCGCGAAGACCCGGTCCGTGACGGACGCTCAACTCCCTTGCCTCCCGCCGCCCTCGACATCGAGCGCCTCCCTGCTCATGGTGCACGGGCGGACTCGGCTCGTCGCGGAGCGGCCGCCGGCCGCCCCCGGCATCGGCGCTTGCATGATCGATGTGCTCGCTTGGTCGTGAACGCCCACTCCGACGCGTCGCGGCATCGTGGCGTGAGCCACCTTGGCCAGCGGCGACACACCTTACAAGCCCGTATTTGACAAGGTAGGTTTTCTCGCAGGGAAAGCCCGCGCCGGGACTGTGCGGTCCACGGCCTTATGGGCGCGAATGGCGGGGGTTGTCATCCCCTGGTTGCGCCGCCCTGGTACGCGTAATGATGGTCCGCAGATGAACCACTGTTCTTTTCAACATTCCTGGTTCGAGGGAGTGCCAAGACATGTCCGTTTCGGTAAATCATGGTCTGTCCTACGCGGTAACCGTCTCCCGGCAGCTCGTCCACCGCGCCGCCATCTGCGAGGTGTTCCTGACCGATACTCAGCGCCGTTCTGACAACGAATTCCTCGTCGCGGCGCAACTGCCACGCGTCCACAGCTACTACAGCGATCACCTGGTGACTCCCGCCGCCTACGACCCGCTTCTGTTACTCGAAGTGTTCCGGCAGACCTCCATCCTGGTCGCCCACGAACACTGCGCCGTCCCGCTGGACCGCAAGTTCAGCTTCAACTCCGGCGAGTTCACCGTCCTCGACACCAAAGCGCTGGAGATCGGGCGGCTGCCTGGGCGGGGACTGCTGACCGCCACCATCACGGGCGAGAAGCACCGCGGCGCTGAGCTCGTCGGCGTCACCCTGGAGATGCGGCTGGCTGTCGACGGCCATGACGCCGCATCCATGACCATGACCATCCAGTGGATGCCCGGCGATGCGTGGGACATGCTGCGTGAACGCGGCCGCGCTGCCCTCGACCTGGAGACTCCGCGCCCGCACCCCAGTGGCCGCCGGCTCAGCCCTGCCGCGGTCGGGCGGCGCTCGCCCGACAACGTCGTCCTGGCGGAGGCGGCAGCCGTCGGACGCCAGGTCGTGGCCCAGGTCATCGTCGATCAGGCGCATCCGGCTCTGTTCGACCACCCGCTCGACCATATCCCCGGTGCGCTGTTCTTCGAGGCATACCGGCAGACCGCCCTGCACGCGGCCCACGAACTGCTGGGCTTGTCGCCCCGGCGGCTGACGCTGACGCACTGCGCGGCCGCCTTCACACGGTTCGGTGAGTTCGAACTGCCCACCGTGTGCCAAGCCGATTTGGTCGAGGACCGGGCGACGCCAGGCGCGGCCGTCTTCCGTATGGAGATGCTCCAGGAGAAGACCGTGATCTCCACAGCCGAGGTCGCCCTGCGGTGCACCAGCCCCATCGGCCAGTTCCTCATCCCTGCCTCGGCCCTGGCGCCCCATGCCTGCTGAACCCTCCGCCTGACACGGCAGGCATGTCGTGCCGCGCGAACTCCTTGCTGCTTCATCCCACATCGCCCTGACAGGAGGGCCCGCTGTATGCCCCTGCCCATGGTCTGGTTCGACTTCGGCGGCGTACTCTCGCCGCCTCTGGACGAGTTGTACGACGCCTACCACCGCAAGACCGGCATTCTGCCCGCGCAACTTCAGGCCGCTATCAAGGAGGTCGCGGACGAGATGGGCATGCCGACCCTGGCGCCCGTCGAGATCGCCGCCCTCACCGAGGCCGAGTGGGGGCGCCGCCTCCGCCGTGTCCTGACGAGCCGTCATCCAGAGCTTGATCTGAGCCGTGCCCGCCTGGAGGGCTTCGGCGAGCAGTGGTTCGACGGCGTCACGGCCAACCCGGTGATGGTGTGCGCCCTGCGGAACGCCCGCGACAACGGGTTCCGCGTGGGCATCCTGTCGAACAACGTCGTCGAGTGGGAGCCGTACTGGCGGGCGATCGTCGCCCCGGCCGGCGAGGTCGACTGTCTCATCGACTCATGCAAGGTCGGCGTCCGCAAACCCGACCCGGAGATCTTCGATCTGGCGGCCAAGGCGGCCGGTGTCACCCCCGAGGACTGCGTGCTCGTCGACGACCTCGCAGGCAACTGTGCCGCGGCCCGACGGCAGGGCTGGCAAGCCGTCCACTTCCGTGACAACCGCCAAGTCCTCGCCGAACTGCGGCATCTGACAGGTCTGCCCAGCATCCTCTGACGCTGCTCGCGGCAGCCACACGCCGAACGCCCGCCCCGCGTGGCCAAGCAGCATGGTCCACCGCTAACGCCAGTCCTGTCCTGGTCGCCGGGGCCACCGGCCGCACGCGCGGTGTTCTCAAGGCCTTGAACACTGGCGCGGGGTTCGCCAGTCCGGGGCGTCCACTGCAACCACAGCCGCACGCAGGCGACTTGACGGTTTCTTGATGGTCTCTTCCCGGTTCGGCATCAGTGGCTTGCTCAGCGGATGACGCTGCTGCCGACGGCTCAGCCAGGAGCGACATACCCATGAACTTGCCCCCCACATCCATCCCTACAGCGCCCGGCGCCCTACCCATCATTGGACACGGCCACAAGCTGGCCCGCGATTCCCTTCCCTTCATGCGGTCCCTGCGTGACTACGGCCCCGTGGTCCGGATACGCATCGGCCCCACCCCGGCATACGTCCTGACCGATCCCGAGCTGGCACGGCGCATGCTCGTCACCGACGCGGCCCATTTCCTCAAAGGCGGCAGAGTCTTCGATGCCCTTCGGGCCTTCTTCGGCAACGGCATCGCCACGATCGCGGACGGCGATGCCCATCTCCACAACCGGCGTCGGCTGCAACCGATGTTCAACAGGGCCCACATAGCCGCACGCACCGATCCCATGGTCGAGCAGGTCCGTGCCCTGGTCAGCTCCTGGGGAGAAGGCCAGGAGCGGGATGTCTATGCCGACATGAACGAGGTCACCCTCGCCGCCTTTCTTACCGCCCTGTTCGGCACGAACCTCCCCGATCGCCTGGCGGCCGAGTTCACACAGCTCATGCCAGTGATCATGCGGGGGACGATACGCCAGACGATCCTGCCGCCCTGGGTCACCCGTCTGCCACTGCCCGCCAACAGGGCCCATGAGGCCAACCTGCGGCGACTGCGCGCGATCATCGACCAGGCCACCGACCACGCCCGCGGATCACACCACGCCGCCCCCGACGCCGCCGTCTCCGCAGCAAGGGACTGCCCCCATCACACCCAGCAGGGCGAAGGACTGCTCCAGGCCCTTCTCACAACCGAGGACCTGCTCAGTCAGCAGCAACTCCAGGACGAGGTCATCACTCTGCTCGTCGGCGCGATCGAGACCACCGGAACGACGCTGGCCTGGGCCCTGTACGAGCTGACCCAGCACGACGAGATCACGGCGCGCCTGCGAACGGAACTGGACGCCGTGTGCGGGGAGAGGCCGGTACGCCACGAGGACCTGGACCGCCTGCCGTACATCCGCCAGGTTCTGCAGGAGGCCATCCGCAAGTACGGACCTGTATGGCTCACCACCCGCACGGCCACCCGGACAGTTGGCCTAGGAGGGCACCGTATTCCGGCGGGCTCCGATGTCGTCTGGAGCCCTTACCTCTACCAGCACGACCCTCAGGTCTTCGCCGACCCGGAGTGTTTCGACCCGGACCGATGGGCCCCTGAGCGCGCCAAAGAGGCCCGTAACTCCTTCCTGGCTTTCGGCGCCGGCCGCCGGCAGTGCATAGGAGAGGCCTTCGCGTGGGCGGAACTGACGATCATCCTGGCAACCATCCTGCAAATCTGGTCCGCCTTCCAGCTCACTTCCCGTACCCCGCAACCGCAGGCAGTGATGACGGTTACTCCAGACGTGCTCACCATGGCGTACCACCGCCGGGCCGGTCTCGTGGCCGAAGCGGGCTCCGATGGACACAACCGCCGCATCGGCCGGTGATGGGGAGACGAGCGGCATCACATGGGGACTGAACCCCAGCGCCCACTTCAAGCAGTGGAGTCCTCGTGACCGACTTCAGAATGCCCCTCTTCGAAGTCCCTTTTCCGGTGGAATGCAATCCGCACTTGGAGCGGGCGTCCCGGGCGATGTGGAGGTGGATCGACGCCTATGGCCTGGCGCCGACCGACAAGGCACGCATCAGGATGCGGCGTACCAGGGCCGACCTGTCAGGGGCGTACGTGTGGCCTCGCGCCGACCTTGACACGCTGATCACCGGTCTTGGGTGGCTTGCCCTCACCTTCCGTATCGACGACCAACTCGACGAGGACGATCTCACCGAGAGGCCGTCGGCCCGGGTGGCAGCCGTCGATGAGCTCTGCGACGTACTGCGAGGCACGTCGGTTCCCGCAAGGCCCCCGGTCGCCAGGGCACTGAGTGACCTGTGGTCGAAGACCTCCCGCGGACGACCCACTGACTGGCGCGACGCCTTCCTACGACACTTCAGGGCGTTCCTTCGCTCCTACGCGACCGAGGCCCGCCTCAGCGCCGAAGGGACTGTTCCCGACCTCGATACCTACCTCGGCTGGAGGATGTACTCGGTGGGGATGCCCTGGCTGTGGGACCTGGACGAATTGCGCCTTCCCGTGCTGCTGCCCGACTCCGTGCGCACCTGCGGCGCCATGAACAAACTGCGCCGGGCCGGAGCACTGCACATAGCCATGGTGAACGACGTCTTTTCCGTCCGTCGTGAGACCCTCGTCGGCTATCGGTACAACGCCGTCACAATCCTCCGGGACACAGAGAACTGCTCACTGCAGGAAGCCGTGGACCGGGTGGCGGCGTTGGCCGCAACCCACCTCCACACCGTCGCGGCGGCGAAGCAGGAACTCCGCGAGGAACTCACCAGGCAAGAGGTGCCGCACTTGGTTCACGCCGCCGCACTCGACTACGCGTCCAACATCGCCGCCAACCTGAGCGGACAACTCGTATGGCATTCCTCGGTCCAGCGATACGCCGTCGACGACCTTCACCCTGCGCGGATCGCTCGCCTTCGATGGACTGATCACCAGCGATGAAAGCACGGTTCGGACACCGTGGCTCAAGGTTGCCGCAGTTGACGCCCCACTGCTGTTCGCGCTGAGTCGAACTGACGACCCTGTCGGCAGCGCGACTCAGCCTGAGCGGACTGCGGCTGCCGGCCCATGAACCGGTCCCGGACTCAGTGACCCAGATCACTGAATTTCCCACGCGTCAGTCTCGCCCGACCCGCAACCCCGAAGGCCTTCGGACGTCTGTCGGAGTGGATGCGCCTCCAGCAGAGGGCCGCCGCATGGCAAGCCATCCATGACGGGCGGTCAGCCCCATTGAGACCGATGATTCGAGGAACGAAAATGTCAGTACGTCACGCCGCTGTCCGCAATTCCCGTCCGGGCCGGGTTCGCGCCGCGCTGGGCGTCTCAGTCGTGGGCGCCGCGCTGGCCCTCGGTGGAGCCTTCACGGCCCACGCCGACACCACCGCGCCGGATGCCACCGAAGCCGAGAAGGCGCACTCCACCTCTCCCGTGACGTCCACCTCCACCGGGAAGCACGCCAAGCCCTACGTGTCCGGCTCGGAAACGCCCGCCCTCACCTCGGAGACGGACGTCCCGGAGGACGCCAAGCCCGCCCAGCCGGTGCAGCAGCCCGCGACTCCGGCCCACTGAGGCTCTCCAGCGTTTCGGCTCGCTGATCGGCTCTGGTCCGGTCGGCGGCACCACGTGAATACACGCTGCACGGCTCAGGCCCGGCAGCACGGTCTGTCCACCCGGCATCCGGGTGGACAGACCGGTACCGCGACGTCCAGGAGACACGTGAGAACAGCGACGATCCCCACCGCCGCCCCGTCGGTCACCTGGTGGCAGAGCATTCGCAGGCTGGTACAGGGCGGACTCGCTCCGCGTTCACTGACACATCAGAAGGACGGCGGGAGAAGGCCGTTCAAAGCCCTGTCCCCCAGCACGGCCGCAGTCGGGGACGAGCACGGCTTCAGCGAGCTTTACCACCACCGCCGGCTCGCGCTGGTGCGACTGGCACTGCTTTTGGTGGACGACCTTCCGACGGCAGAGGACGTGGTACAGGACGCCTTCACCGCTCTTCTGCGCCGCCACGGCCGTCGGCTCGCGAACTTGGACGACCCCGAGGCGTACTTGCGAACCAGCGTGGTCAACGGGGCTCGCTCCGTTCTGCGTCGACGCCGTACGGCACGCGCCCACATCCCTGAGCGCGAACGCCCCTTCCCGTCCGCCGACCACAGCGTGCTCCTCGCCGAGACCCACCAGGAAGTGATCAACGCGTTGCAGCGCCTCACCCGTCGGCAGCGCGAGGTCTTGGTGCTGCGCTACTGGTCAGACCTCACCGAAGCGCAGATCGCCGACACCCTCGGCGTGTCCCGCGGGACGGTCAAGTCGACCGCCAGCCGTGCTCTGGACGCCCTCGGCAGACAACTGGAGGAGATACCTCGATGACCGACCATCCCTCTCAGCCGCGCTCTTGTCCTTCCCGCCGCCGGCACCTTGCGGAGATCCGGCGATGAGCCGCAGCCAGATCCGCCACGAGGCGATCGAGGACCGGCTGCGCGAGGCTCTCGCCGCCCGGGCCGACACCGTCGACTCGGGACACCTGCGGCCTGCCCGCCTTCCCGCCAGGCCCAGGCGGTGGTCCCTTCCCCTGCGCCGGACCGCCATCGTGTTGCTGGGTCTGGCTGCGGCTGCCGCGTGCGCCTTGTTCGCCGTCACGAACGGCTCTTCGGACAGCCCGGCCCGTCCGGCCGGCACTCCCCCGCATTCAGTGAACCCGCCCACGTCCCAGGCCCCGGCTTCCCCGGCCACCACGACCGGACAATGACCAGCCTTTACCCCTCCGTGGTGTCCAGCGTCATGGCCGCGAGAAGCGGTGACAGGTCCGCCAACTGCTCGGCATTCCACACAAGGGAGAGAATTTCCTTGCGCCGGCTGTCGGAGGCCAGCGGTCGCAGCAGACCGTGGAACTTCTCCTCGAACTGCTGGGAATGTACTCGGGAAAGATCGCGGTCAGCGCCGGGTCCTCCCGCACCGAGATGCGTTTCATCAGGTCGAGAGCCACCGGATCCGCGATGGCCTCATCGCTGTACGAGGCAGTGGTGATCTCGCCGTCCAGCAGCGCCCGGGCCACCGTGTAGGGAAGACTGTGGTCGGCCGTTTCCCGTGTGGTGGGGCGCCATTTGTCGGGATCCTTGCCGAGAAAGGCGTAGCCGACACGAGTGGTGTCGACCCGGACCGAGGCAATCTCCTCGATGTCCGGGATCCTGTCCCGCACGGCCAGGGCGGCCCAGACCGCCGTCTGCATCTCTCCGTTCGTCGGCAGCATCTTCGTCAAAGTCCGCGAAACGGCATACGACTGGTTGTCCCGGTTCCCGAACTCACCGACGTCGAGGGAGAAGACACCGGTGATCTGGTTCATGAACACCATCTCGCCCTCGAAGATGGGCGACGGTCCGGTAAAGCCATGCTGGGCGAGCTGCGCGGCGACGATTCCGTTCCGCGCCGCGTTGGGCGCCGAGCAGCCTTTCCACTGGGAGAGGGACCCGGCACGCACCTGCCGCAACGCGATGTGGCCGTTCACCGCGATGTTGATCGCCTCGGTCAGTCGTTGTTGCGAGAGCCCCATCAGCCGGCCCGCGGCGACGACCGATGACACGAGCACGTGGTTGACGTGATCCCACTCTCTTGTGTGCAGGGCGGCCGCGTCCTGGAACCCGCACTGGATCTCGTAGGCCAGCACGATGGCGAGGAAAAGTACCGGATCATTGTGCCGTTCACGAAGGCGGCGACATCCGGGGTGGTGGTCTGTGTCGTTCCCAGAACGGTGGCCGCCGTGGAGGGGTGGGCCTCGGCGAACGCTCGGCCGTTGCGCGAGGGGAGGGCGTCGAAGGCGCCGAGTCCGCATCCGATGCTGTCGACGAGGCGCTGTTTGACCGTGTGGATGGCGGCGGTGCTGAGATCGGAGTAGCGCAGGGACACGGCGTACGAACTGAGGTCTTCAGCCAGGGGCATGGGACTCTCCTGAGTCGTCGGGTGGCGAAGAGTCGTCGAGCTCGGGAGCCGGCAATTTGCCATGGCAGCGCGAGAGATGTGCGGGCTCGGCTGCGGGAGAGAGGGGGATTTGGGACCGCCGAGCGGCTTCAGGGTGCGATGCCCACGCCCTCGATACGACTCCACGCCTGTTCCTGCGCGGCGGACATGGCGGGCCAGTGGAGGCCGCCGGGCCGGGGGCGGACCTGGGTGGCGAACGGGGCGGGGCGGAACGCCGAATCGTAGAAGCAGCCACCACCATGGGTGGTGTCGAACGCGCTGCACGAACGCGCGATCGAGCTGGGGGTGGGCTTCCGGCCGGTGCGTGCCCATGTTTCCAGAGCTGCCAGGGAGTTGGCGTACTCGGCGTTGCTGAGCGCGCTGTGATCGCTCTCCCTCGTGAAAGTCTGGACGAGGTTCTCGCTTCGGTCGGCGGCCTGGACCGTGGCGCGATAGGCCGCCTCGTGCTCGACGAAGACCTGTGGGTCGTCGATCGCGTGCAGGGTGAGGACCGGGAGTGCGATCCGTCCGGTGAGGTCGCTGTCGTAGGAGAGGTCGCGGCGCGCGGTGGGGTCGGCCGAGAAGCGCGCCACGCCGGCGTTGAGCGCCTTGTCGTCGTGCGAACCGTCGTAGCGGACCCCACGGTTGCTGAACGGGTTACGGCCGTCGAGCCGGTTGGACACGATGTCCCGGACGAGGAAGGCCGCGTACTGCATGTTCGTGGCCAGAGAGTGTTCCGGGATGCGGGTGACGGCCAGGATGTCGTCGAGGTCGCGCTGCTGCTCCGCGGTCCGGTCGGCCGGGTCGGAGTCGATGCCGGTGCACTCCTGGAGTCGGCCGTGGACCTCGTCGGGTGTCATCGGGGAGTCCGCGGGCAGTCCTTGCCACAGCGGGTACTGCGGTTCGGTGGGACGGGGCAGGTTGCGGCAGTAGTACTGGTAGACCGTCCGCAGGTCCACGCGCGTGTCGTAGCCACGCGAGCCGCCGGCCAGGAAGCCGTTGGTCAGCAGGACTCCGTCGTAAGCGCCACGCTTCCCGCCGTAGGTCTCGGTGACCTTGGCGGCGACATTGCCGCCCCAGGACTGGCCATGAAGGTAGGTGCGGTCGGGGCGGCCGAAGTGGCTGACGAACAGGCGGCGTACGTTCTCCGTGTCGTCGGCGGCCATCCTGACCCCGTAACCGCCGCGCCGGTACGAGGAGCCCACCCAGGCATAGCCCTCGTCGACCATCACCGCCCAGCGTTCCAGGTCCTCGGTGGTCGTGGACTCGTCGTAGGAGAAGTCGGGACCGCCGTGGGCGTGGACGACGAGGGAGCCGTTCCAGTGCTTCGGGACGGCCATCGTGTAGTACGCGCCGTTGGCGTCCCGGCCGGTGTAGCACCTGGCCTTCTCCTCCAGATGGCCCGGGCAGGCGGCGGGAGTGGGGCGCGTGGTGTCGGCCGGGGCGGTGGGCGCGCTGCCGAGCGTGCCCACGACGGCGGCCGCGACCAGTGCCGTCAGCATTGCCGAACGACGGCCGCGGGCCCGAGGACGGGTACCGGGTTCGGGCACGGCAGGTGTGTTCAAGGAACTGCTCCTTCAGGTGCTTGTGGGCGGGGTCGACCGGTGAAGGACCGCGTCCGGCAGGCGCGTTCGGGGTCACCGCCGGGCCGGCGGTGACCCCGGCACCGGCCGTGACCGTCGTCGCGCGCGGGCGCCGCGCTTTCTCCCGGGGGTGTCAGGTGACGGGCACGGGCAGAACCGCCAGCGGCACGTGGTGCTGACCGGAGTGGACGTCACGGTCACGCAGCGACGCCTGGCTGACGGGACGCGGGAATGAGATCTTGACGACGTTCAGCGACGGGATGCGGAACATCTGCACATCGGCCTCGTCGAGTCCGTAGAGCCGGGCGACCGTGCCCTCGTTGAGGAACGTCTCGTCGGCGGCGATGCGGTAGCCGTCCGCGTCACGCATGAACAGCTCCATGGTGACCCAGAACGGCCCGGCGTTCTTGGACCGGACCTCGTACGCCAGGTCGCCCAGGGTGGTGGGGGCGGTCTCAGCCATGGTGGGAGGCCTCCTCGAACTCGGTGCGGAACATGTCGGTGGGGGTGAGGGTGTCGACGACGTGGTTGAGCACGAACTCGTACGCCGGACCGCGCTCGACCTCGGCCGGTGAGGTGGCGAACGCCAGGCTCGGCAGGTAGTCCATGTCGGCCGTCGGCAGGTGAAGCATCAAGGGGTTGGCGATCTTCGCGACGGCGGTGGCGATGCTCTGGTCCGGTGCGTTGACGAGGAGCATGACTCCCACCTCGCGAGGCGGACCCACTGCCGGATCCAGATCCCCGAGGATGGCGTTGTGCCCGTAGAGGCGCAGGTCGAAGGCGTACTTGTCGTCGCCGAGGCCGATCGTCTGCTCCACCCGCTGCCTGATCATCGTGCGCATGAGATCGGCCCAGTCGTCGATGTTCGCAAGGATGTGCGGATCCCGGATCGCGCTGAACGACATCGTCTCGTAGCCGGTGATCCGGGCGCCTTCGAGCTTGATGGTGTGCTGGTCGGCGACATGGAACCGCGAACCCTCGACCCGCACGGTGCGGTCGTCCAGGGCGGTGTAGACGGCCTCACGGACGTCCAGGGTGCCGTCCGGCTCGCGCATCTGGAACGGGTCCACCGTCTCGTAGAGCATGTGGGCGGCGACCAGGATCGGTGTGCAGGCGGCGGTCGGATCGAGCGGCTCGATGGTGAAGCCGTCGGCGTCGATGGTGGCCAGCACCCCGCCCGCGCGCGGATTGCTGGTGCACTGCCCGCCACACTCGATGATCTTGGCAGCGTGCCAGGTCGGCCCGGCCGGCATCCCCTTCATCAGCGGATGGGCGGCGGCGATGGCGGTATCCGTGGCGCGGCCGGCGAGCACGACCTGCGCACCGGCCTCGAGCGCGGCGACGATCGGCTCGTGCCCCATCGCGCCCACGATGTGTGCGCAGCTCTGCAACGTCTTCGGCTCCAGTTCACCCAGCGGAGGCAGGGCATGGATCCGGCCCTCGTCCAGGCACTTCAGGAGCGCGCCGGTCGCCTGCTCGCTGTAGATGCGCGCCACCCGCAGCCGGAGTCCCTCGGCCGCCAGGACGTCGGCGACGATGCCGGCGACCCAGTCGACACCGGAGTCGGTTCCGCTGGTGCCGCACGAACCCACGATCAGTGGGATACCGGCGCCTGCCGCCGCCTTCAGCAGGACCCGCAGGTCACGGGCGACCGCGGCACGGGTGGTCTTGGGCTGTGACGCGCCGAGATAGTAGGGACCGGAGTCGGTGCTGCCCCCGTCGACGGAGATGACATCAGCGCCGAGCGCCAGACCTCGCTCGATCGTGGCCTCGGGAAAGCCGGCTCCGAGCATGCCGGTCGGTGCCAGCACCTTGACCCGGTCAACTCGTTCGTTTTCCATGTTCCTCTTTCTTGTCGGTGCCGGGCACGTGGCGAGCGGGTGTCACCCGTCGACCCGGGCAGTGGGGGCGTGGGGCAGCAGGTGGGCGTTCACCGCGAACCGGGGGCGGCCCGCGAGGGCGGCCACCACCTCGGCCGCACCCTCGAGGCCGGCGGCCGCACGGGCTTCGGCGGTCTGGCCCGCGAGGTGGGAGAAGACGACGATTCCCTCGACGTCCCGCAGCGGGCTGTCGGCCGGGAGCGGCTCCTCGCTGACCACGTCGAGGGCCGCCGCGGCGATCTCGCCGGTGCGCACGGCGTCGGCAAGGGCCTGTTCGTCGACGACGGCCCCCCGCGCGGTGTTGACCAGCACCGCCGTCGGCTTCATCCGCCGGAAGGCGGAAGCGTCCAGGAGACCGCGTGTGCGGTCCGTCAGCGCGGTGTGCACCGATACGTAGTCGGATGCCGCCAGCAGCTCGGGGAGCGCGACGAACCGCACCGACGGGTCCGACCGTTCGTCCTCCGGCACACCGGTCGTGCAGAGCACCTCCATGCCGAAGGCCCGCGCCAGCGGCACCACGGCGCGCGCTGCCGCCCCGTATCCGATCAGGCCGAGCGTCGACCCACGCAACTCGTGACCGTCCTCCCTCGGCCACCGGCCGGCAGCGACGCCCACCGCGCTCTGCACCAGTCGCCGCGCGGCGGCCAGCAGCAGACCGAGGGTGTACTCGGCCACGGCGTTCGCGTTGATTCCCGGCAGGTTGCTCACCGTGATGCCGAGCTTGCCCGCGGCGACGATGTCGATCGAGTCGTAGCCGACGCCGGTGCGCACGATGGCTCGCAGGCGGGGAACTTCGGAGAGGACCTGGGCGGTCAGGGGATCATGGCCGACGAGCGCCGCGTCGATCCCGTCGAGGGCGGCGACGAGTTGCTCGGGACCGCGTCGGCCGACCAGTGGGGCGTGTACCGTCGTGTGGCCGTGCGCCCGGAGATAGTGATCGACCTCGTCGTCGGGCCGTAGGTAGTCCGTGGTGATCAGAATGCGGGGCACGGTTCCTCGTCTCTGGCTGCGTCCGGCGCCGGCCTCACGCCGCGGGGATTGGCTGGTTACTTGGCGAGGGTCAGGGTGGTGCGCCGCTGAAGCACACCGATCCTGGCTACGACGATGACCGACAACGAGGTGACTACGGCGATGTCGATGAGCATCAGGGGCCATCCGGTGATGTCGACCATGCCGCCGACCACCGCCGGGCCCAGGAAGCCGCCGCCGGCCCAGCCGACGGTGTACATACCGGCGTAGGTCCCGAAGACCCGTGCCGAGGGTGCGAGGTTCCACAGGACGACCACCGCGTTGACCAGGAAGCAGGTCGCGCCGGCCGCCGCGAGGCACAGGGCCACGGTGGCCCCCATCGGGGTCTGGATGAGCGTGCCCAGCACCATGGCGCCGGCGAAGACAGACATGCCCACGACCATGACCCGAAGCCGTCCGTAACGCTCGGCGAGCACGGCTGCCGGGTAGGCCGCCAGGATGAAGGCGATACCGCTGGGCAGGGTGAGACCGCCGGCGGCTCCCCGTGACATGTCCAGGGCTTCCATCCCGTACGGCGTTATCAGCGACCGGGACGCGGCCCATGCACTGCCGAAGAGGAGAATTGCGAGGAGCAGCAGGAACCGGCTGCGATCAGTGTCCTTGAGGATCTCGATGAAGGTGTCCCGGACCCGTGGCTCGGTGCGCTCGGCACTGTGCTCCTCATCGCTCTCGGCCACCGCTGCCTGGTAGGCCGGGGACCGGTTGTCGCGCACGGTGGCCGCCAGCACCCCGACCGAGATCAGCATGATGATCGCGGGGATCGCGAACGCGAGGCTCAGATGGTTGTCGACCAGGAAGATGCTGATGAGCGCCGCGACGATGGCCGTGATACTTGAGGCGATCTTGACTGCGGCGTTGGCCCGGCTTCGTCGCTCGGGTGCGATGAAGTCCGGTACGAGCGCCTCGGCGATCGGCTTGAAGGTGTTGGCGACGAGCGCGTACGAGAACAGCACCACGATCAACAGCGGCAAGGACGCCGCGCTGTGCGGGATGAGGATGAACAGCGCGGCGGCGATCGGCATCCCGACCACCAGGTAAGGCATCCGCCGGCCCCAGGAGGTCCTCGTCCGGTCGGACCGGTTACCGATCCACGGCTGGATGAAGATGCCGAGCAGGTTGTCCATGCCCATCAGCAGACCCACGACGGCCGCGCTGGTGAGGTGCTCCCGCAGGAGCGGCGGAACCTGAGATTCGTAGAAGTTCCAGGTCGACTCCTGTGCGAAGACCGCGAGAGCGACCAGGAACGTGATGCGCCGGGTACGTGTGCGCTGCCCTGCTGACACCGTCGTCATAAGGGTCGTCCCTTCGCGCCGCCACCATATCGGGCAGCTGCTGGATAGGTTGTCGGTGTTGGCGTGGGGGTGAGAGACAGTTCTCCCGCGGCACGGCCGGGGGCCGCTTCCTCGATGTCGAGCGGGCCCGCGGCGTGCGAACCAGGTGCATCCTGCGTGAGCGGCGTCGGTCCGTTTCTCGCCGCGGGTGAGGCAGCCAGTCCTCAGAGAGGTCGCCAAGCGTCCCCCGCCTTCGGCGGCTGCTCGACGCTGCCCTCTTCGGGGACGACCAGGGAGACCGGGTTCAGGCTCGGTCGACCTCGACCACGAGGGTCAGGTCGTCGGTGACCCGGATCCGGCAGTCCGGCCCGAAGGAGCAGGACGATTCGCGTTCCTCGAAGATCGCCGGACCTGCCAGCTCGGTTCCCGGCGTGAGCTCGTAGCGGTTCCATACGGTGGCTTCAAGCAGCCCGTGTCCCGGAAAGTAGACCGACCGGACACCGCGGCTTGCCTCACCTCTTCGCGCATGGCCGCCCTCCGCCGACAACTCATGACCGGGCAGTTGCATGGAAAGCCGCCAGTTCACGACTTCCACGGCTCCGTCGAGGGAACGACCGAACACGGCGCGGTACGTGGAGTCGAAGGCGGTCCGGATGCGTCCGAGACCGGTTGGGCCAAGGTCCTGCTCGGGCACGCTGACCTCGATCTCGAAGCCCTGGCCGAGGTAACGCATGTCGGCCGAGCGGCGGACCCGTACGAGCTGCGGGTCTCCCGGCTGGAGTGTTTCGGTGGCGCGGGACGTCATCTCGTCGTACAGCGCGGCGACCTGGTCCCAGTCGACGTCGGCGAGGGGCGACGGCAGGCTGCGGACCTCGTCGACCGTGGGAGCGGCGGCAAGGAGCCCGCAGGCGGACATCACTCCAGCCCGCATCGGCACGATCACTCGGGGCATCTTCAGCGACTTCGCCAGCCCGTAGGCATGGGCGGGTCCGGCTCCGCCGAAGGCCAGCAGCGCGAAGTCGGCGGGGTCCTTGCCCTGCTCGGACAGGTGCATGCGGGCGGCGGCGGCCATGCTTTCGGTGACCACCTCGACAATCCCGGCGGCAGCGTCAGCGGTGTCGAGTCCCAGGGGACCCGCCACCTCACGGGTCAGCGCCTTGTGGGCCTCGCGCGTGCGCAGCCTCATCTCGCCGCCGAGGAAGTTCTCCGCGTCGAGACAGCCGAGCAGGAGGTCGGCGTCCGTCACGGTGGGTCGCTCGCCGCCACGCCCGTAGGCGACGGGTCCGGGAACGGAACCAGCGCTGCGGGGGCCTACTTTGAGCAGTCCGAGTGCGTCGGGTGCCGCGATCGAGCCGCCTCCCGAACCGATCTCGATCATGTCGACGACGGTCAGGCGCACCGGCAGCCCCGAGCCGGGCTTGAACTTGTCGACCCGCCCCGCCTCGAAGTCGTGCGTGAGCCTGGGCCTGCCCCCCTGGACGACAGCGATCTTCGCCGTCGTACCGCCCATGTCGAAGGAGACGACGTCCTGCTCCCCCAGCGTCCGGGCGACGGCGGCAGCGGCGATGGCACCGGCCGCGGGGCCCGACTCGAGCAGCCGTACGGGGAACCGCTTGGCGTCCTCAAGGGTCGTGACACCACCGCCGGAGAGCATGATGCGAAGGGGCGCGTCGATCCCCATGGCGGTCAGGTCGTCACGCAGGTCGTCGAGGTAGCGCGACATCAGGGGCTGCACATACGCGTTCAGGCAGGCGGTGCCGGCCCGCTCGTACTCGCCGATGACCGGGGCCACGGCGCTGGAGAGCGTGACGGGGAGGCCGGGGTGGGCCCGCGCTACCAGGTCCCGCACCCGGTGCTCGTGCCCGGCGTCGCGGTAGGAGTGCATCAGGGCCACGGCCAGTGCCTCGACGCCCTGGTCCACCAGATCCCGCACAGCCGCGAGGACGGCACGCTTCTCGAGCGGTTGCAGTTCACTGCCGTCCGCGGCGATCCTCCCGGGTACCCCGCGGCGCAGATGGCGCGGCACCAGCGGCTGGGCAGGGCGGGCGAGCAGGTCGGTGGTGTCGAACCTCGTCTCCCGTCCCATTTCGAGGGAGTCGCTGAACCCGCTGGTGGTCAGCAGACCGACGACCGCTCCGGTGCGTTCCAGCAGGGTGTTCGTCACCAACGTGGTGCCGTGCACGATGCCCGCGACGTCTCCGGGGGCCGTGGACGTCTCCTCCAGCAGGCGGGCGATCCCCGCGGTGATGGCCTCGTTGGGAGCGTGGGGCGTGGTGGGCAGCTTCCCGGGCCAGATCAGTCCCCGCCGCGGGTCGTGCAGCAGCAGATCGGTGAACGTTCCGCCGACGTCGACGCCGATCCTGACCGTGCGGCTCATCGGCCCACCTCCTCACGTGCGCTGCCGCCCGCCGTCCGGGCTGTGCGCGGGTTGTGCTGACTGGCTGGGACGGTGTAGCCGGCGATCGCGTCGGCGATCAGGAGTTCGGGCTCGCGCTCCTCGGGGCGGCCGAACCCGCCGCCGCCGGCGAAGGAGATGACCACCGATGAGCCGGGGGCCAGCTGCGAGATCGACTTCAGTGGGACGCGCTCGCCGGAGTCCAGGACGACCTGTGCGGTGGCGCCGGGTTCACCGCCGGCCAGTCCGAGCGCCGGATGCCGCTCGCGGTCTCCGAGCAGCACCATCTGCACCGGTCGGCTCGTCGGGTTGCGGACCTCGATGTCCTGGCCCAGTCCTCCGCGGCGTCGGCCCCGTCCGCCCGATCCGGCACGCAGCTCCTTGCGGAGGAAGTGCAGCGGAGACGCGGCCTCCAGGGCCTCGATGCTGCCGCCGCCGGAGTTGGTCGGGAAGGCGGTGGTGGACAGCCCGTCCGACTCCTTGGACGCGCCCATGCCCGCGTTGGCGAAGAGCATGAGGCTGAAGGGCCGGCCGGAGTCGTCGACCCCCGCGAAGCGGACCCGCAGGGCGGGGGCACCGCCGCTGTCGGCGATGACACGGTCGGGCAGCACCGGAGCCAGTGCCTGGTACACCGCGCAGGACAGGAGGTGGCCGGTGAGGTGTCGTGCCACGACGGGCGCGGGAAATCTCGGGTTGACGATCGTGCCCTCCGGCGCGGAGACCTGGATGGAGCGGTAGGAGCCCCAGTTGGTCCGCGTGGACGGATCCAGCAGGATCTTCAGCGGATACATGGAGTAGGCGCGGGTGTAGTTCAGCGTCGAGTTCGTCGCGAAGGGCACTTGGGGGGAGCTGCCGGTGTAGTCGATCTCGACCTCCTCGCCGCGAACGGTCACCGCGCACTCGATGTACGTGGGGTGGCCTTCGACGCCGTCCGCGTCCAGGGCGGCTCGGTAGACGCCGTCGGGCAGGTCGCGGACGCCCGCCCGCATCGCGGCGTCGGTCACCGCGTGGACCTGGTCCGCGAACGCCTCGAAGTCCGGCTCACGGAAGTCGGTGAGGAACTCCTGGGCGCGTCGGCGGCACACGGCGTGTGCCGCGGCCTGCGCCTCCAGGTCACCCCACACCTGGTCCGCCAGTCGTACGTTCGCCAGCAGCAGGTCCTTGACCCCCTGCTCGACCCGTCCGGCCCGGAACAGGCGCAGCGGAGGAATCAGGATGCCCTCGCAGAGCAGCTCGGTCGCGCTCATCGAGGGGGTGCCACCGATGTCCGGTGAGTGCGCCACGGTGCCCGCGAACGCGACGAGCCGTCCTCGGTGGAAAACCGGGGAGATCATGGCGATGTCAGGCAGGTGCCCCGTGGCGATCCACGGGTCGTTCGTGACGACACTGTCGCCGTCCTGCCACTCGTCCGCCGGGAACCGTTCGAGGACCAGCGCGGCCAGCGAACTCATCAGAGCGGCGAAGGCGGGGATGCCGGCCCGTGACTCGGCCATCGTGCGGCCCGCGCGGTCCATCAGGACGACGGTGTAGTCGTTCGACTCCCGGATGATCGTGGAGAAGGCCGTGCGCAGCATGGTGGAGGCCGCCTCGTCGGTGGCGGCGGCAAGCCGGTCCCAGCGCACTTCGAGGCCGACCGGGTCGGACACAGGTCTGATCATGACGCCGCGACCCCCTCTTCGACCGCGCGGCCGGCCGAGTCGCCGGCCGCCGCTCCCCCGCCGTGGCCGACGAGTGACCTCCCGGCGATCCGGGCCGCGATGGCCTTGCCCAGCCCCACCGTGGTCCCCGTGCCCCCGAGGTCGGGGGTGACCACATCGGGCTGCTCGCCCAGAACGCCCTCGATCGCGGCCACGACGTGCGCGGCCGCCTCGTGCTCGCCGAGGTGGGTGAGCATCATGGCGCCGCTCCAGATCTGGCCGACAGGGTTGGCGACACCGAGACCGGCGATGTCCGGCGCCGACCCGTGCACCGGCTCGAAGAGGCTGGGGAAGGAGCGGTCGGGGTTGATGTTGGCGCTGGGGGCGATGCCTATCGTTCCGGTGCAGGCCGGGCCGAGGTCGGAGAGGATGTCGCCGAACAGGTTGCTGGCGACGACCACGTCGTACCGGTCGGGCTGGAGGACGAACTTCGCGGTCAGGATGTCGATGTGGTCCTTGTCGGCGGTCACGTCGGGGTACCGGGCGGCCATCTCGGTCGCGCGTTCGTCCCAGTAGGGCATGGAGATCGAGATGCCGTTGCTCTTCGTCGCCCAGGTCAGGTGCTTGCTCGGGCGGGAGGAGGCGAGTTCGAAGGCATAGCGCAGGACACGGTCGACGCCGGTGCGTGTCATGACCGTCTCCTGGACCACCGTCTCGCGATCGGTGCCCTCGAAGATCCGGCCGCCGATGCTGGAGTACTCGCCCTCGGTGTTCTCCCGCACGACATAGAAGTCGATGTCGCCCGGCTGGTAGTCACGCAGCGGACTGCGCACACCGCGCAGCAGCCGGACGGGGCGCAGATTGACGTACTGGTCGAAGCCCCGCCGCATCTGGAGCAGGCTGCCCCACAACGAGACATGGTCCGGGACCACCTCCGGCCATCCGACCGCACCGAAGAAGATCGCGTCGAACTCACCGAGTACGTCCCGCCAGTTCTCGGGCAGCATCGTGCCGTGGTTCAGCCAGTAGTCGGCGCTGGCGAAGTCGAACTCGGTGACGTCGAGTTCGAACCCGTGCACCTCGGCAGCGGCCCGCAGGCACCTCAGACCCTCCGGGACGACCTCGCGGCCGATCCCGTCGCCCGGAATCGCTGCGATGCGATAACTCTGCGGCACGAATTCACTCCCAGTTCACGGATCGATGCGCAAGTCCGGTGGCGAGCACTCTGTCCAGAGGCGTTCCGCTCACGGCGCGACTGGGTCCCACCTTGGCCAGCGGGGACACCCGTTACAAGCCCGTAACCGGCAAGGTACGTTTTCCCCTATGGAAAGCTCTCGGCGCTCTGGTCACCCCTGGTCCAAGAGCCGTTCAGCCGTGGACGACCTGCAGTTCTTCCACGTCGTCGCGTCGAGCGAGACCCTGACGGCCGCGTCGCGAGAACTCGGTTGCTCCCTGCCCGTCGTCAGCAAACGTCTCAGCGCGCTGGAGCGCCGCCTGGACGTCCGGCTCGTCCAGCGCGGCGCACGCCGACTCGTGCTGACGTCGGAAGGCGAGCTGTACGCGGCGCGCGTCGAGGCGATCCTCGACCAGGTACGAGAGCTGGAGGACACGATCACCGACACGGCCGCGGGGGTGCGCGGATCCCTGGTCGTCGAGGCCACGCTCGGTCTCGGCCGCGCCCACATCGCGCCGCTGCTCGGCGAGTTCGCCGCGGCCCACCCGGAACTGCACGTCCGGATGCAGACATCCGCGCTTCCGCTACGGCCCCACCAGCGTGAGTTCGACGTGGCCGTCCACGTCGGGATGCCGCCCGACTCCTCGCTGCGCATGCGGCGGCTGGCCAAGAACCGGCGCGTGCCCTGCGCGGCGCCGTCCTACCTCGGCGAGCAGGGCACTCCGGCCAGCATCGAGGACCTGGCCCACCACAACTGCATCGTGCTGCGGGAGAACGAGAGCGATTTCGCACTGTGGCGCTTCGGGGACGCGGACCGTCCCCGGCATGTGCGGGTGCACGGCACCCTGTCCAGCAATGACGGCGACGTGGTGACCGGCTGGGCCCTGGAGGGCCGAGGCGTGATCATGCGCTCGGAGTGGCACATCAGGCCGCATCTGGACCGTGGCGAGCTCGTCCGGGTACTGCCGCACCTGTCGACACCGGCCGCCGACATCTATGCCCTCCTGGAGGAGGACGGGCATGTCCCGCGACGTGTCAGCGCACTCATCGACTACCTCGCCGCGCGGCTCCCGCTGCGCCTGGAACATGCCAAGGACCGGTCCGCGGTCACGCGGAGCGCCGGCTAGGTCCTGTCTGGTGACCGGCGTACCTGACGGTGCCGGAGTCGAACCGTCAAAAAACCCTCAAGTTCCCCGTGAGGCGGTCGTCAAATCCACTGCGAAGGATGTGGCGAGTCGTCTTCCGAACAGTGAGGGAATCATTGATGGCTACGCTCTTGTACCGACTGGGCGCGTTGGGTGCTCGCCGGTGGCCAAGGATGTTGATCGGGTGGCTCCTCGCCCTCGGTGCGGTGGTCGGTCTGGGGGTTTCCTTCGCCGGCTCCTTCACGGACAGCAGCTCGATTCCCGGCTCACCGGCCCAGACGGCCCTGACCAGGATGGAACGGCACTTCCCCGAGCCGGATGTCCAGTCGGCGCAGATCGCGTTCCAGGCGCCGACCGGCCGCAAGGTGACCGACGCGGATCTGCGTAACTCCCTGGAGGCCACGCTGGAGGCCACGGGCCGGGTCTCCGGGGTGAGCGAGGTCAGTGACCCGTCCGAGAACGGCACCGTCTCCGAGGACGGACGCACCGCGGTGGCCGAGGTCACCTTCACCACCAAGGAGGAGGACGACGTGCCGCCCGGCACGTTGGACGCGGTGAAGGCCGCGGGCAACGAGGCCCAGCAGGCGGGGCTGAGGACCATCTACGGCGGTGAGCCGTATGAGTCCTCGCATCCGCCCGTGGGACCCAGTGAGCTGATCGGACTGGGCGTGGCCCTGGTCATCCTGGTGATCACCTTCGGGTCGCTGCTCGCGGCGGGGCTGCCGCTGATCACCGCGGTCCTCGGGATCGTCGGCGCGATGGCCGCGATGATCGGTCTGGCCACGGCGTTCGACGTCTCCGACAACGCGCCCACCCTGGCGATCATGCTGGGGCTCGCCGTCGGCATCGACTACGCCCTGTTCGTCGTCTCCCGCCACCGCGCCCAGCTCGGCACCGGTATGCCGGTGCGGGAGTCCATCGCCACGGCCACCGCCACCGCGGGCAGCGCCGTGATCTTCGCCGGAGCCACGGTCCTCATCGCGCTGTCCGGTCTGGCGGTGGCCGGTGTGCCGATGCTGACCTCCATGGGTCTGGCGTCCGCCGCAGCGGTCGCGGTCGCCGTCATCACGGCGGTGACCCTGCTGCCGGCGCTGATGGGAATGGCCGGCCACCGGCTCACGCCCAAGGCACCCCGGTCCGCGGCCCGGCGCCGCAGGTTCCTGCCCATGGGCCGTAAGCGCGCCATGCGGCAGGCGGCGCACAGCGGCCGGACTGCCACGATGGGTGTGCGCTGGACCCAGGGCGTCCTGCGCCACCCCGTACGCAACCTGATCCTGGGCACGGTCGCGCTGATCGCCCTGGCCGTTCCCGGCATGGAGCTGAAGCTGGCACTCACCGACGAGGGTTCCAGTGCCACGAGCAACTCCAGCCGCCGGGCCTACGACGTGATCAGTGACGCCTTCGGTCCCGGCGCCAACGGTCCCCTCGTCGTGCTCGTCGAGAACAACGACCCGGCCACCGTCAGCTCCACGGCCGCCGCCGTCGATGACGAGCTGCGAGGGGTCCGGGGCGTCGCGGACGTCAGCGGTGTCGACATGGCCGAGGACGAGACGGCCGCACGGATCCAGATCATCCCCGAGACCGGCCCGCGGTCCGAGGAGACCAGCGACCTCGTCTCCCGGCTGCGCACCCAGGTGCAGCCGTTGGCACAGTCCAGCGGCTCTTATGTCGCCGTCACCGGTATGACCGCGGTCAGCATCGACGTCTCCGACAAGCTCAGCGGCGCACTCGTGCCCTTCGTGATTGTCGTCGTCGGCCTCTCGCTGCTCCTGCTGATGATCGCGTTCCGGTCGATCGCCATCCCGGTCAAGGCGACCATCGGGTTCCTGCTGTCCGTGGGTGCCGCCTTCGGAGCCACCGTCGCGGTCTTCCAGTGGGGATGGCTGGCCGGCCCGCTGGGCGTGCCCAGCGAGGGTCCGGTGGCCAGCTTCGTGCCCATCATCGTGATGTCCGTGCTCTTCGGACTGGCCATGGACTACGAGGTGTTCCTCGTCTCCGCCATGCGCGAGGACTACAACCGCCACCGCGACGCCCGCACGGCCATCCTCAACGGAGCCCGCAACGCCGCCCGTGTGGTGACTTCTGCCGCGCTCATCATGATCTCGGTGTTCGTCAGTTTTCTGTTCTCCCGCGACGCCGATATCATGCCGATCTCATTCGCCCTGGCCTTCGGAGTCATGGTCGACGCCTTCCTGGTCCGTATGACCCTCGTGCCGGCGACCCTGGCCCTCCTCGGGGACCGGGCCTGGTGGCTGCCGCGACGCCTTGACCGCGTGCTGCCCCATCTCGACGTCGAGGGCGAGAACTTCCACACTCCCGAACCGGCGGCCCCGCACGCCCCCGTCAAGGAATCCACCCCGGTAAGCCTGTGACGAAACCATGATCAGCAGAGCCGCTACCGGGGCACCCACCCAGTCCGCTGCACCGGCGGCAACGGCAGACATCGGGCGGCCGCTGCCGCTACCAGGAGCACATATGAACGCCGCCAACACTCCGGCTACCGCCGACCGCGTCCTCGTCATCGACGACGACCCCGGCATCAGGCGCCTGCTGATCTCGGCACTCCAGTTCGCCGGGTTCGAAGTCGACGCGGCGGGCGACCTGACCGAAGCCCTCGACCAGGTCGCCCGCCGCCCCCCGGACGTCATCGTCCTCGACGTGATGCTCCCCGGCGCCGACGGCTTCGAGATCCTCCAACTGCTGCGCGCCCGCGCCATCGACGTACCCGTTCTCTTCCTCACCGCCCGCGACGCCGTCGAAGACCGGGTCCGAGGACTACGCCTGGGCGGCGACGACTACGTCACCAAACCCTTCAGCGTCGTGGAAGTCGGCGCCCGCTTGCAGGCACTGTTGCGCCGAGCTCGCAGCGGAACTTCCGCCGCCGAGGAGACCCTCCTGCGGTGTGGCGACCTCACCCTCGACGACCCCCGCCACGAAGTCCGCCGAGCAGGCCAGCTCATCGAACTCTCCCCCACCGAATACCGTCTGCTGCACTACCTGCTGAGCCACCAGGGTCAGGTCCTCTCCCGCGCCCAGATTCTCGAGGCCGTGTGGCAGTACAACTTCGGCGGGGACTCCGTAGTCGTCGAGCGTTTCATCTCCAACCTCCGACGCAAGATCGACCATGGCCGTACGCCGCTGCTGCGCACTGTCCGCGGCGTCGGCTACACCCTCCGAGAGCAGGACGACACGTGAGACTCCGCGGCCGTCTTCCCTGGGCCTCCTCCAGCGTCCGCCTGCGCCTGCTCGCCGGCCTGGCCGTTCTCCTGGTCGTCGGCCTGGTCACCAGCGCCGTCATCAGCGCCCTTCTCCTGGAAGACTTCCTGGACAAGCGAAACCAGGACACCCTCAAGGCCAACGCCGCGCGTTTGGCGCGGGTCATCGGCCAGGGACCGCAGACCGCCAATGCCGACCAACTCGGCGCACTTCTCGGTTCACCCCTGGGCACCGTGGCCGTCGACGAGGACAACAGCGTCCTGCTGAGCACCGGCTCCGCGTCCCGGGCCGCCGACAAGGTGGCCGCGCTCAGCGCGACGGCACCGACGGGACGTGTGGTCACCCTGGAGGGCGGCGACCTCAGCGCCATACGCATCCCCAGTCCCGGCCTGATCATCGACCGCGGGCCCGCCGAAGGCACCGTGACACCGGCGACCGTCATCCTCACCATCGACACCTCCGTCGACGACGCCACCACCGACGCGCTCATCAGACGGCAACTGGCTTTGATCGGCGGCGCGTTGCTGGTGCTGCTGGGGCTGTCCGTCATCGTTCTGCGCCTGGGTATGCGCCCGCTCGCCCGCATGGCCCGCAGCGCCGACGCCATCGCCGAGGGCTCCCTGACCGAGCGGCTGCCCACCCATCGCAACGGCAGCGAAGCCGATTTGCTGGCCAAGGCGGTCAACCGGGCGTTCGACGCCCAGGCCCGCGCGGAGGCGACCGTTCGCTCGCTGGCCGCCGACACCTCCCACGAACTGCGCACTCCCCTGTCCACCATCTCCGGATGGCTGGATCTCCACCGCCAAGGCGGCCTTTCCGGTCCGGGCCTGGAGACCGCGCTCGACCACATCGAGAACGAAGTGGGGCGGATGCGCCTGCTGGTGGAGGATCTCGCGCTGCTCGCCCGCCTGGACGCCGGCCGACCCGTCGAGCAGGACGACGTGGACCTCACCGTCCTGGCCGCCGGCGTCATCGAGGACGCCCAGATCATCTACCCCCAACGCGACATCGCCATGGCACCCGCACTGCCCGCACCCGTCGTCGGCGATGCCGCCCGTCTGCAACAGGTCCTGCGCAATCTCGTCGGCAACGCCGTCCAGCACACCCCGGCTCAGACCTCCGTGCGCGTCGAGGTCAACCTCAGCCGTGAGACCGTACAGCTGAGTGTCATCGACAACGGCCCTGGAATCTCCCCTGAAGACCTGCCCCGCGTCTTCGAGCGGTTCTGGCGCGCCGAGGCCAGTCGCAGCCGCGCGTATGGCGGTTCCGGTCTCGGCCTGGCCATCGTGGAGGCCATCGTCCACGCCCACCACGGACAGGTGGACGTGTACTCGGACGTGGGAGTCGGAACCACCGTCACCATCCGGCTCCCGCGCGGCCATCGCCCGTGATGACCCACGCACGGCACCTGACCGGCTGACCCGCACCAGCCCCGCGCTCCCACGCCTGCCGTCCCACGGTCAGCACATGCCTGTGCGCGACCCCACCACCGGCCCACCGGACCCACCGCAGCACTGCACCACAACCGATGAGTGCCGGGGTCTCACCACACCGATCGCAGCCCTACCGATATCCGGAGGATGTCGTGCACGACACACAGACACCCATGGGGAATCGTCCCCCGTCCGTCGCGGGTCTCTTCCTGGAGCGCGTGGCGGTCACCCCGGACGCCGAGGCCTACCGCTACCCGGCACCACCGTCCTCCGCCGAGGGCCCGGCCGACTGGAAGTCGCTCAGCTGGGCGCAAGCCGCCGAGCGGGTGTACAACATCGCGGCCGGCCTGATCGAGCTGGGGGTGCGGCCCGAGGAACGGGTGGCGCTGGCGTCCTCGACCCGGATCGAGTGGATCCTCGCCGACCTCGGCATCATGTGCGCGGGCGCGGCGACCACCACCGTCTACCCGCAGACCAACGCCGACGAGTCGGCGTACATCCTGTCGGACTCCGGCAGCCGGGTGCTCATCGCGGAGAGCGCCGAGCAACTGGCCAAGGCGGTCGAAAAGCGCGCCGAGCTGCCCGAACTCAGCCATGTCGTGGTCATCGATCCGGACGCCACCACCACAACCGGCGAGGAGTGGGTCCTCTCTCTGGCCGAACTGGAAGCTCGGGGCAGGGCGCGCCTGGAGAAGGACCCGGAACTGATCAAGGAGCGGGTCTCCGCCATCACCAAGGACCAGCTCGCCACCCTCATCTACACCTCCGGCACCACCGGCCGCCCCAAGGGCGTACGGCTGCCGCACGACAACTGGTCGTACATGGCCAAGGCCACCGCCGCCACAGGGCTGCTCCGCGCCACCGACGTGGAGTACATGTGGCTGCCGCTCTCGCACGTCTTCGGCAAGGCGCTGACCTCCACCCACATCGAGGTCGGGCATGTCATCGCCGTCGACGGCCGCGCCGACAGGATCACCGAAAACCTTCCGGTGGTCCGGCCGACGTACATGGCGGCCGTGCCGCGCATCTTCGAGAAGGTCCACAACGGGGTCGCGGCGAATGCCCGTGCGGGCGGCGGCGCCAAGTTCAGGATCTTCCAGTGGGCCGCGGCGGTCGCCCGCGAGTACGCCAAGGTCAGCCAGGACAACTTCCGGAGCTCCGGCGCGGCCTCCGTCTCGTTGGGCCTGTCCGCCAAGCACGCGGTCGCCGACAGGCTCGTCTACGCCAAGCTCCGCCAGGCCCTCGGAGGGCAGCTGCGTATCTGCGTCTCCGGTTCGGCGTCCCTCGCCCCGGAGATCGGCTACTTCTTCTCCGGCGCGGGCATCCACATCCTGGAGGGCTACGGCCTCACCGAGTCCTCCGCCGCCGCCTTCGTCAACCCCGACGACGCCTACCGCACCGGCACGGTCGGCAAGCCGCTGCCCGGCACCGAGGTCCGTATTGCCTACGACGGCGAGATCCTCCTGCGCGGCCCCGGCATCATGCAGGGCTACCACGCGCTGCCCGAGAAGACCGCCGAGGTCCTGGAGCCCGACGGCTGGTTCCACACCGGCGACATAGGCGAACTCTCGAACGACGGCTATCTGCGCATCACCGACCGCAAGAAGGACCTCATCAAGACGTCCGGCGGCAAATACATCGCCCCCGCCGAGGTCGAGGGGCAGTTCAAGGCGGTCTGCCCGTACGTCTCCAACATCCTCGTCCACGGCGCCGACCGGAACTTCTGCACCGCCCTGATCGCGCTCGACGAGCCGTCGATCCTCCAGTGGGCCCGGGAGAACGGCCTGGAGGGGATGTCGTACGAGGAGGTCGTCGCGGCGCCCGCCACGGTCGAGCTGATCGACGGGTACGTGCGGCAACTCAACGCCGGGCTTCAGCGGTGGCAGACCATCAAGAAGTTCCGACTGCTGCCCCGCGACCTGGATGTGGACCGTGGCGAGATCACCCCGAGCCTGAAACTGAAGCGGTCGGTGGTCGAACGCGAATACCAGAACCTCATCGACGAGATGTACCAGGGCACACGCGAGGCGTAGGACTGGCACGCGCCTCTGGACAGGAGCCTGATGCGGTCTCGCAGCCGAACTGCCGCTGCGAGACCGCATCAGGCTTGGCCGGGGGCGCAACACGACTCCTCGTTCCCCGAGTTGCCGGCCGCGCGGGGCTACGAGGCTGCTTGCAGCCGGGCGGCGATGAAACTGGTGGGTGTCATGCCCGGCACGATGAGCCCGCTCTCATAGGCGAAGGCGATCAGGTGCCCGCGCCGGCGGATTCCCAGCTTGCTGAGCATGTGCGTGATGTGGGTCTTCACGGTGAGGGGACTGAGACCTAGGTCGCGGGCGATGGAGGCACTGTCCTGACCGCTCGACAGCATGGTGAGGATCTCGCGTTCTCGGAGGGAGAGATCCCGGGTGAGTGCGGGCGTGACCCGTGCTTGCGTCTTGTTGACAGCCGGGGCCGTCCCCAGGGCGACGACAAGCCCGCCCCGGCACACGGTTTCCAGGGCGGCGATGAGCTGGGAGGCGCTGACATCCGCGGCGAGAACGCCCGTGGCGCCGGCACGCACCTGGGCATCGACCTCCTGATCACTGGGAGCGCCGAAGACAACGGTCCTCGCCACGGCACAGATCTCGGTGATCAGGGCAGTGAAGCCGTCCAGTTCCCCGGTGTGGATGGAGCGGTCGAGCACGACGACGTCCGCATCGACGCCGGCATCGAGCAGGTCTCTGAGATCCTTGCTGTCTCTGAGATCCTTGCTGTGCGCGGCGGTGCCAGCCGCCCTCAGGGTGTCGCTCGCATCGATCACCTTGGTCAGCGCGGCCCGCACCAGGGACGGCCCGCCTGCGACAATTACCTTGTTCACGGGTCCTTCTTCTCGGCTCAGCCCTGACTGGTTTCCGGGATGACCTGACCCATCATTCACACGGCACTTGACGGTCGGCCCGCAGTGAACCTGAGCGTTCCTTGACGGTTGCCTGGTGACGGCCGGCCACAGGGTCCGGTCGGAATTCACCCACCCGCAACTGGTTGACAATTCTGCTGTAGCAAATACGGTACTGCCCATGGCACAACTTCCGCAGCTCACGATCTCCGCGACCCTGGGTGACCAGGCGTACACGGCGATCCGTGAGGCGATCGTCTCGGGCGTCCTCGAACGGGGTCAGAAGGTGACCGAGCGAGGGCTGGCCGAGTCTCTCGACATCAGCGCGACACCGGTACGTGAGGCGTTGCGCCGTCTGGAGCAGGACCGACTGGTGGAGCGAACCGGCCCACGTTCGGTGCGCATCGCGAAGTACGCGAAGGAGGAGCTGCGGGAGTTCTCCATGATCGGGGACTCGCTTCGCGCACTGGCCGCACGTCTGGCCGCGGAGAAGTCGACCGCGGAGCAGAGACGGCAGATGCATGCCGTCCTCGACCAGGCCGACCGCCTGCGCGGCCAGACGGTCGAACTCACTCCCGGCAGTGACGAAGAGCGGAAGCTGATCGAGGAGATCCTGCACTGCATGCGGCAGTTCCACAGCCTGGTGGACCAGGCCAGCGGGAACGCGACATTGCTGCAGATGCTGCACATGGTCGACGCCTTCGGCGCGGACGAACGACGCAACAGCGTCCTGTCCGAGGTCAGCGACGAACGGCGCACCGCCGTGGATGCGCGCTATCACCAGCACCGTGCCATCTACGACGCCATCGCCGCCGGAAACGGCAGGCGCGCGGAAGAGCTGATGAACGCGCACAGTCAGGCGTCGAGCTCCTCCCTGCTCACGGCGCGTTTCTCGCACTGAGAGTCGCCGAAGTGGTCGTCCTCTCTCGCTAGCGCTATAGCAAATAGCTAAGTTCGGAGAGGTATCCGCGCATACCGCACCGCCTGCCAGCAGGCGGGTCGGTCGGCAGCGCAAGGTACGTGCTATGGCATATGGCAAAGGAGCCGCCATGCCCAACATCGCATCTCAGCCCGAGCCGCTTGAGGAAACCCCCCTGGACGCCCCAGCCGAGGGAAGACCCGCCACCCCACGGCGGATGAGCGCCACGACGGTCCTGTGGGTGACCCTGGCCGTCTTCGCCCAGGAATCGGTGTGGAACTTCTACGACGCCCAGGTCCCCTCCGAGCTGCGTCAGTACATCGTCTCCGCCGGCCTCGTCGGGTTGATCATGGGCATGGACAATGTCCTCGGGGTCCTGATCCAGCCCTGGATGGGATTCCTGTCCGACCGTCGCGCACGCGAGGGCAAGGGCCGATGGGCGATCATCCTGACCGGAGCCGCCCTGGCCTCGGTGCCCTTCGCCCTGATCCCCTGGACGCACAGTCTGCCCTTGCTCATGCTGTGCGTCGTCGGCTTCGCGGCCATGGCCAACGCGTTCAAGGGCATCACGGAGACCCTGGTCTCCGACTACGTCGCCCCCTCCCACCGGGGCAAGGCCCAGGGCTTCGTGAAGGCCGGCGTCAGTCTCACGATCGTCGTCTCGTCCCTGATCAGCCTGCTCGTCGTCGACCGCAGCATCACTCTGGCGTTCGCCATCCCGCCCGTCCTCATGCTGCTGCTGCTCACCACGTCCTGGTTCTTCCTGGGCCGCCGGCACCACACCGCCACGCTGTGGCACACCGGTCAGCCTTCCGCCACCGAGACGCACCCCGTCGCGGAACCACCATCCGCCGACTTCGCCTCACCCTGGGCCGTCATCAAGGACATGGTGCGCGACCCGTCCCGCGCCCGGGCCCTGCTCATGCTCGGCATCTTCTGCTTCGCCGGCATGTGGTCCGCCCTGCGCGCGCTGCTGACCCCGTACGGCACCGAGGCACTGAGCCTGTCCCGCGGCTCAGCTGGTGGGCTCGCGCTCCCCGGCGCCGTCGCCTTCCTGGTCTGCGTCGTCCCCCTCGCCTACGCCTCGTCCCGGCTGGGTCAGGTGCGCGCCATGCGCTACGGCGTCGGCGTGTTCATCGTCGGCCTGCTCATCGGCTTCTGTGTCCCCACGGTTCCCGGCACGGTCATCTCCATGGTGATCGCTTCCGTGGGCTACGCGGCCTTCGCCGTCAACGCCCTCGTCGCGTTGTGGAACCTCGCTCCCAGCAGACACGTCCTGGGCACCTACACCGGCCTGTACACCGTCGCCTCGTCCACCGGTGCGGCACTCGGCCCCGCCCTGCTCGGCCTCACCGTCGACGCGACCGGATGGCGCTTCATGCTCCTGAACGGCGCGGTGTTCGCCACGGTCACCCTCGCCGTCTTCACCCGCCTGGCCCGCCGTATCGCTCCTTCCACGCACTGAACAGCCACCCCTCACCCCTCACGAAGGACACAGACCCCCATGGAGTTGCGCATCCTCGCTCCCACCGGAGCACTCGGCGCCGGCTTCGACGCCGCCGCCTTCCAACGCGGCGTCGAAGCCCGCCCGCACGTCATCGCGTGTGACGCCGGATCGACCGACTCCGGGCCGGCCGCACTCGGCTCGGGAAGCCCCAAGCTCTCAGACCAGGCCGTCTCCCGCGACCTGCGCCTGCTGCTCACCGCCCGCGACGAGTTGGGTGTGCCGCTGGTCATCGGATCCTGCGGCACCAGCGGCCGTGACATGGGAGTCGACCGCGTGGCCGCCCTCGTTCGCGACATCGCCGCGGCGGAGAACCTGCACTTCAAACTCGCGCTGATCTACTCCGACCAGCCGATCGAACGTCTCCAGCACCTCTACGACACCGGCCGTCTCCAGCCGCTGCCGCACGCCCCCGAGATCGACCGGGAGCTGTTCACTCGCAGTCACACAGTCGCCATGATGGGTGTCGAGCCCATCCAGGAGGCTCTGGGGGCCGGCTGCGACGTCATCCTGGCCGGACGCGCCAGCGACACCGCGCTCTTCGCCGCACTCCCCCGCATGCTCGGCGCCGACCCCGGCCTGACCTGGCACATGGCCAAGACCATCGAATGCGGCGCCGCCTGCGCCATACCCCCCTCCGCCAACGGCCTGCTCGTGCACCTGCGGGACGACCACTTCGATGTCACCACGCTCGCCGAAGGCAGCCGCCTCACCCCCCGGTCCGTAGCCGCCCACACGCTGTACGAGAACGCCGACCCGTATCGCGTCACGGAGCCGTCGGGCACCCTCGACACCAGCGACGCCACTTACGAGGCGGTCGACGAACGCACCGTCCGGGCGCGCGGAGCGCGCTTCGTCCCCGCGGACGGCTACAGCAACAAACTCGAAGGAGCCGAACTCGTCGGCTACCAGACCGTCATCGTCGGAGGAGTGCGCGACCAGGTGGTCATCCGGCGCCTGCCCGACCTGCTCCCCTTCGCCAAGAAGTACTTCGCGGACAAGATCCTCGACGTGTTCGGCGGCGGCGTGGACCCCGACGACGTCGACATCGACTTCCGCCTCTACGGCGACGGGGCCGTACTGGCCACTGCAGAACCGGAATCGCTGCGCCCCCGCGAACTCGGCGTCCTCATCACGGTGACGGCACCCGACCAGGCAACCGCCCACGCGGTCGCCACCTTCGTCGCGCATGCCAGCAGCCACCTGCCCATACCGGAATACGACGGGCTGGTCTCCACCCTCGCCTACCCGTACTCCCCGCCCGAGATGGACCGCGGCCCCCTCTACCGGTTCACCCTCAACCACGTCGTCACGGGCGTCAGTCCCACGGAACTGTTCCGCACCACCACCGAGGAGCTGTGAACCCATGACCACTCTGCTCGACTACTGCTCCCTGGTGCGCTCCAAGAACGCCGGCCCCTTCACCCTCACCTTCGACTTCATGTGCCACGACCAGGCCGCCTATGACGCCCTCGTCGCCAGCGGCTTCCTCAACAGGGAACTCTTCGCCGACCTCTACGGCGCCGACCCCGCCGACATCCTGCTCGTCAACCACCCGCTGGCTCTTGCCGTGAAGGTTTCCCTCCCACGCCCGACAGTCCAGGGCGACCTGCACGACAGCGACTGCTACGCGGGCCAGCAGTACGCCCCCCTGATGGATCTCGCCGTGAGCGACGTGGACAAGGAGCACCAGGCATGACCGCCGAACGCCCCCTGGCTCCCTGGCTCCCTGGGACCTGCCCGCCGGGCACCCTGGGATCACCTTCCTCACCGGCCGCACCGCCTTCTTCGCCCTCGCCCGCGACCCCCGCTTCTCCTACTGCCTCTACGTC
>NZ_JAAKZY010000088.1 GCF_011045015.1 Streptomyces scabichelini | reverse complement strand
GGCGTGGGCGGAGGGTTGGGGAGGAGTGCTCGGCTCGGGGTCGGGTGTGGCGTCTTGTACGGCGTGATCGGGGGCGTCGGCTCGTACGGCCTCGTGCGCCGCAGTGCCCCGTACCGCCTGGCGGAAGCTGCTGAAGCGGGCGGCGCGGTTCCTGGCCTCGGCGGCGAGGGTGAGGCGTGGTTCGCGGGTGGCGGCGGCGTCGCGGGCGCGTTCGGATGCGGCTGCCGATGCGGCTGCCGCTTCGGCTTCGGCGAGGGTGCGGCCGCGGCGGCGCTTGGGGAGACCGCCGGTGTCGGCGCTGATGCTGTCACTGTCACTGTCGCCGGGGCGGTCCGGTGACTCGTGGGTGGGCACCGGCTCCGGGTCCAGGTCGGGGAGGGCGCGGGCGGCGGCGTACGACTTCTGGGACGGGGCGGCCTTGGCCTGATTCTGACCCTGACCCTGGACCTGCACCTGGGGCTCGGGCTTCGGGGCGGTCGGGTTCGCGAGGATGTCCTGGGGGATCAGGACGAGGACGCCCGTGCCGCCGCGCGCGGAGGGGCGGAAGGAGATCTTCAGGCCGTACTTGCGGGCGAGTCGGCCGACGACGGTGAGGCCGAGGCGGGTGCCGGTGAGGCCGCCGGGTCCGATGTCCTCGCCGGAGACGGCGCGTTCGGCGCGGTGCAGCTGGACCTCGCTCATGACCAGGCCCGCGTCCTCGACGGAGACGATGACGCCGGCCGGCACCTCCTCGACGTACACGTGCACTTCGGCGGTCGGCGGCGAGAAGTTCGCGGCGTTGTCGAGGAGTTCGGCGAGCGCGTGCATCACGCCTTCGGCGGCGTGCCCGGCGACCGCGGCCTCGCTGGCCGAGTGGACGCGGACGCGCTGGTAGCCGCCGATACGGCCCATCGCGCCGCGCAGGATCGACTCCATGAGGATCGGCCGCGCCCAGCGGCGGCCCGAGCGCGCGCCCGCGAGGACGGCGACGGAGTCGGCGAGCCGGCCCGCCTGCGCGGTGCGGTGGTCGAGGTGGAGGAGGTCGGCGAGTACGTCCTCGTCGGAGTGCTTCTCCTCCATGGCGCGCAGGTCGGCGAGCATGCTCGTGGCCAGGGCCTGCATACGGCCGGCCGCGTTGGCGGCCGTCGAGACGGCAGCGGCGCGCTCGGTCCTGGCCTGGCGCAGTTGCTCGGCCAGCCGGGCGTTCTCCGCGCCGAGCCGGGCGCGCTCCTGGTCGAGTTCGGCGGCCAGGCGGGCCTTTTCCCGGGTGAACTGCTCGGCCTGGCGTACGCGTTCACGGTCGAACTCGTCGGTGAGGCGGGTGTGTTCGCGGGTGGACTCCTCGGCGAACCGCGCCCGTTCCTGTAACAGCCGCCCGGCGTCGTCCGTGACCGCTTCGAGGCGGCGGCGCAGCAGACGGGACTTCTGTGTGGCGTGGCTCGCGAATGCGACGACCGCGCACAGCAGGAGGGCGGCCGCGCCCGCGCCGCACGCGAGGGGTACGCGTACCGAGTCGGGGGCCACGACGACTGCGCCGACGACGGCGAGTGCGGCCGGTACGGCGGTGATGAGCGGGGCGGTAGCGACGGTGCGCAGGGCGGGACGCTCGCCTCGGGGGTGCGCGAGGGACGGCCGATCTGTGGTGGGGCGCGCTGGGGTGATGGGCGCGGTCATGAATCGTGTCCTCGGTCGTGTCCTGGGCGGGAAGCGACACCTGGTGCTCAACTGGCCGTCACTATATGAGAGTTCGTGATCGTGATGGGAAGGTTCTGGAGTCGCCTTCACAAGTGGACTATGAATCGCACGACCACTGTCAGTGACGGGATGCATCCTGGGAACATGACGGATCTCGGGGAGCTTCGGGCCGGACGGGCGAGGGACGTGCACGCCGCGTTGGCGAAGGCCGTGCGCGGCGAGCTGGCGAAGGCGGTGCGCGGCGAGGTGGCCTTCGACGCGACCGCGCGGGCGCTGACCACCATGGACGCGTCCAACTACCGGCGCGTGCCGCTCGGCGTCGTGTCCCCGCGGGACGCCGACGACGTGGCGGCGGCGCTGTCCGTGTGCCGCGCGCGGGGTGTGCCGGTCGTGGCGCGCGGCGGCGGCACGTCGATCGCCGGGCAGGCGACCGGTACGGGTGTGGTCCTGGACTTCACGCGTCACATGAACCGGCTCGTGTCCCTGGACGTGGAGTCGCGGACGGCCGTCGTCCAGCCGGGACTCGTCCTTGACCGCCTCCAGGAGGCCGCCGCACCGCACGGCCTGCGCTTCGGCCCCGACCCCTCGACCCACAGCCGCTGCACGCTCGGCGGGATGATCGGGAACAACTCCTGTGGATCGCATTCGGTGGCGTGGGGGACGACGGCCGACAGTGTGCGCGAGCTGTCGGTGGTCACCGGCCGGGGTTCGCCGTCGACGCTGGGGCAGTCGTGGGCAGGCGCTCCCCAGGGGCTACGGGACTTGGCGGAACGGGAGTTGAGGCTGCTGCGCACCGGCTTCCCCGACCTGCCCCGCCGCATCTCCGGGTACGCCCTGGACGCCCTGCTCCCAGAGAAGGGCGCCGACGTTGCCCGTTCCTTCTGCGGCTCCGAGGGCACGCTGGGCGTCCTGACGGAGGCGGTCGTACGACTTGTCGAGGCCCCACGCGCGCGTGCGCTCGCCGTGCTGGCGTACGCGGACGAGAGCGCGGCGGCCTCGGCCGCGGCGGGTCTGCTGCCGTTCGGGCCGCTGACGGTGGAGGGGATGGCGGCCGATCTCGTACGGGCCGATGCGGGCCTGCCGAGGGGCGGGGCCTGGCTGTTCGTGGAGACGGGCGGTGACACGGCGACGGAGGCACGCGCGCGTGCGGACGCGATCGTGCGGGCGGCGGACGTCGTCGACTCCCTCGTGGTCACCGACCCGGCAGGCCAGCGCACCCTGTGGCGCATCCGGGAGGACGCGAGCGGCACGGCGACGCGTATGCCGGACGGCAGCGAGGCGTGGCCCGGCTGGGAGGACTGCGCGGTGCCTCCGGCCCGACTCGGCGCGTACTTGCGGGACTTCAGGGGTCTGCTGGCGGCTCACGGCTTGCGCGGGACGCCTTACGGGCACTTCGGGGACGGCTGCATTCACGTACGTATCGACTTCGATCTCCTTTCGCGTGAGGGTGTCGGCCGCTTCCGGCGCTTCTCGGAGGAGCTGGCGGAGCTGGTCGTGGCGCACGGCGGTTCGCTGTCGGGGGAGCACGGGGACGGGCAGGCACGGGCGGAACTCCTGCCGAAGATGTACGGCGAGGAACTGGTGGGCCTCTTCGAGCGCGCGAAGGCCGTCTGGGACCCGGACGACCTGCTCAACCCCGGAATACTGGTCCGCCCGGCCCCGCTCGACGCGAACCTGCGTTTTGCCGTGCTGCCGCGCGAGCCGGTGGACGTGGCCTTCGGCTACCCGCACGACGGCGGGGACTTCTCGGCGGCGGTGCGGCGGTGTGTGGGGGTGGCCAAGTGCCGCGACACGTCCGCGGGTCCGGGCGTCATGTGCCCCTCCTTCCGCGCGACGGGCGACGAGCAGCACTCCACACGCGGCCGTGCCCGCCTGCTGCACGAGATGCTCGCGGGCGAGGTGGTGACGGACGGCTGGCGCTCGGAGGAGGTACGGGAAGCCCTGGACCTGTGCCTCTCCTGCAAGGGCTGCCGGTCCGACTGCCCGGTCGAGGTCGACATGGCCACGTACAAGGCGGAGTTCCTGCACCACCACTACAAGGGTCGTCGACGCCCTGCCGCGCACTACGCGATGGGATGGCTGCCGTTGTGGCTCCACGCGATCGCCCGGACCCGCACCGCCTGGCTGGTCAACCTGCTCGCCTCGGTCGGCCCGTTGGCGTGGCTGGCCAAGCGGATGGGCGGGCTGGCGATGGAGCGGGAGATTCCCCGGCTGGCGCGGGAGCCGTTCAGCCGCTGGTTCCGGCGGAGGTTCCGGAAGGAGGGGCCGCTGGTGCTGGGAGCGTTGCGGGAGCGGGTCGTGGCCGAAGACGGCCCGACGGGTCGGGGCATTCCGAAAACGGTCCACCTCTGGTCGGACACCTTCACCGAGTACCTCTCGCCGTCCGTCGGGCAGGCCGCGGTGCGGGTGCTGGAAGCGGCGGGCATCTGGGTGCTCCCCACGCCCGCCATGAAGCTGAGGAAGTCGTCCGAGGGCGACTACGCATCACCCCGCCTGAACCCGTACGGGGTCCTCGGCGGCCGGGCCTGTTGCGGCCTGACGTACGTCTCGACAGGCCAACTGGACCACGCCCGCAAGGTGATGCGGCGCACGCTGGACCTGCTGGACCCACTCCTCGACCCCGAACTCCGTCCGGAGCCCTCGCCCATCGTGGTCCTGGAACCGAGCTGCGCCGCCGCCCTGCGCACGGACCTTCCCGAGCTGCTCCACGACGACCCGCGCGCGGCCCGCCTGGCCGGCCTGGTACTGACCTTCGCGGAGGCCCTGGAGCGCTACGCCGCCCCTCACTGGACCCCACCCCGACTCGACCGCCCGGTCGCCGGCCAGACTCACTGCCACCAGCACGCGGTACTCGGCGAAGCGGCGGAGCGCCGCCTGCGTGAGGCGGTGGGCCTGAAGGGGGACCTCGCGGGTGGCTGCTGCGGCCTGGCGGGCAACTTCGGCTTCGAGAAGGGCCACTACGAGGTGTCGGTGGCGTGCGCGGAGGAGCAACTGCTTCCGTCGGTGCGGGAGGCACCGGCCGAGGCGGTGGTCCTGGCGGACGGCTTCTCGTGCCGCACGCAGCTCGCGCAACTGGCGGGCGTGCGGGGGCGGCACCTGGCGGAGGTGCTTGCGGAGGGGCTCAGGGATTCAGGTCGATGAACCGCTGACCTTGCCAGCGGTCCGGGGCGACCGTGGCGACGAACGCGCCGTCGGGACGTTCCGGGGTGGGGCGGGCCACGTATCGGGTGTGGGCCGCGGCCCAGGTGCCCTCGGCCGCGATGGCCAGGGCCGAGGACAGGTCGAGGTCGAGGAGGGTGATGCCGGCGAGGCCGGCGATGTGTTCGGCCGTGCCGCGCCGAGCGCGGTCGGCCTCCACGAGGGCGCAGGTGGGGGCGTAAAGGAACCAGCCCTGCTCGTGCGAGGCCCGGTGAATCAGGCGTGAGGCCAGGATGCTGCCTCGGCCTGCCGCCACCATCGCTGTGTCGTCCAGGATCACGTGAATGGCATCGCTCACCGGGCGCCCGCCTCGGTCATGCGGCGGTCGAGCTCGGCATCGAGACGCGTCTCCTCCGCCGGGGTCGGGTCGTAACCGTTCCACTCGCGCAGCATCTCGCGGGTTCGCTCGGCCCTCTCCGCCCGCTCGGCGGGAGTAAGGAGCGACCCGGCGAGGTGGGCGAGATAGGCGCGCAGGGACATGCCTTCGCCTGCTGCTATGGCGGCGAGCCGGTCGCGTGCCTCGGCGGGGATGCGGATGTTCGCGTCAGTCATGGCGGCCTCCATGCCGTCAGGGTACGGGTGCGTACCCGTATCCATGCAGTCTTGCACCCAGTATGGGCGACCCTTCGAACAGGTGATCCTTGACGCCGCTCGTAAGCTGCCAAATGCGTTTACGCTCCTTGCGTAGTGCATTACTCTGTACGTCTAAGTGCAGCACACTGAACAGTTTCGATCTTTCTGGATGGCCCTCGTGAACCTCCCCCGCGCAGACCGGTCCCCGTCGGCCGATGCGGCCGCAGGTGCCGCCGCCCAGCCGGAGGCGGCGCAGCCGGAGGCCGTCGCGGCGCCCGGCGTTCCGGGTCGGCGGGGGCGGGGATGGGGGTCCCTCGGGCCCGTCGGGCTGGTGCTCGCCGGAGGCGTGTCCGTTCAGTTCGGTGGGGCGCTCGCCGTGAGTCTGATGCCGCGGGCCGGGGCGCTCGGGGTCGTGACCCTGCGGCTCGTGGTCGCCGCGGTCGTGCTGCTCGTGATCTGCCGGCCCAGCCTGCGCGGGCATTCGCGGGCCGACTGGGGGACCGTCGTCGCCTTCGGCGTCACCATGGCCGCGATGAACGGCCTCTTCTACCAGTCGGTGGCCCGTATCCCGCTCGGCCCCGCCGTCACCCTCGAAGTGCTCGGGCCTCTCGCCCTCTCCGTGCTGGCCTCCCGCCGCGCGATCAACTTCGTCTGGGCCGGCCTCGCCCTCGCGGGCGTCTTCCTCCTCGGCGGCGGAGGCTTCAGCAGTCTCGATCCGGTCGGCGTCGCGTTCGCCCTGTCCGCCGGGGCGATGTGGGCGGCGTACATCATCTTCAGCGCACGTACGGGCCGCCGCTTCCCCCAGGCCGACGGCCTCGCGCTGGCGATGGCGGTCGCGGCGGTGGTCTTCCTGCCCCTGGGTCTCGTCGAATCCGGACCCAGGCTCCTCGACCCGGCCACGATCGCCCTGGGCGCCGCCGTGGCCGTCCTCTCCTCCGTCCTCCCGTACACCCTCGAACTCCTCGCCCTCCGCCGCCTCCCCGCCTCCACCTTCGCGATCATGATGAGCCTGGAACCGGCCGTCGCCGCGGTCGCCGGTTTCCTCGTCCTCAGCCAGACCCTGACGCTGGCGGAGTCCCTCGCGATCGGCCTGGTCATCGCGGCGAGCATGGGTGCGGTGCGGACTCAGGTGGGGCGCGGGAAGGCGCAGAGTCCCGGCTGACGCCGAGGTCTTCTCCCAGCCGGCTTGTAGGAGGGCTGGACGTTGGTGGCACTGGCCCTTGAGCCGTGCCTGCGGCGGCAGCGGAGCGCCGGGTGTGCTGGTCGGGGTTTGCCGCCGCGCGGTCGAAGGGTGCTCGTATCGCGGCGAGTGCCGCGGTGGCGCACAGTTCGGCGCCTGCAGGGTACGGGGTCATCGGGCGATGGGGGTGGCGCCGGTCGCTGCGATGGACAGGTCCCAGAGCCGTGCGGCCGCACCGGCGTCGATGGCGTATTCGCGGACGCCGCCATCGTCCATGGGCTGGGCGGGGGCGGAGACACGCGCGACGTCGCAGTCTTCGAGGTAGAGCCCGCCGCGGCCGTCGAGGAGTGGAGACGTGGCTGCCCACAGACCGGTGGCGGCACCCTGGGAGGGTGTTTTGAAGCCGGTGCCGATCACGTTGCCGTGCTCGTCCACCCATCCGCGGTCGATCTGCTCCTGGAGTGGCATCTCTCGCTGGAGACCAGTAATGATTTTGCCCGGGTGGAGAGCGAATGACCGGACACCGTCGTTGCGTCCGAGGGCATCAAGCTGTACGGCGAACAGGACGTTGGCGGTCTTGGCCTGGCCGTAGGCCAGCCACTTGTCGTAGCCGGTGCGAAAGTGCGGGTCGTCCCAGCGGATGTCGGTCAGGACGTGTCCGGCGGAGCTGTTGACGACGACGCGCGCACCGTCCGCTGCGGCCAGGAGGGGGTAGAGCTCGCAGACGAGGGTGAAGTGTCCGAGGTGGTTGGCAGCGAGCTGGCCTTCCCAGCCGGGTCCGACGCGGCGCTCCGGCGTGGCCATGACGCCCGCGATGGCCATCAGGAGGTCGAGCCGGTCAATGGTGTCGCTGATCCGTGCGGCGGCGGCGTGCACACTGCCGGGATCGGCCAGGTCCATGGGGATGACCTCGCAGCCTTCCACATCCGCGAGCGCAGTCCGGGCGATGTCGGGCCGGCGTGCCGGAACGATGACGTGGGCCCCGGCGGCTGCCAGGCTCCGGGTGGTTTCCAGACCGAGTCCGGAGTAGCCCCCGGTCACGACGGCGGTCGCGCCGGAGAGGTCGAGGCCGGTCATGACGTCCTCGGCGGTGCTGGCTGCGGAGTAGGGCGAGCCGAGCGGCTGCTGATCAGTAGTGGTCATGCGCTGACGCTACGATCTAGAGCGAGGTCTAGATCAAGTCGTAGGCTGGGCGGCATGACGACTACCGAGGCGCGTGAGGCCACACTGAGCATCGGTGAAGTGGCCGAGCGGACCGGGCTCAGCGTGCACGCATTGCGCTTCTACGAGCGTGAGGGCCTGCTGGTCGGACCGGTCCAACGCACCACGGGAGGACGGCGGCGCTACAGCAGTTTTGACGTCGACTGGCTGTTGATCTGCGTCAAGCTCCGGGAATCCGGTATGTCGCTGGCCGACCTCAAGCGGTTCGCAGAGCTGGTGCGACACGGCGCGGGCAACGAGGCGGAACGCCTGCAGCTCCTCGACGCCCACCGACAGCGCGTCGACGCGCAGATCAAGGCGCTGGAGGAGTGCCGTTCCGTCATTGCCTGGAAGGTCGGCGTCTACGCCGAGCACCTCGCTCGTGGTGAGGCCGGCGGGCTCTGGGACCCGACAGCCTGAAGCAGAGACGGACATCCCTGGCCTTGTAGGACGTGCCGCTGCGGACATGACGAACCAGAACCACCGGTTCCGAGAGCGCAATCGGCGCACAGGAGCGGCCGGCACGCACGACATGGGGGGCATGCGCGGGTGAACGCACACGGCAATGAGATCAGCGGCGGCGTACAGCACGCCCCGATCCTCCAAGGCCGTGATTTCACCGGCCCCATCACGATCACCACGGCTGGAGCGGCATTACCTGCCCACCTTCAGGACCCCAACAGCTGGCCCACGCCCGGCAGTTGGGACGCCCTGTCGGCGGGCGCCCATCGCTCGCGTCCCGACGCCGACGGAAACGCCGTACCGCCCTATATCCCCCGCGACATCGACGCGGACCTGCGCCGCCGCCTCGCCGAGGCCGCCACGTCGGGCGGTTTGGTACTGCTCGTCGGTGACTCCACGGCCGGAAAGACCCGCGCCGCATACGAGGCGCTCAAGAATGTCCTGCCCGACCACCGGGTGGTCGCCCCGGACGGCGGACGGGACCTGCTCGCCGTAGTCGACGTCATCGCCCGCTCCGGGGCGCGCTGCGTCGTCTGGCTGGACGACATGGAACGGTACGTGACGCCCGAGGGGCTGAGCCCTGCCCTCTTCACGGAACTCGTCCGTCTGCGCGTTCCGGTCCTCGCCACCCTGCGCATACGGCAGTACGAGACCCTCGTCGCGCGGGACCGCGAGGACCGCACGGACGCCGCGGCACGCATTCTGCGCATGGCGCATCCCGTCGAGGTCGGGCGCATCTGGAGCACCGATGAACTCCGCCGCGCCGAACGCTGCGCCGACGAGCGGATCGAGGACGCCGTCGCTCATCACGGCGTGCACGGCATCGCGGAATACCTGGCCGCAGGCCCCGCCCTCCTCCAGGAGTGGAACCACGCTTCACGCGTCGGCGGGCATCCACGCGGCGCCGCCCTGGTCTCCGCCGCCGTGGCACTAGCCCGTACTGGCCTCTCAGCCCCGTACGCGATTCCCCTCCTCGCCGAGCTGCACGAGGGGCTGCTCGCCGCTGCCGGCGGCCACTCCCTGCGCCCGGAGCCCTTCGGCGAGGCGCTGACCTGGGCGTCCCGCGTCCGCCACGGCGCCACGAGCCTGCTCGTGCCCGCCTCCGACACCACGTACATGCCTTTCGACTACCTGGTCGACCACGCCACGGTCAGGATCTCGAGGGAGATGTGGGACGAAGTGTGGGAGGTGAGCCTGGCACATGCAGCCGATGACAGCGAGCGCCTGGTCATCGGCTTCCACGCCGAGGACGCGGGAGCCATGGACGTGGCCGAGCAGGCTTGGCGACCGCTCGTCGAGGAGGGCCATCCGCAGGCGATGTACGCACTGGGGACGCTACTGACAAACCTCACACCCGGGTCAGAGGAGGCCGAGCGGCTGCTGCAACGCGCGGCGGACGCGGGAGAGGTCTACGCGATGAGCAATTACGGACGTCTCCTGGCGAACAAAGGGCTTACTGACGAGGCGGAGGCGCTGTACCGGCGTGCCGCGGACGCCGGGATGGACTTCGCCGCGTTCCAGCTCGGCGCCCTGCAGGCGGAGCTGGGCCGATTCGACGAGGCCGAGCGCAACCTCCGCAAGGCGATCGAGTCGCCCGACTTCCCAGAAGGCGCCATCGGGTTCGCTGCGTCCGACTTGGCGTGGGTGCTGGAGGAGACGGGGCGGACGGAGGAGGCCATATCGATGTACGTGCTCGGCTTTGGGTACGGCAACCGCGGGCCTCTGCGCAGGCTGTATGACCTGCCTCTGACATCTGAGCACCTCGACGAGCTCGAGCAGATGTATCGCAGGATGGCGTCGGCGGGCTACGCCGACCACTTCGGCGACCTGGCCGTCTTCCTGCGGGCCAAAGGCCGCGCACAGGACTGACTCGAAGGCCTTGGGCGCGACGGCGAAGGATCCACACTTTGCCATCCGTCACCTGTCGTCGAAAAATTTCCAAGCACGCTTGCTTGTTTTTGCGAGCGCTGCCATGCTCCAGGACACACCGCGCCGCACATCGCCGTCCCCCGGAGGGGAGCGCCCCGTGTCCGACCCGACGCCCGTACTCGACGACCTGCGCGAGGAGAGCGACGAACTCGACCGGATCGTCAGGGAGTTGAGCGAGGAAGAGTGGGCGCGCGCCACGCCCGCGCCCGGCTGGAGCGTCGCCCACCAGATCGCGCACCTCGCCTGGACCGACCGGGCCGCGCTGCTCGCCGTCACCGACGCCGAGGCGTTCGCGACGTACGGGGAGAAGGCCCTCGCCTCACCGGACACCTTCGTCGACGAGGGGGCCGAGGAGGACGCCGCGCTGCCGCCCGCCGAGCTCCTGGCGCGGTGGCGGCAGAGCCGGGCGGTCCTTCAGGTCGCGCTGCGGGCGGCACTGCCGGGCGCACGTTTCGCCTGGTTCGGGCCGCCGATGTCCACCGCCTCCATGGCCACCGCGCGAATCATGGAAACCTGGGCCCACGGGCAGGACATCGCCGACACGCTCGGCGTCGTACGCACCCCCACCGCCCGGCTCCGCCACATCGCCCGCATCGGCGTCCGGGCGCGCGACTTCGCCTTCGCCGTACGGGGGTTGAGCGCGCCCGAGGAGGAGTTCCGCGTCGAGCTCGTCGCGCCGTCGGGGGACGACGTATGGGCGTACGGCCCTGAGGACGCACCCCAGCGCGTCACCGGGCCCGCGTTCGACTTCTGCCTCCTCGTCACCCGGCGGGCCCACCGCGCCGACCTCGCCGTACGGGCCGAAGGGCCGGACGCCGACCGGTGGCTGGACATCGCCCAGGCCTTCGCGGGACCGCCGGGCGCGGGACGCGAACCGAAGGAGGCCGCCGGATGAGCCCGCAAGCACCCCGCGAACAGGCCCCGGAAAAGCACCCGCCCCTCCGCATCGGCAACGCCTCCGGCTTCTACGGCGACCGCTTCGACGCGATGCGCGAGATGCTCACCGGCGGCCCCCTGGACGTCCTCACCGGCGACTACCTGGCCGAGATGACCATGCTGATCCTGGGCCGGGACCGGCTCAAGGATCCGAAACAGGGCTACGCGAAGACCTTCCTGGGGCAACTGGAGGAGTGCCTGGGTCTTGCGCACGAGCGAGGCGTACGCATCGTCGCCAACGCCGGTGGCCTCAACCCCGCAGGACTCGCCGAGAAAGTACGGGAGTTGGCCGACCGCCTCGGCCTCCCCGTCCACGTCGCGCACGTCGAAGGCGACGACCTCACCGCCCGGTACTCCGGCAACCTCGCCGCCCACGCCTACCTCGGCGGCTTCGGGATCGCCGCCTGTCTGCGGGAGGGCGCCGATGTCGTCGTCACCGGGCGGGTGACGGACGCCGCGCTGGTCACGGGGCCCGCTGCCGCCCACTTCGGCTGGGAGCCGGGGGACTACGACCGGCTCGCGGGTGCCGTCGTCGCCGGGCATGTGCTGGAGTGCGGCACCCAGGCCACCGGCGGCAACTACGCGTTCTTCGCCGACCACCACCGGAGCGTCTTCCTCCACCCCGGCTTCCCGCTCGCCGAACTCCACGAAGACGGTTCGAGCGTCATCACCAAGCACGACGGCAGCGGCGGCGTCGTGGACCTCGGCACGGTCACCGCGCAGCTCCTGTACGAGACGGGCGGCGCCCGGTACGCGGGACCCGACGTCACCGCCCGGCTCGACTCCGTACGGCTCACCCAGGACGGCCCCGATCGCATACGCATCGACGGCGTACGCGGCGAGCCCCCGCCGCCCACCCTCAAGGTCGGCCTCAGCCGCCTCGGCGGCTTCCGCAACGAAGTCGTCTTCGTCCTCACGGGACTTGAGATCGAGCGGAAGGCGGAACTCGTACGGGACCAGATGGAAGCCGCGCTCTCCGCAGCCAAGTCCCGTCCCGCCGAGGTGAGTTGGGAGACCGCTCGCACCGACCACCCCGACGCCCCGACCGAGGAGACCGCGAGCGCGCTGCTCCGGCTCGTGGTGCGGGACACCGACCCGGACGTGGTGGGCCGCACGCTGAGCGGGGCCGCGGTCGAGCTGGCGCTGGCCAGTTACCCAGGCTTTCACGTCACGGCTCCGCCGGGGAAGGGCAGTCCGTACGGGGTCTTCGAGGCGGCGTACGTCGACCAGGGCGCCGTCGAGCACACGGCCGTGCTGCACGACGGCAGCCGCGTACGCATCGATCCGCCGGCCCTTACGCGCGCTCTGAAGAATCCCGACGATGCTGGACAGCCGCCGCTGCCCGAGCCGTTGCCCGAGGGGCGGGTGCGGCGGGCGCCGCTCGGGCGCGTCGCGGGTGCCCGCAGCGGCGACAAGGGGGGTGACGCGAACGTCGGGATCTGGGTCGCCACCGACGACGCCTGGCGCTGGCTCGCGCACACCCTCACCGTCGACTGTCTCCGTGAACTTCTCCCGGAAACCGCCGACTTGACCGTCGTACGCCATGTACTGCCCAACCTCCGCGCCCTGAACTTCGTCGTCGAAGGGCTCCTCGGCGAGGGTGTCGCCTCCCAGGCCCGTTTCGACCCGCAGGCCAAGGCCCTCGGCGAATGGCTGCGCTCCCGCCACCTGGACATTCCGGAGGTACTCCTGTGACCGTTCTGGCGACCGCGCTCGACACCGCGGGACCCGACTACACGGCCAACCGCGAAGCCATGCTCGCCAAGCTCGCCGAACTCGACGCCGAGCACGCGAAGGCCCTCGCGGGCGGCGGCGAGAAGTACGTCGCCAGGCACCGGAAGCGCGGCAAGCTCCTCGCCCGCGAGCGCATCGAGCTGCTGCTCGACCCGGACACGCCCTTCCTGGAACTCAGCCCGCTGGCCGCGTGGGGGAGCACCTCCCCCGAGTACACCGTCGGCGCCTCGCTCGTCACCGGGATCGGTGTCGTCGAGGGTGTGGAGTGCCTGATCACCGCGAACGATCCGACCGTACGCGGCGGCGCCAGCAACCCCTGGAGCCTGAAGAAGGCCCTGCGGGCCAATGACATCGCCCTCACCAACCGGCTGCCGTGCATCAGCCTCGTCGAGTCCGGCGGCGCCGACCTGCCCTCCCAGAAGGAGATCTTCATCCCTGGGGGCGCGATCTTCCGCGACCTCACCCGGCTGTCCGCCGCCGGCATCCCGACCGTGGCGGTCGTCTTCGGGAACTCCACCGCCGGAGGCGCGTACATCCCCGGCATGTCCGACCACGTGATCATGGTCAAGGAGAGGGCGAAGGTGTTCCTCGGCGGGCCGCCCCTCGTGAAGATGGCCACCGGTGAGGAGAGCGACGACGAGTCCCTGGGCGGCGCCGAGATGCACGCGCGCGTGTCGGGTCTCGCGGACCACTTCGCGGTCGACGAACCCGACGCGATCAGACAGGCGCGCCGTGTGGTCGCGCGCCTCAACCACCGCAAGGCGTACGACGATCCCGGGCCCGCCGCGCCCCCCAAGTACGACGAGGACGAGCTCCTGGGGATCGTCCCCGGCGACCTGAAGGTGCCCTTCGACCCCCGAGAGGTCATCGCCCGCATCGTCGACGGCTCCGACTTCGACGAGTTCAAGCCGCTCTACGGGACGAGCCTCACGACCGGATGGGCGACCCTCCACGGCTACCCGGTGGGCGTGCTGGCCAACGCCCAGGGTGTCCTCTTCAGCGAGGAGTCCCAGAAGGCCGCCCAGTTCATCCAGCTCGCCAACCAGCGCGACATCCCGCTGCTGTTCCTGCACAACACCACCGGCTACATGGTCGGCAAGGAGTACGAACAGGGCGGCATCATCAAGCACGGCGCGATGATGATCAACGCGGTGTCCAACTCGAAAGTCCCCCACCTCTCCGTGCTCATGGGGGCTTCGTACGGAGCCGGTCACTACGGCATGTGCGGGCGGGCGTACGACCCTCGCTTCCTGTTCGCCTGGCCCAGCGCCAAGTCGGCCGTCATGGGGCCTCAGCAGCTCGCCGGCGTCCTGTCGATCGTGGCCCGGCAGTCGGCCGCCGCGAAGGGGCAGCCGTACGACGAGGAGGGCGACGCGGCGCTGCGCGCCATGGTGGAGCAGCAGATCGAGTCGGAGTCCCTGCCGATGTTCCTGTCCGGGCGGCTGTACGACGACGGGGTCATCGACCCGCGCGACACCCGCACCGTCCTCGGCCTGTGCCTGTCCGCGATCCACACGGCGCCCTACGAGGGCGCGCGCGGTGGCTTCGGCGTCTTCCGGATGTGACGGCCATGACGGATGCGACGGTCATGACGGATGTGAGGGATTCCGTGATTAAGAGTGTGCTGGTCGCCAACCGGGGCGAGATCGCCTGCCGTGTCTTCCGCACGTGCCGTGAGTCGGGAATCCGAACCGTCGCCGTGTACTCGGACGCCGACGAAAACGCCCTCCACGCGCGCGTGGCCGACGCGGCGGTACGCCTCCCGGGCGCGGCGCCCTCGGAGACGTATCTGCGCGGTGAGCTGATCGTGAAGGCGGCACTGAGCGCGGGCGCGGACGCCGTGCACCCCGGGTACGGCTTCCTCTCCGAGAACGCCGACTTCGCGCGGGCGGTCCTCGACGCGGGCCTCGTCTGGATCGGACCCCCGCCCGAAACGATCGAGGCGATGGCCTCCAAGACGCGCGCGAAGGAGCTGATGGGGCTCGCTCCGTTGACCGAGGTCAAGGAGGACGACCTGCCCGTGCTGGTGAAGGCCGCCGCGGGCGGAGGCGGGCGCGGCATGCGTGTCGTACACCGACTCGCCGACCTGGACGGCGAGTTGGCGGCCGCGCGCGCCGAGGCCCTGAGCGCCTTCGGAGACGGCGAGGTCTTCGTCGAGCCCTACGTGGAGGGCGGCCGGCACGTCGAGGTGCAGATCCTCGCCGACGCGCACGGCACCGTATGGGCGCTCGGCACCCGCGACTGCTCCCTCCAGCGCCGCCACCAGAAGGTGATCGAGGAGGCCCCTGCGCCGGGTCTGACATCCGAACTGACCGACTCCTTGTACGCGATGGCCGTACGAGCCGCCCGTGCGGTCGACTACGTGGGCGCGGGCACGGTCGAGTTCCTGGTCGCCGACGATCCTGCGGCCGACCCTGTGACCGGGGCCAAGGCGCACTTCCTGGAGATGAACACCCGTCTCCAGGTCGAACACCCCGTCACGGAGGCGGTGTTCGGCATCGACCTCGTCGCCCTCCAGATCCGTGTCGCCGAGGGCATCCCCCTCGAAAAGGACCCTCCACGCGCGCGTGGCCACGCGATCGAGGCCCGCCTCTACGCGGAGGACCCGGCGGGCGGCTGGACCCCGCAGACCGGCACCCTGCACCGCCTCACCGTCCCGGAGGTCCGCCTGGACACGGGCTACTCCGACGGCGACGAGATCGGCGTCCACTACGACCCGATGCTCGCCAAGGCCGTCGCATACGCCCCCACGCGCGCGGAGGCTCTGCGGAAACTGGCGGGCGCCCTGGAGAAGGCGGCGATCCACGGCCCGGTCACCAACCGAGACCTCCTCGTACGATCCCTCAGGCACCCGGAGTTCGCGACGGCCCGCATGGACACGGGCTTCTACGACCGGCACCTGACCGAACTCGCGACGCCCACACCAGACCCGTACGCACCCTTGGCGGCCGCCCTCGCGGACGCGCACGGACGGTCCCGCTTCGGAGGCTGGCGCAACCTGCCGTCACAGCCGCAGACCAAGCGGTACCTGATGGACGGCGTCGAGCACGAGGTCCACTACCGGCACGCCCGGGAGGGCCTGACCGCCGACGGGGTACGGGTCCTGCACACGGCCGCCGACCTGGTCGTACTCGAAGTGGCCGGCGTACGGCGGCGCTTCGAGGTCAGCCGCTACGGCGACGAGGTGCACGTGAACACCACCGCGCTGACGGCCCTGCCCCGCTTCCCCGACCCCACGGCCCAGCAGGAGCCGGGCTCCCTGCTGGCCCCCATGCCGGGCACGGTCGTACGGGTCGCCGAGGGCCTCACCGAGGGATCCCTTGTGCGGGCAGGAGAGCCCCTCATCTGGCTGGAGGCAATGAAGATGGAACACAAGATCTCCGCCCCGGCCTCGGGCACGCTGACGGCCTTTCATGCGGCGCCTGGCCAGCAGGTCGAGGTCGGTGCGTTGCTGGCAGTAGTCCAAAACGTCACGTGAGGGGACGCGCCCCTTTAGGGGCGCGGGGCTGTGTCGATCATGCGGCTCCGCCGCGTGGGCGCGACCAGCCCCAACGAATCCGCACCCTCCATACAACCGCTCCCGCCTCCCCCTTAGGAGCCTCATGAGCCCCGTCATAGAGACCGAAGAACACAAGGCCCTCCGAACCGCCGTAGCAGCCCTCGGCAAACGCCACGGCCGCAACCACGCACCCGACGAACTCTGGTCCGAGACAGCCAAGCTCGGCTACCTAGGCGTGAACCTCCCCGAGGAGTACGGCGGCGGAGGCGGCGGCATAGCCGAACTCTCCATCGTCCTGGAGGAGTTGGGCGCCGCAGGCTGCCCCCTCCTCATGATGATCGTGTCGCCCGCGATCTGCGGAACGGTCATCGCCCGCTTCGGCACAGACGCCCAAAAACAGGAATGGCTACCAGGCCTGGCCGACGGCACCCGCATCATGGCCTTCGGCATCACCGAACCGGACGCGGGCTCCAACAGCCACCGCATCACCACCACAGCCCGCCGCGACCCGGCCGGAGGCGGCTGGATCCTCACCGGCCGCAAGGTGTTCATCTCCGGAGTGGACATCGCCGACGCCACCCTCATCGTGGGCCGCACGGAGGACGCGAAGACCGGGCGGCTCAAGCCCTGCCTGTTCATGGTCCCGCGAGACGCGCCCAGCTTCGAGCGCCGCCGCATCGACATGGAACTCCAAGGCGCGGAAAAGCAGTTCGAGCTCACCCTCGACGACGTACGGCTGCCCGCCGACGCGCTCGTCGGCGACGAGGACGCCGGTCTCCTTCAGCTCTTCGCCGGCCTCAACCCGGAGCGCGTCATGACGGCCGCGTTCGCGATCGGCATGGGCCGCTACGCGGTCTCCAGGGCGGTCGAATACGCCCGCGAGCGCACCGTCTGGAAGGAACCCATAGGCGCCCACCAGGCGATCGCACACCCTCTCGCGCAGGCACACATCGACCTCGAACTCGCCCGCCTGATGATGCAGAAGGCCGCCGCCCTGTACGACGCGGGCGACGACACCGCCGCCGGAGAGGCCGCCAACATGGCGAAGTACGCGGCCGGCGAGGCCTGCGTGAAAGCCGTCGACCAGGCCGTGCACACCCTCGGCGGCAACGGCCTCACGCGCGAGTTCGGGCTCGCCTCGTTGATAACGGCCGCGCGCGTGGCTCGTATAGCGCCGGTCAGCCGCGAGATGATTCTCAACTACGTCTCCCACCAGACCCTGGGCCTGCCCAAGTCCTACTGAAGAGTCCTACTGAAGCCGCTGAAGCCGTACCGACCAGCACACCGGTGTGCGAGGAGGAACCATGTTCCGCAGCGAGTACGCAGACGTCCCGGCCGTCGAAGCACCCATCCACGAGGCAGTACTGGGCCGCGCCGCCGAACGCGGCGACATGCCGGCCCTCATCGACGGCGTGGAGGGCACGACCCTCACGTACGCCCAACTGGACACGTTCCACCGGCGGATCGCCGCCGCGCTCGCCGACGCCGGCGTCCGCAAGGGGGACGTACTGGCCCTGCACAGCCCGAACACCATCGCCTACCCGGCCGCGTTCTTCGCCGCCACGCGTGCGGGTGCGTCGGTCACGACCGTCCATCCGCTCTCCACGGCCGAGGAGTTCGGCAGGCAGCTGCGGGACTGCGCCGCCCGCTGGATCGTCACCGTGTCGCCCCTCCTGGAGACGGCACGTGCGGCGGCCGAACTCGCGGGCGGCATACAGGAGATCTTCGTCTGCGACCAGGCCGAAGGGCACCGCTCGCTGCTCGACATGATCGGCTCCACGGCCCCCGAGCCCGACGTCGACATCAACCCCGTAGAGGACGTCGCGGCCCTCCCGTACTCCTCGGGCACGACCGGCATCCCCAAGGGCGTGATGCTCACCCACCGGTCCATCGCCACCAACCTGGCGCAGCTCTACCCCTGCCTGCCGATGGCCCCCGGCGACCGCATCCTCGCCGTGCTGCCGTTTTTCCACATCTACGGGCTCACCGCTCTCATGAACGCACCCCTGAGGAACGGCGCCACGGTCGTCGTGCTGCCCCGCTTCGACCTCGACACATTCCTGGGAGCCATCGAAAAGCACCGCATCACCGGCCTGTACGTGGCCCCGCCGATCGTCCTCGCCCTCGCCAAGCACCCGGCCGTCGAGGGGTACGACCTGTCGTCCCTGAAGTACATCGTCAGCGCGGCGGCACCCCTGGACGCCGAACTGGCGGCGGCCTGTTCGCGCAGGCTGGGGCTGCCGCCCGTCGGCCAGGCGTACGGCATGACGGAACTCTCGCCCGGCACCCACGCGGTGCCCCTCGACTGCGAAAACCCGCCCCCTGGAAGCGTCGGAAAACTCATCGCCGGCACGGAGATGCGCATCCTCTCTCTGGACGACCCCTCAAAGGACGTCGGCGTGGGCGAGCGCGGCGAGGTCGCGATCCGCGGCCCCCAGGTCATGAAGGGCTACCTGGGACGCCCCGAAGCCACCACCGCGCTGATCGACGAGGACGGCTGGCTGCACACCGGAGACATCGGCCACGTCGACGCCGAGGGCTGGCTGTACATCGTCGACCGCGTCAAGGAACTGATCAAGTACAAGGGCTTCCAGGTGGCCCCGGCCGAACTCGAGGCCCTCCTGCTGACGCACCCCGGCATCGCCGACGCCGCCGTCATCGGGGTCTACGACGCCGACAACAACGAAGTCCCGCACGCCTACGTAGTGCGCCTGCCGACGGCCGTCGACCTCACCGAAGGTGAGGTCATCCAATACGTCGCCGAACGTGTCGCCCCGTACAAGAAGATCCGGCACGTCGACTTCATCGACGGCGTGCCCAGGGCCGTCTCCGGGAAAATCCTGCGACGCGAACTGCGCGAACTGAGGGAGCGCGCATGACCCTCGTGCAGCGCTCGCACGAGCGCGGCATCACCACCCTCACCCTCGACTCGCCGGCCAACCGCAACGCCCTGTCGGCCGCCCTCGTGGCCGAACTGGCGGACGCCCTGAAGCAGTGCGGCAAGGACCGCGACGTACGCGCCGTCGTCCTCACCCACACCGGGAACACGTTCTGCGCGGGCGCCGACCTGCGCTACCCTCCGCAACCCAAAGCGCTCGTCCGGCTGCTGAAGCAGATCATCGAGCTGCGCAAACCCGTCGTGGCCCGGATCACCGGGCACGTACGGGCGGGCGGCCTGGGCCTGCTCGGCGCCTGCGACATCGCAGTCGCCTCCGCCGAGGCCACCTTCGCCTTCACGGAGGTACGCATCGGCGTCGCGCCCGCCGTCATCTCCCTGCCCCTCCTGCCCCGCACCGACCCGCGCGCCCTGGCCCGCTACTACCTCACCGGCGAGGACTTCGGATCGGCCGAAGCGGCGCGCATCGGCCTGCTGACGGCCGCAGGCAGCGACGTCGACGAGGTGCTCGAACCCGTCCTCGACGGCCTGCGCCGGGCCTCCCCGCAGGGACTCCGGGAGACGAAACGGCTGCTCACGGCTAAGGTGCTGGAGTCCTTCCACCAGGACGCCGGCGAACTGGCCGGGCTCTCGGCCCGGCTGTTCGCCTCCGCCGACGCCCGCGAAGGAATGACGGCCTTCCTCGAACGACGGGATCCCCCATGGGTGCTGTGAACGCCGCGCCGCTTGCCGAACGCGTGCCCAAACAGGACCGCAGCCGGGCCACCCGACAGCGGCTCCTCGAAGCCGCCGTCGCCTGCCTCGCCGAGCACGGCTGGGCAGGCTCCACGGTCTCCGTCGTCGCCGAACGCGCCGGCGTCTCACGAGGCGCCGCCCAACACCACTTCCCGACCCGGGAGGACCTCTTCACGGCAGCGGTCGAGTACGTCGCCGAACAGCGCTCCACCGCCCTGCGCGCCCTCTTCCCCGACGGCCCCGCGGACCGCCGCGCCGTGGTCTGCGCCCTGGTCGACCTCTACACGGGCCCGCTGTTCCGCGCCGCCCTCCACCTCTGGGTCGCCGCCTCCAACGAGGACCAGCTCCGCCCCCGCGTCACCGAACTGGAGGCCCGCGTCGGCCGCGAGACCCACCACATCGCCGTGGACCTGCTCGGCGCCGACGAAACCCGCCCGGGCGTCCGCGAAACGGTCCAGGGCCTCCTCGACATGGCCCGCGGCCTCGGCCTCGCGAACCTGCTCACGGACGACGGACCGCGACGCGAGCGCGTGGTCGCGCAGTGGGCGGAGATCCTGGACGACGTACTGTCCTGACCACCCAGGGCCCCGACCCGCTGTCCACGGCACCCCTCAGCGGAGCGTTACGGCGCCCCCGGCGGAGCGAGCCCGTCCAGGAACGGCTCGATCGCCCCCCGCCAAGCCTCCGGCTGGTCGTAATGCACGAGGTGGCCGGCGTCGGCGACCTCCGCGTACTGGCCGTGGGGCAGGACCCGGACCATCTCCTGGGACTCGGCGCGGCCGAGTTCGCCGTCGAGGCCGCGTACGACGAGGGTGGGGCAGCGGACCTGCGCCAGCTCCTCCCAGTGCGCGTCGTACACCCATGTCGCGCGGGATTTGAGCATCTGGTCGGACTCGAAGACGGGGCGCCAGCCGTCGTCGGACTCGGCCATGACCTCGGCGTAGAACTCGCCACGGGACGGGTTCGGGCGCTCCACCCAGGGGTCGTCCTCACCGAACCACTTGCGGACGTCGGCGAGTGTGGCGAACGGGACGGGCCAGGACTTGAACCACTCCTCCCACTCGCGCTGCGAGGCCGTGCCGAGCGCGGAGGCCCGCATGTCGCAGACGATCAGGCCGCGGACGAGGTCGGGGCGTTTGGCGGCGAGCTGCCAGGCGGTCAGCGCGCCCATGGAGTGGCCGATCAGGACGGCCGGGGCGAGACCGAGCTGTTCGAGTGCGGCCTCGGTGTCGTCGACGTACGCCTCACGTGTGTAGGGCCCCTCGGGCGGCTTGTCGCTCTTGCCGTGGCCGCGCTGGTCGAGCGCGACGGCGCGATGCCGCTCGGAGAGCCAGCGGGCGGTGGACGCCCAGTGCGAGGCGCGGCCCATGAGGCCGTGCAGTAACAGCACGCCGGGTGCCCGCTCGATCTCCCCGGTCTTGGGAGGATCGGCGAACTCCCACGCGGCGAGGCGTACGCCGTCCGCTCCGGTCACGTCGATGCGCCGCACCATACGTTGGCACCCCCCTTGATCCGCTCGGCCCGCCCGTCCCGCACGCGCCGGCCGTTTCGCTCGTACTAGCTCGTCGTGCCGCTGCTCCTGCTGGTTGTTGCCGCTGGTTGTGCCTGCTGCTTGTTCCTGCGTTCCCTGCGATGGTTCCGTCACTCATACGCTATCGAATACGCGTTCGAAAGACAGGTCTCTCGGGGGTAACACCCCTCGTTCGAGTGACCACTCTCAAGGATTGATCGCCGCCGCCGAGGGGAGATCTCCAACGGGAGGCGGGCCGCTCGGGGAAGACGGTCCGAAGGGGATGACCCTGAGAGCTCGGGGCTCCGGGTCAGCACAGGGGAGGACAGGCCCCGGCGCCGCAGGGCGCCGGGGCCCTCGAACATTTCGCGGTGCATATGCCTCCCCCTCCTCCCAGGGACAGACTTACACGCAACCCATCAACGCGCTGCGATTCGGAACAGTCAAACTGCACAGTCAACTGCCCACAAAGAAAGACATGTTGGCAATCGGGTCATCGATGGCTTCGATGAGCATGTTGCATCCGGCCACTTCAGTGGCACAGGTGATGGACCGGGCCCCCACACCCCCGGGATCGGCGCCCCGGGCAACCGCCCCACGCCGGAGTCACGCCTTCGGCCGACTCCTACGAGGGGGTTGGAACCCTAGCGCGCCCGATCACTCCGCGTCAGCGCTTCGCTACGAAAACATGCGAGGCGACGTCCGACTCCAGTTCAGCGGCCTCGCCACCGCTGCCCACCAGGACGCCGCCCGCGGACTCCGTCACGCTGACCACCGATCCGGGCTGCACGCCGGCCCGCCGCAGCGTGTACATCAGCTGCGCGTCCGTCTGGATGGGCTCGCCGATCCGGCGCACGACGACCGTCTTGCCGTCGCTGCCCGGGTCCAGGTCGGCCAGCGAGACCATGCCCGCGTCCAGGAACGGGTCCGCGCCGTCCTTCTCGCCCAGCTCCTCCAGGCCCGGGATCGGATTCCCGTACGGCGACTCGGTCGGGTGGCGCAGCAGCTCCAGGACGCGGCGCTCGACCGCCTCGCTCATCACGTGCTCCCAGCGGCAGGCTTCGGCGTGCACCTGCTCCCACTCAAGGCCGATCACGTCGACGAGCAGGCACTCCGCGAGGCGGTGCTTGCGCATCACGCGCGTGGCCAGCCGGCGGCCCTCCTCCGTGAGCTCGAGGTGCCGGTCGCTGGCGACCGCCACCAGGCCGTCGCGCTCCATCCGCGCCACCGTCTGGCTGACCGTCGGCCCGCTCTGGTCGAGCCGCTCGGCGATCCGGGCACGCATGGGGACCACACCTTCCTCTTCCAGCTCGAGGATGGTGCGGAGATACATCTCCGTGGTGTCGATCAGTCCGGACATACGTGCCCCTTGATGAGATCTGCCGGAGGCTGAGTGGCTCACCGGCGTGTGCGCTGGCCCTGACATCAATTCTGACGCATCCCACTGACAACCGTGCCGCTCGGACGAAACCATGCGGTTACGAGTGCCTCAGCGGCGGTGGCTACGAGGTGCGGCCGCCCTCAGTGGCCGTTCAACAGCCTGTGTCAACAGCCCGTATTGACCCCGTATTGACAGCGCACTGGTCCAGACCGCAACGTGATCCGCGACACGACAGGCGTACGGACGAGCGTACGGACGGGAGTACGGCTGTGCCGAGGCGCCGGTTCAGTGGCTCACCGAACTTCGAAGGGGCTTCGCCGATGAGCGAGAGCAAGCTGGCCGGGCAGTTCTTCGACGCCGCGATCGGCCTGCTGGGACGGGTGCGGGACGAAGAGGCCGAGGCCGTCGCGGCCGCCGGCACGCTGATCGCCGACACGGTCGCGGCCGAGGGGCGGCTGTTCGCCTTCGGCGCCGGGCACTCCTCGCTCGCCGCGCAGGACATCGTCTACCGGGCGGGCGGCCTCGCCCTGATGAACCTGCTCGCCGTGCCGGGTGCCGTCGGCGTGGACGTCATGCCCGCCACGCTCGGCTCCGCCCTGGAACGCGTCGACGGCCTCGCGACCGCCGTCCTCGATTCCAGCCCCGCGCGCGCGGGCGACGCACTCGTGATCATCTCCCTCTCCGGGCGCAACGCGCTCCCCGTCGAGATGGCCCTGCACGCCCGCGCCCTCGGCCTCAAGGTCATCGGGGTCACGTCGGTCGCGTACGCCTCCGAAACGGAGTCCCGGCACTCCTCGGGTACGTACCTGAAGGACCACTGCGACGTCGTACTCGACTCGAAGATCGCAATCGGAGACGCGGAACTCACCCTCGACACCGTCCCCGCGCCCTTCGCCCCCGCCTCCACGGTCGTCACCTCGGCCCTTCTCCAGGCGGTCATGGCCACGGCGGCCGGCACCCTCGCGGACCGGGGCATCGAGCCTCCGCTCCTGCGCTCGGGGAACGTGGACGGGGGACACGCCTGGAACGGCCGCGTCTTCGAGGAATACGCGGACCGGATCTTCTATCGGCAGTGAGGCATCAGCGGTGAGACGTCAGCGGCGAGACCGACGGCGACTCGGCACTGGCGGTGGCTCGGCACTGACGGTGACTCGGCGCTGAAAGCGACCCCGCGCTGAAGGCGATGCGCCGCCGACGGCCGGGCTGCGCGGCTCAGTCCCGCTCCAGTCGCTCCGCCAGGTCCAGCAGCGCGGCGATCCGTACCGCGACATCCTCCGCGTACATCGCGTCGGCCCGCTCGAACTGCGTACGGCTGGCGCCCCGCAGGAACGTCACGACGCCGAGGGTCCGGCCCCGGCTGCGCAGGACCGCGCACAGGGCATGGACCGCGTCCGCCGGCCACTGCCGGGAGACGGCCCACTCGCGGGTCTGGTCGGAAGCGGACGCGCCCGCGCTGGCCCGTACGGAACCGATCCGGTCGACGCACTGGAGGGCGGGATGCCCCTCGGCGTACCGCACGGGCAGTCCGGCGCGGCCGTCGGCGGGCATGCTGGGTCCCGGTGCACCCGAGGGCGTGGCGGCGGCCCGTACAAGCCGTACCGTCCCCTCGCCGTCGGGCGCGGAGCCGCCGGCCACCCGGTCGATCAGCGCGTGATCGGCGAACCCGGCCAGCGAGAAGTCCAGGTGGACGACCGCGGCCTCCGCTGGGTCCTCGCACTCGGCCGCCGCGCGCCCGGCGCGGTGCAGCTGGTTGGCCCGGAACCGCAGCTGCGAGGCCTCCTGCTCGCTCTGCTTGCTCTCGGTCACGTCCTGGAAGAGCCAGCCCACACCGAGCGGAACCGGCTCTTCCGCGAGCGGCGAGGACAGTCGCAGGAACCCGCTCCGCCAGCAGCGCCGCTTCTCGCCCTCCGGCGTCCGCACGGTCACCCACATCTCGGCGGGCGCGGGCGGCGCCCCCTCGGCGAGCACATGCGTGAGCGCGCTCTCCAGCTCCTCGACGCCCTGCGCGAGCAACTCACCCAGGGGACGCCCCAACACCGCCGTACGCCCTATCCCGAGCGCACGAGCGGCGTGCGCGTTGACGACGGCGGGACGTAGATCGGCGTCGACGAGCACGACACCCCACGACGCGTCCTCCAGCAAAGCCTCACTCAGGGCGATGGACCGCTCCAGGTCGATCTGCGCGTGCACCTCACTGAAGGCGCAGTAGACGCCGGCGGGCTTCCCGTCCGGGCCGCGCACGGCAGCGGACTGGGTCCGTACGAGCACCCGTCCGCCGTCCTTGGTGAGCAGCGCGAACTCGTGCACCTGCCGACCCGGGGCGTGCATCGCCGACATCAGCCGGCTCTCGACCTCCTCGGCGTCCGCCGTCCGCACGGCCCAGCCGGCGAACCCGTGCCGCCCGACGGCCTCGTCGGCGGTCCATCCCAGAATCCGCTCGGCCTCTCGGTTCCAATGGGTCACGACACCGTCGGCGTCAAAAGCGCACAACGCCGCGTCCATCCCATCGAGCAGAGCGGCAAGCAGATCGGCCCCGTCCCGCTCGGGCTCCTGCGGCCCGAGTTCGTCCGTGGTCCCACTACGCCGGGAAGCACTCACCGGGCACCCCCTGCAGGCCGTGTCGGCGTGTCGTGCGCGGTGCACCCGCGCATCAGTTCCCTCACTACGAATCACTCACTAGGAATCATTCAACTCGAACGTGACGCAGCCCACATCTGGTTCCCACAAGATTGAAGAAAATCGTTGCACGCCGGAAATGCAGCTCACAGGTCCCACTCACCATCGGTGCGGCCCTAACCGGGCGCCGAACCGTCGGACGGGGCAGTCGCCAGGTCCGCGACGACCGCCGCGTGGTCGGACGGCCATACGCCGTCGACGGCGCCGTCGCCCGCACGGTGCACCGAGCGGACGTGGCCGAGGGCGCCCGGGCCCGGGGGCCCGACGTGGATGTAATCGATCCGGAGGTTGGGGTTTCCGGGCGCGATGTAGGGATTGGCCGCGTCCCAGGTGGCTGCCGGAATCCCTGGTTCCGCATACTCCCAGGCGTCGAGGAACACCTGCCCGGGGACGGCCGGTGCCGTCTTGTAGCCGCCGAAGAGCCGGACCTCGTCCGAATCGGGCCAGGCGTTGAAATCACCAGTGACGACCGGCGGAAACGCGGTCCCGCCACGATGATCCGCGACGAACCCGGCAAGCACCCTGACTTGTTCGCAGCGCACGGCCGAAGCATGCACGAGGGAGGTCAGATGCGTGGTGAAGAACGGCACCGGATGGACCGGTGCGTCCAGCCGCGCATACAGCGCCAGCCGCCCGTCGTCATCCCCTTCGGGCGCAGGCAACCGCACCACCGCCCGGTCCACGACCGGCCACCGGCTCAGCACGGCATTACCGAAATCGACCGTCGCGTCGCCAAGCCGCCGCTGCCACCACTCGGGCGCATCCGAAGCAGCCCACGCCCAGTGCAGCCCCAACTCGTCCGCCAGCCACCCCGCCAGATTCTCCCCACCGCAGGCCCACACCTCCTGCAGCCCGACCACATCCGGCCGCAACTCCCGCAACACGGCCAGAATCGCCTTCCGCCGCCGCTCCCACGGCCCGAACCGCCACCACACGTTCCACGTCACTACGCGCATGTGCTGCCCCGCCCTCCCGAAGTCCGCAGGTTCATTTAGCAGCAAGATCGGGTGCGCGTTCGGGGAATGCGGTTGATTCGCACGGATGGGCGCTTTCGGGGGAGATCGGCTTCCCAGGGGCACTTGATCGCTAGCGTGATGTGCACTCCGGAAAGGAGGTCACTCGCTCCTCGGCCGTAGGCCGGATCCTGTTCCGCGTGACGGACAGGCCGAGTGACCAGCCCAAGTCATCACGATCGAAGATCAGGGAGGTGCCCTCGATGACTAATCTCCGGCCCCGGAGCCGCGGAGGCTCCGACCGCATCTCCAACCTCGTCCTCGCCTGCATCCCCTGCAACCAGGCCAAAGGCAGCACGCCCGTCGACGTCTTCCTTGCCCACCGCCCCGACCGCCTGACGAAGATCCTTCAGCAGGTCACGACTCCGCTCCATGACGCCGCCGCCATGAACGCGACCCGCTGGCGACTCACAGAGGCATTGGAAACCCTCGGGAGACCGGTCCACGCATGGTCAGGCGGCCGCACCAAGTGGAACCGCACAGCCATGGGGCTCGACAAGACCCATACCTTGGACGCCCTCTCCGTCGGCCGCCTGGACCACGAGAACGGCGACGCGATCGTCCGGTTTCCGGAACACGTCCTCGTCGTCAAGGCCACCGGGCGCGGCTCGTACGCCCGCACCACCCCGGACCGGTTCGGGTTTCCTCGCCTTCGACGGGTCCGGGCGAAGCAGCACTTCGGATACGTCACCGGAGATCTCGTACGTGCCACGATGCCCACCGGGAAATGGGCAGGCACGTGGACGGGACGGATCTCCGTACGAGCCAGAGGGCAACACAGCCTCGCGACGCCGAGAGGCCGGATCAACGTCTCCCACTGGAACCTGCGGCTTGTGCAGCGGGGCGACGGATACGGATACGCCACTAGGCGAGAGCTCGTGCGGTCAACATCTCGAAAAACCGGTTGAGCGGCGCCCGATCGGTTCTTAGGGTGTGGGGACACGAGAGAGGAGGTGGTTCGGCAGATGTATGCAAACCGGACGCGTGAGGTGGCTGCGGGCTAGCGGCCCGTCACCACACACAGTGCGGTGCCGGACCAGCGCGGGTTAGAGACGCGCAGCCGGCCCAATCTCAAGCAGTCACCCGACCCGCGAGCTCGCCGGTAAGTCCGGCCGGCTCCCTCCTTGGAGGGGACCAGAGCTCGCGGGTCGTCTGCGTTCCAGCGCTCCAGGTGCGCGAGGGCTCAGTGTGCGATGTCCTCGTAGCCCTCGATCTCGCGCGGGTCGCGCGTGCCGGGACCCACATAGCGCGCGGACGGCCGTACGAGGCGGCCCGTGCGCTTCTGTTCCAGGATGTGGGCGGACCAGCCGGCCGTGCGGGCGCAGGTGAACATGGATGTGAACATGTGGGCCGGGACCTCGGCGAAGTCGAGGACGATGGCGGCCCAGAATTCGACGTTGGTCGCGAGGACGCGGTCGGGGCGGCGGGCGTGGAGTTCCGCGAGGGCCGCCTTTTCCAGGGCTTCGGCGATTTCGAAGCGGGGGGCGCCGAGTTCGCGGGCGGTGCGGCGGAGGACTCGGGCGCGGGGGTCTTCGGCGCGGTAGACGCGGTGGCCGAAGCCCATGAGGCGTTCGCCCTTGTCGAGGGCCTGGCGTACGTAGGCTTCCGCGTTGCCCGTGCGTTCGATCTCCTCGATCATGCCGAGGACGCGGGAGGGGGCGCCGCCGTGGAGGGGGCCGGACATGGCGCCGACCGCGCCCGACAGGGCTGCCGCCACGTCCGCGCCGGTGGAGGCGATGACGCGGGCGGTGAAGGTGGAGGCGTTCATGCCGTGTTCGGCCGCTGAGGTCCAGTAGGCGTCGACGGCCGCGACGTGTTTGGGGTCCGGTTCGCCGCGCCAGCGTTTCATGAAGCGTTCGACGACGGACTGGGCCTTGTCGATCTCGCGCTGGGGCACCATGGGCAGGCCCTGGCCGCGGGCGGACTGGGCGACGTAGGACAGGGCCATGACGGCGGCGCGGGCGAGGTCCTCGCGGGCCTGCTGTTCGTCGATGTCCAGCAGCGGTTTCAGGCCCCAGACGGGGGCCAGCATGGCGAGGGCCGACTGGACGTCCACGCGGATGTCGCCGGAGTGGACGGGGATCGGGAAGGGTTCGGCGGGCGGCAGGCCGGGGTTGAAGGCGCCGTCGACGAGGAGTCCCCAGACGTTTCCGAATGAGACGTGGCCGACCAGGTCCTCGATGTCGACGCCCCGGTATCGCAGGGCGCCGCCCTCCTTGTCCGGTTCGGCGATCTCCGTCTCGAAAGCGATGACTCCTTCGAGTCCGGGTACGAAGTCGGACATCAGGCGGCTCCTCATGATGTGTGCGACGGATTGCTTTGTGGGGGGTTTGTGGTGGTTTGTGGGGGGTGTGCATACGTCGGTGCTGGGTGGTCGGCCGTCGTGCGGTTCCGCGGTCGCTACTGGACTCGCGGTCCGTACGTACGTGCGTACCCCGGTGATGCCCCGTGCGGCAGGCGGTCACCCAACCGTTTCGGCAGCAGGACGATATCCCTTGGTGCCATCTTTGGGGAGAGGTCGCGGCACTCAGTGCCATGCAGTGACGAAGCACACGCTCTCCGGGCACCGGGCGGGGCGGTGAGCGGGATGCGGCAAGATGACGGCGTGACCGACCATGACCCCGTCCTCGACCCCGCTCTGATGCGCAAGCAGTACCGGGCCGAGGGACTCGACGAGACCGAGCTGGCCGACCACCCCATGGAGCAGTTCGCGCGCTGGTTCGAGCAGTCCGCGCGGGCCGCGCTGCAGGGCGCGGTGTACGAGCCGAACGCCATGGTCGTGTCCACGGCGGATGCCGAGGGCCGGCCGAGTTCGCGCACGGTGCTGTTGAAGCGGTACGACGAGCAGGGCTTCGTCTTCTTCACGAACTACGAGTCCCGCAAGGCGCGTGACCTGGCGGAGAACGCGTACGTCTCGCTGCTCTTCCCGTGGCATGCGCTGGCGCGCCAGGTCATCGTCAGCGGTGTCGCGCGGCGTACGGGACGTGATGAGACGGCCGCGTACTTCCGGACCCGTCCGCACGGCTCTCAGCTCGGCGCCTGGGCCAGCGCCCAGTCCTCGGTGATCTCCTCGCGGGACGAACTCGACGCCGGGTACGCCGAGTTGGCCGCGCGTTATCCGGAGGGCGAGCAGGTCCCGGTGCCGCCGAACTGGGGCGGTTTTCGTGTCACTCCGCAGACGGTCGAGTTCTGGCAGGGCCGGGAGAACCGTCTGCACGACCGGCTGCGGTACGTCGCGGAGGCGGACGGAGGGTGGCGGGTGGAGCGGCTCAGTCCGTGAGCGGGCGGGGTCCGTGAAAGTGCCGTTGAACCGGGGGTCGTCCATTGGCTGCTTCGACCTGTTCCTCGACACCCTCCTGCGCGGCCTGCCGGTCCGCATCCCCGCCGAGCACCCGCACCCGTTAGGCGACGCGTGCGGCAACCCGTAGGGCACGCCCTTGCGGGGGATCACCCCCGGCTTACTCCTCGCTCACCGCTGGCTCACCCTTTGCTGACCGCCGCCAGAATCTCCGGCAGTCGCCACGCGGTCCGCGGTGCGGCGAGCCGCAGCCCCAGCAGCGTGATCCCCGCGCCGTACGCGGTGCCGAGCGGCAGCAGCAGCCACGTCCACTCCTCGCCGCCCGCCGAGACGTGCAGCCAGATGGTGAGGGCGAGGACGGGCGCGCAGAGCAGGGCCGCCGAGACCATGCCGCCGAAGACCGAGATCCAGGCGAGACCGGCCTGTCCGGGGGCCACGCCCTTGTAGCCCTCCTGCGGGATCGAGTACGGGAAGCGCGCGGAGGACCAGGCCCCGGTCGCCAGCATCGCGCCGAGCAACGCGAAGGACAGGCCCAGGGCTTCCGGCAGGGCGGGCCAGTCGCCGAGTATCGCCGTCGTCAGGACGGTCACGAGCGTCGCGTACGGCAGGGTGATCACCAGGAGCGCCAGCGCCCGTCCCCGCAGCTCGACATACGCGTCCCGGGTGGACGAGATCGTCATCGCGACCATCCAGAACGCGGATGTGTCCTGCCCGAACTGGTTGTACATCTGGATTCCGAGCATCCCGGCGGCGAAGCACGCGAAGTAGATGGAGCCGGTGCCCTGCAGCGCGTTGAACAGCGGCACGATCAGACCGATCGCGAGTGACGTCACCCACGCGGCCTTCGTCTTCGGATCGCGCCACACGTACCGCAGGCTGCGCTCCATGACCGTGCCCGTGCGTCCCGCGGGCAGCAGCCGGGACAGGCCGGAGGAACGGCCCGCCTTGTCCCGCGCGGGCTCGGCCGCCTGGAGCGTGGAGCCGTCCGGCGAGGTCATCAGCCGCGTCAGACTCCGCTGCCAGAAAACCAGCAGAGCCGCCAAGGCGCCAGCACTCAGGGCGAGTTGGGCGACTCCAATGGCGTACGAACCCTTGCTCACCGAGTCCACCGCGTCGATCGCCGACGCGGGCGGCACCCAGCGCAGCACGTCCGCCGTCGGGTCCAGCGTGGACAGGCCCGACGAACCGAGCTTCTGCGCCCCGAAGTTGACGAGCTGGGCGCCCAAGGCGATCACCAGGCCGCTGAGTACGGCGAGATCGCGGCCCTTGCGGCTGGTCAGCAGACGGATGTTGGCCGCGGCGACGGCGCGTGCGAGGGCCACACAGACGAGGAGTGCGAGGACGATCGCGACGACCCCGGTGACGTACGCGGCCGTGCCGTGCGCCATCGCGATCACGGAACCGGCGAACAGGCACAGCGTGAACAGCGGCCCGATACCGACCAGGGACGCCACCAGCAGGGCACGCACGAGCGGGCGCGGGCGCAGCGGCAGCATCACCAGGCGGGTCGGGTCGAGTGTCTCGTCGCCGCCGGGAAAGAAGAGGGGCATCACCGCCCAGCCGAGCGCCAGAACGGCGGTGAGCAGCACGGTGACGCTCGCCGCGTGCGCGTTGCCGCGCAGCGCGATCAGGCCGATGAGCTGGAGCGCGGCGAAGAGCAGCACGACGACGACCGACGCGACGTACGCGGCCCGCCGCCCGGCCGACTGCCGCAGACCGTTGCGCAGGAGGGACAGCTTCAGGCGTACGACGACGGGGGTGACCGAGCCGGCGGAGGCGGCCGTGCTCATCGGGTGCCGCCGCCCAGCCAGTCGAGGTCGGAGGCGGTGTCGCGGCTGTTCGCCCCGACGAGTTCGAGGAACGCCTCCTGGAGGGAGCGCTCCGCGCCGCGCACCTCGGCGAGCGTGCCGTGTGCGCGGATACGGCCCGCGGCCATCACGGCGACCCAGTCGCACAGCGACTCGACCAGCTCCATGACGTGGGAGGAGAAGACGACCGTGGCGCCGGAGGCGGTGTAGCGCTCCAGTACGCCGCGGATCGTCTGCGCGGAGACGGGGTCGACGCCCTCGAACGGCTCGTCCAGGAAGAGCACTTCGGGGTTGTGGAGGAGCGCGGACGCGAGCCCGATCTTCTTCCGCATCCCGGTCGAGTAGTCGACGACGAGCTTGTGCTGGGCACCGGCGAGGTCGAGTACGTCCAGGAGCTGGGTGGCCCGCTTGTCGACCTCGGCACCGGGCAGCCCGCGCAACCGCCCGGTGTATGCGAGGAGTTCGCGCCCCGACAGCCGCTCGAAGAGCCGCAGCCCCTCGGGCAGCACCCCGATGCGGGCCTTGACCTCCGTCGGATCGCGCCACACGTCGTGCCCGACGACCTCGACGGAGCCCTGGTCGGGCCGGAGCAGACCGGTCACCATCGACAGGGTGGTGGTCTTCCCGGCACCGTTCGGCCCGACCAGCCCGATGAACCGCCCCGCGGGCAACTCCAGATCGATCCCCGCGACAGCGACCTGCTCCCCGAACCGCTTCCACAGCCCCTGCACCCGCACGGCAACAGCGCCCACCCCGGCTCCCTCCGTCATGTGGGGCACGATACGGGGAGGCGGCGCGTAAGAGGGCCCTGTCAGGGGGCGCGCCAAGCCGACCACGACCCGCAGGCAGACACGCACCGGACGGGGCAGCGCCCCTTAAGGGGCGCGGGGAACTGCGCGATCAGCCACATACGACCCGCAGCTACCCACCGCCCTCAACGAACCTCAACGAAGCGAGCGCCGTACGTCCCGCCCGCACGCGTAAGCGATGGGCGAGATCAGCTCCTCCGCATCAGGCAGCCACCGATTCGCGGGCGTAGGCCGACAGGCCCACTGCACCCGACCGTGCGCCCCGAACCGCGTAGGCGGCGCAGCCACGTACGTACCCTCACCGAGCACATCCAGATCGAGGGAAGCAAGCGGCCACCCCAGCTTCCGTACGAGATCGGGCACCTTCGCAGCGGCACCCGGCAGCACGAAGAACTGCACCCGCCGGTCCGGAGTGCAGGTCACGGGCCCGAGCGTCAGCTCCATGCGCCGCATACGGGCGAGCGCGAGGAACCCCGCGGTCTCCGGGACGGAAATCGCGTCGAACGTACGGCCCGTCGGCAGCAGGATCGACGCCGTCGGCTGCTTCGACCACAGGCGCCGCGCGACGGTCGCGCTGCCCGTCGCCTGGGTCGGCCAGTCCTCACGTGCCGGATGCGCACCGGGAGCGGCGCACGCGGGCTCGCCGCACGAGCAGCGCTGCACCCCGTCGACGGCTTCCAGCCAAGTGCCGGGGAACACGTCCCAGTGGCGCTCTTCGGCGTAGCGCACGGCGATGTCCTGCAGTGTTTCCCCGCGCTGCTTCGGGATCCGCGCGGCTTCGGTGCTCGTGATGGTCTCTTCCATGCTCAACTCAACTCCCGCACCCACCTCGCGTTACGGCTGACGTGCGCGGTGGGGGAGCACCGTTTTCGCGGGTGGGGCGCATGGATGCATGGGTGGGGGCGCGCACGGGCAACGGCAGCGGGGACTGGGTAGCCACGTGTGGGGTACGGCAACAGCCTTTACTCCGGCAATCCTCGCATGTCCCGCATCTTCGGTATGTCCGCGGGGCATTGATCTTCGAGGCCGGTTCCCTTTCGCTCCATTCGGGGTTCCGGCCGTGAGGAGCCGTCAACTCGGTGCGTGGGCAGGCACCGCAGCCACAGGGGGTACGCCATGGCCGCAAGGCCTCTCGTTGCCAGGCAGCCGAACGAACGGCTGCAGGCGCTCATCCAGGAAGCGGGCTGCTCGAACGCCGGGCTGGCCCGCCGGGTCAACATGTGCGGCGCGGAACACGGTCTCGATCTGCGCTACGACAAGACGTCGGTGGCGCGCTGGCTGCGCGGTCAGCAGCCACGCGGGCGGGCGCCGGCCATCATCGCCGAGGCGCTTGGCCGCAAGCTGGGCCGGACGGTCACGATCGACGAGATCGGGATGGCGAACGGCAAGAACCTCGCCTCCGGAGTGGGCCTGCAGTTCTCGCCGACGGTCCTCGGCGCCATAGAGCAGGTCTGCGAGCTGTGGCGCAGCGACGTGGGGAGGCGGGACTTCCTGTCCGGCTCGTCCGTCGCCGCCTCCGCGCTCGTCGAGCCGAGCCGCGACTGGCTGATCTCCTCGCCGGACGCGCAGGTGTCGCGCTCGGGCGGGCCGCGGGTCGGGCTGTCCGACGTGGCGGCCGTGAAGGCGATGACGCAGGCGCTGGTCGATCTGGACCACCAGTACGGCAGCGGGCACGTACGCCCGGTCGTCGTGCACTACCTGAACAGCGTCGTCTCCGGTCTCCTTGCGGGCTCGTACCGGGAAGCCGTCGGGCGTGAACTGTTCGCGGCCGTCGCCCGGTTGACGGAGCTGGCGGGCTACATGGCCGTCGACACCGGGCAGCCGGGGCTCGCGCAGCGGTACTACATCCAGGCGCTGCGGCTGGCGCAGGCCGCGGGGGACCGCGGGTACGGCGGGTACGTCCTTGCCGCGTCCATGAGTCACCTGGCCGCGCAGCTCGGGAATCCGCGGGAGATCGCGCAGTTGGCGCGGGCGGCGCAGGAAGGCGCGCGTGGCCGGGTGACCCCGCGCGCGGAGGCGATGTTCCATGCCGCCGAGGCGCGCGGGCACGCCCTCATGGGCGATGTGCGGGCGGCCCAGGTGGCGTCGGGGCGGGCGGTCAACGCCATGGAGTCGGCCGACGATGCCTCCGGGGACGATCCGCGGTGGATCGCGCACTTCGACGAGGCATATCTGGCCGATGAGTTGGCGCATTGTCACCGGGACCTCGGACAGGCCGAGGCGGCCGCGCGGCAGGCGGAGGAGTCCCTCGCCGGGCATCCGGAGTCGCGCGCCCGGCGGCGTGCGATCGGGTTCGTCCTGCTGGCCACCGCGCAGGTGCAGCAGCGTGAGGTGGAGCAGGCCTGCCACACGGGGACGAAGGCGGTCGAACTCCTCGGCACGCTGCGTTCCAACCGTGGCGCCGAGTACCTGGAGGACTTCCAGCAGCGGCTGGAGCCGTACCGGGACGAGCCGGTGGTACGGGAGTTCGGGGCGCGGCTGGATCTGCAGGCGGCGGCGTAGCGGGTACGCGGGCGTGAACATGGGAAACAGGAGCGTGCCGTGTGCTGTGTCGTATGTGATGTGTGAAAGGACGGCATTAACAGCGCGTTGAGGGGCGATTTTGTTACTCCTGGCCCGATGGGGCGAGAGTCACGTCCTGAGCTGCGTGGCATCGGGTTGTGGGGACCCGGTAGCGTGAACCGACGATTCCGTAGGTCCCCCATTCGTAGGAGTCCCGGTGACGCAGAACGGTCAGGGCGAGGAGCCCTCGCCGCGCCCCGCGCGCGAAGGCATCGTGCTGCCGTCCGACGGCAGCGCACCCCTCCTGCCGGGCACCTCGACTGACCACACGACCCCGGCCGGGGGCCAGTCCTGGGGCGAGCCATGGGGCCCCGGCCAGTCACCTCAGACTCCTCCGGAGCAGGGCCAGGGCTGGTCAGGCCCCGCACCGGACGGGGGCGCCCCTGCTTCGACGTGGGGCACGCCGTCCGAGCCGACGCCCGGGTGGGACACGGACCAGACGTCGCGGTACGGCACGCAGGGCCCCGACCCGGCGTCGCAGTACGGCGTACAGGGCGCCAACTCGGCGTCGCAGTACGGAACGCAGAACGCCGGCGCGCCGCCCCAGTGGGGCGCCCCCTCCGCGTCGAGCGGCGGCGGCCACCAGCCGCCTCCGGCCAACGGACCGGCTCCGCTGCCGCAACAGCCGACCGACGACAGACGGCTCCCGCCGGAGGGCACGACTCCGCCACAGGCGACACAGGGGGCACAGGGGTACGGCCCGCCGCAGGGGGCGAACGGCTACGGGACGCCGCAGGCGCCGGGTGGCCCTGACGGCCCGGGTGGCCTTGGTGGGCCGCAGACGCAGGGCGGGTACGAGGCTTCGCCGCCGTCCGCCGGTCCTCCCGCCGGCGTGCAGGCACAGAGCGGGTACGGCACTTCACCGGCCCCCACTGGTCCCACCGGCTCGCAGACCCCGGACGCGTACGGCACCTCGCAGGCTCCGCAGTCTCAGACCGCGCCGCTGCCTCCTGCCGAACACACGACACCGCAGACGCCGGGCGGCCCTGGACCTGGCGGCCCACAGGCGCCGGGCGGCTACACCGGCTCCCCGACGTTCCCCGGTCAATCCGCCGCGCAGGCCCCCGGCAGGCACGGCGCCCCGGGTGGGTCTGCCGGTCCGGCCGCGGCGCAGGTGCCGGGCAGGCACGGCGCCCCGGGTGGGTCTGCTGATCCGGCCGCGGCGCAGGTGCCGGGCAGGCACGGCGCCCCGGGTGGGTCCGCTGGTCCGGCCGCCGCGCAGGCCCCCGGCAGGCACGGCGCCCCAGGTGCGTCCGCCGGTCCCGCCGCCTCGCAGGCTCCGGGTGGCTACGGCTCCTCGCAGGGCCAGCCGGGGCAGGCGGCGCCGCTGCCTTCCGCCACCGGGCACTCGGCGCCGCAGGGGTCCGGCGATCCCGCCGCTTCACACGGGCCTGGCGGGTACGGGGGCTCGCAAGCGTCCAGCGGTCCTGCTGCCGCGCAGGCTCCGGGCGGTCACGCCGCCCCGCAGGGGCCCGGTGGCCCCGCCGACTCCCAGTTGCCGGACGCGTACGCCGCCTCCCAGCCCTCGGCCGGTCAAGCGGCGCCGCTTCCCCCTGCCCACGGTGCTCAGCCGCAGTCGCAGCCCACCGGGCTGGGCAGCCACGCGGCGCCGCTGCCTCCCGCAGCCGCTGTAGACGAGGGCGCGACCCAGTACCTGCCGCCTGTCGCATCCGGAGCCCCCGGAGTGCCGGGGGCGACCGGAGTGTCCGGAGCGCCCGGTGATGAGGGCGCCACCCAGTACATCCCTCCCGTGGGCCCGGGTGCTCTGCCGCCCGAGGCCGGGGCGGCGTCCTCAGAGGCGACGCGGTATCTCGGCCGGGTCCGGCAGGGCGGCCCGGGGCCGATGCCCGCCGCCGGGGCCGCGGCCGGAGGAACCGGGGCCGGACCCATGCCCCCCGCCGCCAACCCCGACGCCGAAGCCACGCAGTACATCGCGCCGGTGCCCGCACAGCCCGGAGCAGCGCCGTACGGGATTCGGCCGGGCGCGCCGGGGGACCGGCAGCCGCCGGCCGAGTTCGACAACCTCTTCCGGGAGGCGGCGGACCGCGCGGACGCCACGCAGCAGCTGCCGCAGTTCGATCCGCAGGCCGCGCCCGTCGGACGCGCCGCCCGGCGCGAGGCGGGCAACGGCAACGGCAGCGGCAACCGCAGCGGTGGCGGTGGCGGCAAGAGCCGCGGCCGCATACCCCTCATAGCCGCCGTAGGCGTCGGCATCGCCGTGCTCGGCATCGGCGCCGGCGCCCTGCTCAGCGGCGGCGGTGGCGACGACGACGACGGCGACGGCGACAAGAACAAGCCGGTGGTAGCCACCGCCCCCGCCGACGACTCGCCGTCCGCGTCCGCCGACCCGGCCAAGGAGCAGGCCGTGGCCCTGGACAAGCTTCTCGCGGACAGCAACAACAGCCGCGACTCGGTGATCAAGGCCGTATCCAAAATCCGGGCGTGCAAAAACCTCGGTCAGGCCGCCACCGACCTGCGCGACGCAGCCAAGCAGCGCAACGACCTGGTCACCCGCCTCGCGGCCCTCTCGGTCGACAAGCTGCCGAACCACGCCCAGCTGACCGCCGCGCTCAACAGCGCCTGGAAGGCCTCCGCCGCGGCGGACACGCACTACGCCGCGTGGGCCGACCAGGTCGCCGGCAAGAAGGGCTGCCCGAAGGGCAAGGCCCGCACCACGCCCCAGACGCAGGCAGGCAACCGCGAGAGCGGCACCGCGACCACGCAGAAGGCCAAGGCCGCCCCACTGTGGAATTCCATCGCCCAGACCTACGGATTGACGGAGCGTCAGCCCACCCAGCTGTAACCCGCAGCCACAGCCACAGCCATCGCCGCAGCCACCGCCGCAGCTGAGCCGTGAGCCGTGATCAGCTCGCGTTCTCCAGAATCTTCGACACGTTGATGAACCCCTTCCGGGCCGCGACCAGTTGACCCTTGCGCACGACCTGGAAGGTCACGTTCGAGTTCACCAGCCGCGGGAACCCGCTCGCGGCGATCAGGTTCCCGTAGCTCCAGCTGAGCGTCGGCGTCAGCCCGCCCGTGTTGATCTTCAGCCCGTCGTCGAGCGCCCGCCGCACCGTACGCGCGGACACCTCACCGTCGTCCAGCGACTTGATGATCTTCTCCAGGACGGAGTACGCGATCCACGTGGTCTGCACGCCCGCGTCCGAAGGGTCGATCCGGTTGTCGCCGAAGGCCTCCTGGCGGATCACATCGCGCATCGCGTCCCAGCGCGCGTCGCTCGACGCGGGGTACCAGCCGGTGACGTACGCCCCCTCGTACGTACTGCCGGTGGTGTTGATCACCGACTGGTCGACGCTGCCGAGCACGGACGCGGTGCGCACCGAGGGGTAGTCGTCGGCGGTGCGCCGGAAGGAGTCCATGAAGGTGCTCGTGCGGTCGCCGAGCGCGGGGACCACGCACCCCTTCTTCGTGGGGTTGGACGTGGCCCGCTCGAGCGCCCGCTCGGCGTGCCCCGAGTACTCCGTGGCGTCCTCGGCGGCCCGCTGGTCGGAGGACTCCGGATGCCTTCCGGCGGAGAGGCCGGAGTCGAACAGCACCGGCAGCTCGTCGCCGGCGATCGTGTCCGGGCGCACGAGGGTGACAGGACCGCAGTCCTTGGCGAGCTCCCTGCCGAGGCCGGCCAGGAGCGCGGGCTGGCCGCCGTTGACGGGATAGGAGAGCGGACTGGTGAACTCGTCGTCGGTGAGGCCGTACCCGCCTATGTACGGGATGCCGGCCGCCTCCAGCGGGGAGAGGAAGGAACGGCTGTGCTGGCTGTAGGAGCCCACGACCGCGATGACGTCCTCGTCGACCGCGCGCCGGGCGCACTCGGCGGCGGCCACCGCGTCGTTGTGCTCGTTGCAGGTGATCACGTTGAGCTTGTGGCCGTTGATGCCGCCGCGCTTGTTCACCCAGCGCGCGTAGGTCTTCGCCATGGCGGGCATGCCGGGCTTGTTGGTCGCCTTGGTCTCCTCCGGGGCCCAGGTCATGACGGTCACGGGGTCGTCTCCGGAACCCCCCGTGACACCGGAGACCACCCCGCAACCAGCGGCAAGGGACGCACACGCCACCAGCGCGCTCGCGGACAACACCGAGGCCCTGAGGTGAAGGGAGCGGAAGGAGGTGGGGGTGCTTCGCCTGCCGGTCATGGCCATGCACGATTCCGCCACATCCCAAATGCCCGTGTGATCTGTGGTCAACGTCAGGTGACGCGAAGGTGAATAGCGGGGATCGCAGGGGGCGGCGCGGGGGATCGCAGGGG
>NZ_JAAKZY010000087.1 GCF_011045015.1 Streptomyces scabichelini | reverse complement strand
GCGGGTGCCCGGGGTGCGCTTTTTCCTCGTCATCACCTTGTTCATGGCGTTGTCCCCGCTCGCTGGGCCCGACTGATACCGGGCAGTAACTTGCTGTTGGGGATCTTGTACGGGGCCGGAGTGGGCAGCTGCAAGGACGTCGGCTGCGCGCCGTGAGGGCCGGAATTCTCACCTATCAGAGTGACGAACGAGTGCGGTACGCCTGGCAGGGCTGGGGTGTACCGGGTGAGATGCGGAGTGGGCGGTTGACGTCGCACGAGGGGCTGCGCGGACTCGAAAGGGGACTCCCGCACGTATCCTGAAGGTCCTTCCGGAGGCGCGGGACAGCCCTCCTAGGAGCCCTCCGACTACGAAAGCGGCCAGCTATGCGCGTCTACGTCCCCCTGACCCTCTCCGGTCTCGCCGAGGCGTACAAGACGGGTCAGCTCGGGGCCGGGCCCTTCGTCGCGTACGCCGTCACGCCCGCGTTGCGCGAGTGGTACCTGTCCGACGACATCGAGGAGTTGGAGTACGCGGCGCTGAACCGGGCCGCGCTCGCCTCGCTGCGGCTGCTCGCGCTCGACCCGGGAGCCGTGCGACGGCGGGTCGTCGTCGCCGTCGACGTTCCGGACGGGACCGCGGTCGCCGATCCCGACCATGGGCTCGACCCTGCCTCGCTGGGGGAGGTGCGGATCGAGGGGCCGGTGCCGCTGGCCAAGTCCGCGGCCGTGCACGTCGACTCGGGCGAGGCCGAGGCGGATGTCACGTCGGCGGCGGATGCGCTGGGCGCGGCGGACACGGGCGACGACGACGCGCAGTTCGTCGTGGACGGGGCCGAGGACCACGAGCTGCTGTGGTTCGCCACACAGGAGATCCCGAACCTGGTCGGGCTCGGGGACTGAGGTCCCGTTGGCCGGCCGCCGAGAAATCCCTGCGGCGTTGTCAGTGCGGGCGGGTACGTTCTTGGTATGGGGAAGTACGAAGCAGCGCACATCGTCTGGGACTGGAACGGGACCCTCTTCCACGACAATGCGGCGGTCATCGGGGCGACGAACGCGGCGTTCGCCGAGCTGGGCCTTGAGCCGATCACGCTGGAGCAGTACCGGGAGCTGTACTGCGTACCGGTGCCGCGGTTCTACGAGCGGCTGATGGGACGGCTGCCCACGGACGCCGAGTGGGAGGTCATGGACGAGACGTTCCATCGGTACTACGTGGAGCATCGGGTCGGGTGCGGGCTCACCGACGGAGTTCCGGGGCTGCTCTCCGAGTGGGTGTCGGCCGGGCGCAGCCAGTCAATTCTGAGTATGTACGGGCATGACGAACTCGTCCCGCTGGTACGGGACTTCGGGATCGAGCCGCACTTCATACGGGTCGACGGGCGGACCGGCCCGTCCGGGGGCAGCAAGGCCGAGCACATGGTGCGGCACGTGGGGGCGCTGGTCGGCGTGGAGCCCGCTCGTACGGTGGTGATCGGGGACGCTGCGGACGACGCGATCGCGGCCCGCCATGTGGGAGCGCTGGCCGTGCTCTACACCGGGGGGTCGCACAGCAGGGCCAGTCTGGAGGCGGTGGGTGTACCTGTCGTGGACACCTTGGAAGAGGCGGTCGTGGAGGCCGAGCGGCTGGCTGCGTGACGCGGTGACCGGGGTGGGGGCGCGCGCCCCCACCCCGAGCTCAGGTCACAGGAGCCTTCGCTCGCAGCACCGTGAGGAACTCCCGCATCCAGCTCGGGTGGTCCGGCCAGACGCGCGACGAGACCAGGGTGCCGTCGACCACGGCCTCGGCGTCCTGGAAGGTGGCGCCCGCGGCCTGCATGTCCAGTTCCAGGGCCGGGTACGCCGTGACGCGGCGCCCGCGAAGGCCGTCGACCGCCGCGGTCAGGAGGGGCCCGTGGCAGATCTGGGCGATGGGTTTGTCCGTGTCGAAGAAGGCTTTGAGGATCTTGCGGAGTTCGAGGTCGTTGCGGAGATACTCCGGGGCCCGGCCGCCGGGGATCACCAGGGCCGCGTACTGCCCCGGGTCGACCTCCGAGAAGGCCAGGTCGGCGGGCCACGTGTAACCGGGCTTCTCCGTGTAGGTGTCGAAGCCGGGTTCGAAGTCGTGGACGACGAAGCGGAGCTTCTTGCGGGCGGGGGCGGCGATATGGACCTCGTAGCCCTCCTCGCGCAGGCGCTGGTACGGGTACAGGACCTCCAGTGACTCCGCGGCGTCTCCAGTGACGATCAGGATCTTCACAGTCATGTCGCTCCGCTCCCTTCCCGGGATCCGTCCCGCCCAACGTGCCCCCGCGTCGGGGCTTTGCCAAGGGGGCTGCGCGCCGGGGTTTGCGTTGGAGCGGGGGACTCGGGTGTTCGGCTGCGGGTGTGTGGATGGGTGGGTTCTCCTCCCCCAACCCTTGAGCCGTACGCTCCCCTGCGCCACCCGGGGCCGCAAGCTGCCACCGCACTGTGCAGACTGTCAAAATCCCACCCCCTCTTTTGTACACATGCGGCTCATGACGGGGGCCCCGTGCGGAGCGATAGCCTTGTCACGTGATCAGCGCGATATGTCGCGGGGGCGTCTATGTCCCCGCTTTGCGCCCGGACCGCACGGACGACATCCGTGGCCGGGCGGTCGCTGGTCTTCGCGGGCGGTACGGGTCTCCGAGAGCAGCGTCACAGTCTCCGGGGACACCGAACATGGCTGATAACGCCCCGCCCCTCTCTCATCGCGGCATAGCGTCGAACCAGACCGGACACCCCGCGTCACGGCGCTACGTCACTTCACGTTTTTCGGCGTCACGCAACGGCGCGCGACAGGAGCCAGAGGACAATGCAGACCAAGCTGGACGAAGCAAAGGCCGAGCTGCTCGAACGGGCCGCCCGGGTAGCTGAGAACAGCCCGGTCGGGGTGCATCTACCGACCGGGACGACGGACGAGGGCACATCCGGCACCCCGGACCAGGAAACCGTGCTCGCGTTCCTCCAGCGCTACTACCTGCACACCGCCCCGGAGGACCTCACCGACCGTGACCCGGTCGACGTCTTCGGAGCCGCTCTTTCCCACTACCGGTTGGCCGAGAACCGCCCCCAGGGCACGGCCAACGTGCGGGTCCACACCCCGACCGTCGAGGAGAACGGCTGGACCTGCAGCCACTCCGTCGTCGAAGTGGTCACCGACGACATGCCCTTCCTCGTCGACTCGGTCACCAATGAGCTGTCCCGGCAGGGGCGCGGCATCCACGTCGTCATCCATCCCCAGTTCGTCGTACGGCGCGACGTCACCGGCAAGCTCATCGAGGTCCTGCCGCACCGGCCCGCCGGCGAAGGGCTTCCGCACGACGCCCACACCGAGTCCTGGATCCACGTCGAGATCGACCGTGAGACCGACCGGGCCGACCTGAAGCAGATCACCGCCGATCTCCTGCGCGTGCTCTCCGACGTCCGCGAGGCCGTCGAGGACTGGGAGAAGATGCGGGAGGCAGCGCTGCGCATCGCCGACGGCCTGCCGACCGAGCCCACCGCCGACGACCTGCGCGACCAGGACGTCGAGGAGGCCCGCGAGCTGCTGCGCTGGCTGGCCGCCGACCACTTCACCTTCCTCGGCTACCGCGAGTACGAGCTGACGGAGGACGACTCCCTCGCCGCCGTCCCCGGCACCGGCCTCGGCATTCTGCGCTCCGACCCGCACCACAGCGGCGACGACGCCCACGGCCACTCGCACTCCTTCAGCAGGCTCCCCGCCGACGCCCGCGCCAAGGCCCGCGAGCACAAGCTCCTCATCCTGACGAAGGCGAACAGCCGGGCGACGGTCCACCGGCCGAGCTATCTCGACTACGTCGGCGTCAAGAAGTTCGACGAGGACGGGAACGTCATCGGTGAGCGGCGCTTCCTCGGGCTCTTCTCCTCCGCCGCGTACACGGAGTCCGTGCGCCGCGTCCCCGTCGTCCGCCGCAAGGTGGCCGAAGTGCTCAAGGGCGCCGGCTTCTCGCCCAACAGCCACGACGGGCGCGACCTGCTGCAGATCCTGGAGACGTACCCGCGCGACGAGCTGTTCCAGACGCCGCCCGACGAGCTGCGCTCCATCGTCACCAGCGTGCTCTACCTGCAAGAGCGCCGCCGGCTGCGCCTCTACCTGCGCCAGGACGAGTACGGCCGCTACTACTCGGCCCTCGTCTACCTGCCGCGCGACCGCTACACCACCGGCGTACGCCTCCGGATCATCGACATCCTGAAGGAGGAGCTCGGCGGTACCAGCGTCGACTTCACCGCCTGGAACACCGAGTCGATCCTCTCCCGGCTGCACTTCGTGGTCCGCGTCCCCCAGGGCACCGAGCTGACCGAGCTGTCCGACGCCGACAAGGAGCGCATCGAGGCGCGGCTCGTCGAGGCCGCCCGCTCCTGGGCCGACGGCTTCGCCGAGGCGCTGAACGCCGAGTGCGGCGAGGAGCGCGCGGCCGAACTGCTGCGCCGGTACGGGAACGCCATCCCCGAGGGCTACAAGGCCGACCACAACCCGCGCGCGGCGGTCGCCGACCTGGTCAACCTGGAGCAGCTCGACCACGGCAAGGACTTCGCGCTCAGCCTGTACGAGCCGGTGGGCGCCGCGCCCGGCGAACGCCGCTTCAAGATCTACCGCACGGGTGCGCCGGTCTCCCTCTCCGCCGTTCTGCCGGTGCTCAGCCGGCTCGGCGTCGAGGTCACCGACGAGCGCCCGTACGAGCTGCGCTGCTCGGACCGTAAGTCCGCCTGGATCTACGACTTCGGCCTGCGCATGCCCACGACCGGCAACGGCGACTACCTCGCCGACGACGCCCGCGAGCGGTTCCAGGACGCCTTCTCGGCGACCTGGACCGGGCAGGCCGAGAACGACGGCTTCAACTCCCTCGTGCTGAGCGCCGGTCTGAGCTGGCGGCAGGCGATGGTGCTGCGCGCGTACGCCAAGTACCTGCGTCAGGCCGCCTCGACCTTCAGCCAGGACTACATGGAGGACACCCTCCGCAACAACGTCCACACCACCCGGCTGCTCGTCTCCCTCTTCGAGGCGCGGATGTCCCCGGACCGGCAGCGGGCGGGTCTGGAACTGACCGACGCCCTCCTCGAGGAGCTGGACGCCGCCCTCGACCAGGTCGCAAGCCTGGACGAGGACCGGATCCTGCGGTCCTTCCTCACCGTCATCAAGGCGACCCTGCGCACGAACTTCTTCCAGGAGGCGGCGGGCGCCAAGCCGCACGAGTACGTCTCGATGAAGTTCGACCCGACGGCCATCCCCGACCTTCCGGCGCCGCGTCCGGCGTACGAGATCTGGGTGTACTCGCCGCGTGTCGAGGGCGTGCATCTGCGGTTCGGGAAGGTCGCGCGAGGAGGTCTGCGCTGGTCCGACCGGCGTGAGGACTTCCGGACCGAGATCCTCGGCCTGGTCAAGGCGCAGATGGTGAAGAACACCGTCATCGTGCCGGTCGGCGCGAAGGGCGGCTTCGTCGCCAAGCAGCTGCCGGACCCGGCCGTGGACCGCGACGCCTGGCTGGCCGAGGGCATCAGGAGCTACAAGACCTTCATCTCGGCGCTGCTCGACATCACCGACAACATGGTGGCCGGTGAGGTCGTGCCGCCCGCCGACGTCGTACGGCACGACGGGGACGACACCTATCTCGTCGTCGCCGCCGACAAGGGCACGGCGACGTTCTCGGACATCGCCAACGAGGTCGCGGAGAGCTACAACTTCTGGCTCGGCGACGCCTTCGCCTCGGGCGGCAGCGCCGGCTACGACCACAAGAAGATGGGCATCACCGCCCGCGGCGCCTGGGAGTCCGTGGAGCGGCACTTCCGGGAGCTGGGCGTGAACACCCAGACCGACGACTTCACCGTCGTCGGAGTCGGCGACATGTCCGGTGACGTGTTCGGCAACGGCATGCTGCTGTCCGAGCACATCCGCCTGGTCGCCGCCTTCGACCACCGGCACATCGTCATCGACCCGAACCCGGACGCGGCCACCTCGTACGCCGAGCGGCGCCGCCTCTTCGAGCTGCCGCGCAGCTCCTGGGCCGACTACGACAAGGAGCTGCTGTCGCAGGGCGGCGGCATCTTCCCGCGTACCGCCAAGGCCATCCCGCTCAACACCCACATCCGCAAGGCCCTCGGCATCGAGGCCGGCGTCGCCAAAATGACCCCCGCCGATCTGATGCGGGCCATCCTCAAGGCACCGGTCGACCTGCTGTGGAACGGCGGCATCGGTACGTATGTGAAGGCGAGCACGGAGACCCATGCCGACGTCGGCGACAAGGCGAACGACGCGATCCGCGTCGACGGCGCCGACCTCAGGGTCAGGGTCGTCGGCGAGGGCGGCAACCTGGGCCTGACCCAGCTCGGCCGGATCGAGTTCGCGCAAGCCGGCGGCAAGGTCAACACCGACGCCATCGACAACAGCGCGGGCGTGGACACCTCCGACCACGAGGTGAACATCAAGATCCTGCTCAACGCGGTCGTCGCGGACGGCGACATGACCGTCAAGCAGCGCAACAAGCTGCTCGCCGAGATGACCGACGAGGTCGGCCGGCTCGTCCTGCGCAACAACTACGCGCAGAACGTGGCGCTCGCCAACGCGCTCGCCCAGTCCCCGGACATGCTGCACGCGCAGCACCGCTACCTGCGCCATCTGGTGCGCGCGGGGCACCTCGACCGGGCCCTGGAGTTCATGCCCACCGAGCGGCAGATCCGTGAGCGCCTCAACACCGGGCGCGGTCTGACCCAGCCGGAGACGGCCGTTCTCCTCGCGTACACGAAGATCACGGTCGCCGACGAGCTGCTGCACACGTCGCTGCCCGACGACCCGTACCTGCGGAGCCTGCTGCACGCGTACTTCCCGACGGCGCTGCACGAGCAGTTCGCCGGGCAGATCGACAACCACCCGCTGCGCCGCGAGATCACCACGACGGTGCTGGTCAACGACACGGTCAACACCGGCGGTACGAGCTTCCTGCACCGACTGCGCGAGGAGACCGGGGCCTCGCTGGAGGAGATCGTCCGGGCACAGACCGCGGCCCGCACCATCTTCGGGCTGAGCCAGGTGTGGGACGAGGTCGAGGCGCTCGACAACAAGGTCGACGCGGCCGTCCAGACCCGTATCCGCCTGCACTCGCGCCGCCTCGCCGAGCGCGGCACGCGCTGGCTGCTCAACAACCGGCCGCAGCCGCTCGAGCTCGCCGAGACCATCGACTTCTTCAGCGACGGGGTCGCGCGGGTCTGGGCCGAGCTGCCCAAGCTGCTGCGTGGCGCGGACCTGGAGTGGTACCAGCGGATCTACGACGAGCTGTCGGCCGCCGATGTCCCGGACCACCTCGCCCAGCGCGTCGCCGGGTTCTCCGCGGCCTTCCCGACGCTCGACGTGGTGGCGGTGGCCGACCGCACCGGCAAGGACCCGATGGCCGTCGCCGAGGTGTACTACGACCTCGCCGACCGCCTGCGGATCACCCAGCTCATGGACCGCATCATCGAGCTGCCCCGCGCCGACCGCTGGCAGTCGATGGCCCGCGCCTCCATCCGCGAGGACCTGTACGCGGCGCACGCGGCGCTCACGTCCGACGTACTCGCCTGCGGCAACGGCACCTCCAACCCGGAACAGCGCTTCAAGGCCTGGGAGCAGAAGAACGCGGCGATTCTGGGCCGGGCCCGCACGACCCTGGAGGAGATCCAGGGCTCGGAGTCCTTCGACCTGGCGAACCTGTCGGTGGCGATGCGGACGATGCGGACGTTGTTGCGTACACACTCGTAGTCAGGGCAACCCGGACACCTGTCACGACATCTACCCGAGTGACCCCGAGCGGCCTACACCCCCGTACAGAGCCGCAAGGGGGCACCTAGGATTAATGGGATGAGTGTGGATATGTGTCAGCAGCCCGATGTGTCCGTCGTCGTCATCGTCTACAACGACGAGTTACGCCTGCCGACGGCCGTCCGCTCCGTGCTGGCGCAGACGCTGCGGAATGTCGAGGTCGTGATCGTGGACGACCGCAGCACGGACGGCTCGTACGAGGTGGCCCGGCGGCTGGCCGCCGAGCATCCCGACCGCGTACGGGCCTTCCGGCTCGCGGAGAACAGCGGTGGCTGCGGGGCGCCGCGCAACCACGGCATCGCGGAGGCGCGCGGCACGTACGTCGTCTTCCTCGACAGCGACGACGTACTGGAGCGCAACGCCTGCCGGAACATGCTGGAGGCGGCCGAGACCACCGGCGCCGACCTCGTCTCCGGGCTGTGCGTGCGCGTGCACGTGGACTCGCGCAGCCGCAAGGAAGTCAAGTGGTACCCCTGGCTGTACACGCGCACCCGCACCCTGGAGTCGATCGCGGAGCTGCCCGACCTGCTGGTCTTCGACACCCTGTCGACGAACAAGTGCTACCGCCGGGAGTTCCTGCTGGAGCAGGGGCTGGAGTTTCCGGTGGGCATCCACTACGAGGACCTGCTCTTCTCGGCGCAGGCGTATGCGGCCGCCGACCGGATCACCCTGATCCCCAACCGTGTCTACGACTGGAACGTCGTGGAGAAGCCGAAGCAGGCGGGCACGAAGTCGATCAGTAACCGGCGCCACGAGATCGCCAACTTCACCCACCGGATGGAGATCCACCGCCGGGTCGACCAACTGCTCGCCGAACGGGGCCTGTTGGAGCTGAAGTTCCACAAGGACGTCAAGTTCCTCAAGCACGACCTGGTGCTGCACCTGCGTGACCTGCCGTTCCGCGACGCGTCCTACCGGCAGGAGTTCGCCGCGATCGCCCACGCGTACCTGGACTCCATCGATCACGCCGCCTTCGACGAGGTGGAGCCCATCCACGCCATCTGCGCCTATCTGCTGCGCCGGAGCGACTGGGACAACCTCCTGCCGGCCGTGGACACGCTCACCAACCGCGACAAGATCTCCTCGCCGCTCGTCGAACGCGACGGGCGGATCTACTGGTGCGCCGAGCACCTCGGCGGCGATGAGTTCGGCCGGCAGGTCCTGGACGTCACCGAACTGGGCTACCACACCAAGCCGGTCGACAAGATGTTCCTGCGCAACGCCCTGACCGGCTACGCGGAAGCCGCCGGCACGGTCTGGCTGGCCGGGCGCATCACCAACCCGCTCGGCGTCATCCCGCCCGATGCGGGGCTCGTCGGTGAGCTGGAGTTCGGTGCCCGCCGCAAGGGCGTGCGCTTCCAGACCTTCCGGTTCCCCGTGGCCACCCTGCGGCACGAGGGCGAGACCATCGCCTGGGAGGCTTCGGCGGACCTCGTGCGCGGGCTGCGGCCGCTCGGCATCGTGGACGCCGTGTGGGACGTACGCCTCCATCTCGACGTCGACGGCACCCGCACCACGACCCGGCTCACCGCCTCCGACCCCGGCCTGGCCGCCGGACAGTTGCCCGTCCGGCCCCGGCTCACCCGACTGGCCGCCCACCACATCGAGCCCGAGATCTCCGCACGCGGCCATCTCTGCTTCCGGCTCATCTCCCGCGAGGAAGTGGACGCGTTCGTCGCGCGCGGCGTGCACGGGGCGCCCGGCCGGCTCGCCAAGACCGGGTACCGGAAGGCGAGGACGCTGCGCAAGAAGCTGGCCTCCGGCGACACCAAGATCCGGCTGTACCACGAGGTGTTCAGCCGGCTGCCCGTGAAGAAGGGCCTGGTGGTCTTCGAGAGCCACCTGGGCCGGCAGTACAGCGACAGCCCGCGGGCCATCTACGAGGAGATGCGGCGCCAGGGCCTGGAGTTCGAGGCGGTGTGGTCGTACGCGGGCAGCCCGGAGGGCTTTCCGTCCGACGCCACCCTCGTACGCCGCTGGTCGCTGCCCTATCTCAAGGCGCTGGCCCAGGCCGAGTTCTGGGTCGACAACCAGAGCTATCCGCTGAAACTCACCAAGCGGCCCCGGACGACGTACATCCAGACCTGGCACGGCTCGGCGCTCAAGCGGATGGGCTTCGACGAACCGGAATGGAAGCTCAGGTCCCGCCCCCAGCAGGAGGACCAGCAGCGCACACTCGACCGCTTCGACCGGTTCCTGATCCGCTCCGAACACGATGTCCGCACGCTCGCGCACGCCTTCCGGCTCAAGGAGAAGACGCTGCTGCGGGTGGGCTATCCGCGCAACGACGCCCTCGTACGGGCCCGTCTGGAGCCCGGACGACCGTCGCTGGCCGCCGAGTTGGGCATCCCGGAGAACAAGAAGGTCCTGCTGTACGCGCCCACCTTCCGTGGGCGCGGAAAGGGTCGCTTCGAGCTGCCCTTCGACGTGGAGCGCTTCGCGGACACCTTCGGCGACCGGTACGTCCTCCTCGTCCGCTCGCACTACCTCGACCACGTCGTGCTCCCGCCGTCCGTGCGGGGCCGAGTCATCGACGTATCTGCGCATCATGACGTGACCCCGCTGCTCGCCCTCGCCGACGGGCTGATCACGGACTACTCGTCGGTGATGTTCGACTACGCCCTCCTCGACCGGCCGATGTTCTTCTTCGCGTACGACTACGAGGAGTACGTGTACGGGGGGCGCGGGACCTACTTCGACCTGCTGGAGCATGCGCCCGGACCCGTCGTGCGCAACGAGGACGAACTGCACGCCGCCCTCGGCTCGTTGGAGAAACAGGTGGTCAGGTACGCGGAGGCGCGGGAGCGGTTCGTCTCGGACTTCGGCGAGTACGACAAGGGGAACGCCGCGCAGAGCGTCGTCGACCAGTTCTTCTCCCAGTGGAGGTCCTAATGGAGATGCGGGACGTCTTCTTCGTCTCCAACAGCGTCGACGAGCTGGGCGGGGTGACCAGTTGGTCGCACCAGATGGCCCGGCTGTTCACCGAGCGCGGGCATCGCGTGCGTGTCATCGGCATCACCCCGGCCGAGGTCGTGCAGGAGCTGGGGGGCGAACTCCCGTACCCGACCACGACGTTGTACGAGGGACAGCCGCCCCGGCCCGGTCGGGCCCGTCGGGCGAGCATGCGCGAGCAGGCCGCCAAGCTGACGGCGCTGTTCCGGGCGGCGCGGCCCGGCGCGGTCGTGATCGTCACGCAGGTGTGGGCCATGGAGTGGGTGGAACTGGCCGACACACGCGGCCTGACCGTCATCGGCATGAGCCACGAGTCGTTCGCGTACTCGAAGGGGTCCTCGCGCTTCCGGCGGGTCCTCAAGCACTACCGGGACGTCGACCGCATGCTCGCCCTGACCCGCGAGGACGCCGACCTGTGGATCGGGCAGGGCCTCAACAACGCCTCGTACATGCCGAATCCGCTGCCCTTCATGCCCGAGACGCCCTCACCGCGCAGCGCGAACGTCGTCGTCAGCATGGGCCGGCTGCATGACCAGAAGGGCATCGACATGCTCCTCGACACCTGGGCGGAGGTCGCCCCGCGCCACCCCGACTGGACGCTGCGGATCTACGGCTCCGGCGAGGACGAGGAGATGCTGAGGAAGCAGTGCACGGCGCTCGGGCTCGACGACTCCGTCGAGTGGATGGGCCGTACGGGCGATGTGGCGGGCGCACTGCGCGGCGGCTCGGTCTTCGTCCAGTCCTCGCGGGGTGAGGGCTTCCCGCTCGCCCTGATGGAGGCCATGGCGACGGGCGTGCCGTGCGCCGCCTTCGACTGCGCTCCCGGCGTCCACGAGATCATCCGGGACGGAGAGGACGGCCTGCTTGCCGCCCTCGGCAACACCGGGGAACTCGCTCGCAGGCTCGATGTGCTGATGTCCGACAAGGAGTTGCGGGACCGGATGGGGGACGCGGCGAGGGTGAACATCCAGCGGTACGGGACGGATGAGGTCGTGCGGCGGTGGGAGGAGTTGTTCGGGTTCCTGGAGCGGTAAGGGGTGCGCCCTTTAGGGGCGCGGGGCTGTGACATCGTGCGGCTCCGCCGCGTGGGCGCGACAAGCCACGGACGACCCGCAGCCGTCATACAGCAGTGCCCCCCGAGCTCTTCCACGAAGGCCTAGTTCTTCCCCCCGGTGAACTGCTCATACTCCTTGAGCACGTCCTCCGTCGGTCCATCCATCCGGAGCTCCCCCCGCTCAAGCCACAACACCCGGTCACACGTATCCCGTATGGACTTGTTGTTGTGGCTCACAAGAAAAACGGTGCCGGCGTGCTTGCGCAGTTCCCGGATCCGGGCTTCGGAGCGCTGCTGGAAGGAGCGGTCGCCCGTCGCCAGGGCCTCGTCGATCATCAGCACGTCGTGGTCCTTCGCGGCGGCGATGGAGAACCGGAGCCGCGCCGCCATCCCGGAGGAGTACGTCCGCATGGGCAATGTGATGAAGTCGCCCTTCTCGTTGATGCCGGAGAAGTCGACGATCTCCCGGTACCGCTCGCGGACCTGTTCGCGGGACATACCCATGGCGAGCCCGCCGAGATGGACGTTTCGCTCACCGGTCAGGTCGTTCATCAGGGCCGCGTTCACACCGAGGAGGGAGGGCTGGCCGTGCGTGTAGACACGGCCGCTCTCGACAGGGAGCAAGCCGGCGACCGCCTTGAGCAAGGTCGACTTGCCGGACCCGTTCGTGCCGATCAGCCCGATGGCCTCGCCCTTGTACGCGGTGAACGACACGCTCTTCACCGCGTGCACCTTGCGTACGCCCGCCGCCTGCTCGGCCTTCCTGCCGCGCACGATGCGGTTGAGCGCGGCGGTCGCGGAGCCGCGGCCGGCGCCGGTGCCGTTGACCCGGTAGACGACGTCGACCCGGTCGGCGATGACGGTGGGGATCTTCTCGTTGTGCTCAGCGTGCTCAACGTTCTCAGCCACGTCCGTACGTCTCCTCGGCCTTCCAGAAGTAGATGAAGCCGCCTACGCCGGCGAGCAGCGCCCAGCCGACCGCGATCGCCCACACGTGGTGCGGCAACTGGCTCGCGTGGAAGCTGTCGATCAGCGCGAACCGCATGAGGTCGATGTAGACCGCGGCCGGATTGCACTCCAGCGCGAGCAGCACGGCACGCGGCAGGTCCTGGTGGCTGTCGAGCACCCTGTCGATGCTCCACATGACACCCGAGACATACATCCAGGTACGCAGCACGAACGGCATCAGCTGCGAGATGTCCGGCGTCCTCGCCCCCATCCGGGCCATGATCATCGCCACGCCCGCGTTGAACACGAACTGGAGTGCCAGAGCCGGAATCGCCAGCAGCCACGACGTGCCGACCGGCACACCGACGCAGAGCAGGATCACCACCAGCGCCGCCATCGAGAACAGCAACTGCTGAAGCTGTTGCAGGGCGTACGACACCGGCAGCGCGGCCCGCGGGAAGTGCAGCGCCCTGACCAGGCCGAGGCTGCCGGAGATCGCCCGCGTGCCCGCCATGATCGAACTCTGTGTGAACGTCCACACGAACACGCCCGTGACCAGGAACGGGATGTAGTCGGGCACCCCCCGGCTGGTCCCCATCAGGTAGCCGAAGATGAAGTAGTAGACCGCCGCGTTCAGCAGCGGAGTCGCCACCTGCCAGACCTGCCCGAGCTTCGCCTGGCTGTACTGAGCGGTGAGCTTGGCCGTCGCGAACGCCGTGATGAAGTGCCGCCTCGCCCACAACTGGCGGACGTACGCGGACAGCGAGGGGCGGGCGCCGCTGACCGTCAGGCCGTAGCGGGCGGCGAGCGCCGCGGGGCTGTCGTCGGGCGGGGCAGGTGCCTGGGGCGGTGTGTCGAGGAGCTGGCTCACATCCGCTGCTTTCTCTTGGGTGCGGGGGAGGTGGCGGTGGTGACGGTGGGGGAGTCGGAGGCGGGTGCAGAACCCTTGCTTTACCTGGGGATGGGCCCGGCTTTACGTCGGGACGGGACCGTATCGTCGCAACGTGAGCGTAGGTCGATTCGACGTCGGAACGCAACCGTTTCGTCGTAACGCCCTATGCTTGACCGCATGACGACGAATGCCGACGGGAACGCCGATCGGAACGCTGACGGGAACGCCAATCGGAACTCTGAGGGGAAAGCCGACGGAGCCGCGCCGAGCCCGGAGCGGCCGCGCCGCAGGGCTCCCGCCGGAGCGGCCGTGCTCCGGGAGGATGTGACGGAGGCCATCCGGGCGGCCGTCTTCGAGGAACTGGCGGCCGTCGGCTACGCACGGATGTCCATCGAGGGGATCGCGCGCCGCGCGGGCGTCGGCAAGACGGCGGTCTACCGCCGGTGGCGTTCCAAGCTGCACTTGGTGCTCGACCTGGTGTCCGCGATCGCCGTCCAGGGGCTTCCGGCGCCGGACACGGGCTCCCTGGAGGGCGACCTGCGACTGCTGTACGAGGTCACGTCCCGCGCCCTGCGTCACCCCGTGGCCTCGCAGATCATCCCGGACCTCCAGGCGGAGGCGGCCCGCAATCCGGATATCGCGGAGGCCATGCAGAAGGCCCTGCGGGAAGGCCAGGAGGGCGTCGCGAGCGGCATCGTGGCCGCGGCCGAGAGGCGCGGCGAGGTCCGCATGGGCATCGACGAGGACCTCGCCCTCGACCTGATCTCCGGGCCGCTGTACTGGCGCTCGGTGGTGATCCGTGACCCGAAGCTGCCGAAGGGTTACCTGGAGAGTCTGGCCCTGGCCACGGCGGAGGCGCTGAAGGCGTTGTAGAGCGGGGATCGGATCGTTGTCATCGGTGGCTGACTTTTCGGGGCTTCGGGGGCGCATACTGGAAGCACGATGACGAAGCCCTCAGCGCCCCGGCGCCATCTGTCCACCAGTCCCTTCAAAGCTCCGGTTGTCCCGGTCGCCAAGCACTTCGCCCTGGGCGACCGGGTGTCGCACGACCAGTTCGGCCTGGGCACGATCGTCGGCGTCGAGGACGGCGTCGCGATGCTCGTCGACTTCGGCTCCCGCCAGGCCCGAATCGTCAGCCCCTACACCCGCATGGACAAACTCTGACGAGCGAACCTCTCCGGAGGACGTGAGAAGCGCTCGCCGCGGAGCAGGACAGCGTCAGCCCGCGGCGAGCGTCGTGCATATCGGGGCCTGCACCTCTGCGTATACCGGGCCCTGCACAGCCGCGCATATCGGGCCGTGCGTATCGGGCCCCTGCGTATCGGAATGAGCCACGTGGGAGAGCCGCTGTGCGGGTCGTGATCGCCGAGGACAACGCCCTGCTGCGCGAGGGCATCGTCCTGTTGCTGACCTCCGCCGGGCACGAGGTCGTGGCTGTCGCCGGCAGCGGCCCCGAGGTGCTGCCCGCGCTCCTGGAACACCGCCCCGACATCGCCGTGCTCGACGTACGCATGCCGCCCGGCTTCCGCGACGAGGGCCTGCGGGCCGCGCTCACCGCCCGCGAGAAGATCCCCGGCCTGCCGGTGCTCGTACTCTCCCAGTACGTTGAGGAGACGTACGCCGCGGAACTGCTGGGCGGCGGGGCGAGCGGCGTCGGCTACCTGCTCAAGGACCGGGTGGGCCGGGTGGACGAGTTCCTGGACGCCCTCGACCGGGTCGCCGCAGGCGGCACGGCCCTGGACCCCGAGGTCGTCACCGAACTCCTCACCCGCCGCGGCGACGACCCCTTCGACATGCTCACACCCCGCGAACGCGAGGTCCTGGAGCTGATGGCCGAGGGCCACGACAACGCGACCATCGCCAAGACCCTCGTGGTGACGGACCGGTCCGTCAGCAAACACATCGGCAACATCTTCCTGAAACTGGGCCTGCCCCCGAGCGACAGCGGCCACCGCAGGGTCCTGGCGGTACTGGCGTACCTCAACAAGGCGTAGCGGATAAGGGCTGGTACGTGCAGGGGCTCGGTCCACCGTTCCGGGACCGCGCTCGCCCCGTACACGGCCCCCGCGAGCCCGCCCGTGCCCGCCCGTGACCGCCGCGACGGTGTCGGTGTCCCGCCCAGGTCGATCACGGCCCGTACGGCGTCCTCGTACGAGCCGGTCGTACGCAGCGCCCACACCGCGGACCCGAAACACGGCCACACGGCTCCGTTGCACTCCGTCGCCTGATCCGGATGCCGGTCCGGCGCGATGACGATCGCGTACCGCTCCCGGTGATCCGGGAGTACGAGGTCCAAGGCGTCCGGCAGTGCGGCCAGCGGGTCATCCCCGTGCAGGGCGACGCGGACCAGCTCATGGAAGACGGCCGTCCCCTCCCAGGCGGCGCGGTCGCCGTGGGTCAGGGCGGCGATGCGCGGGCGGCGTCCATGGTGGCCTCCGCACTGACGGTGATCGCGGGGCTAGCTTGGGGGTATGGCCGAGTACCCAGTGGCGCGCTTCTACGACCAGCTCGCCGACGACTACCACCTGATCTACGCCGACTGGGACGCCGGCGTGGTCCGGCAGGGTGGCAGCCTGGACGCGATCATCCGGGCGAGGCTGGGGGAGGGATCCAGGGCTGTCCTGGACTGCGCGTGCGGGATCGGTACGCAGGCCGTCGGGCTGGCGCTCCGGGGGCATCGGGTCACCGGCAGCGACATCAGCGGGGCGGCGGTCGGCCGGGCGGTGCGCGAGGCGGGCGCGCGGGGAGTGCGGCTTCCGGCGGTCGTGGCTGACATGCGCCGGCTTCCTTTCGGCGACGGCCAGTTCGACGTCGTCGTGTGTGCCGACAACTCGCTTCCCCACCTGCTCACCGAGGAGGACGTCCGTACCGCCCTGGCCGCCATGCGACGCGTCCTCCACGACGGCGGCCTGCTCCTGCTCAGCACTCGCCCCTACGACGAGATCCTCGCCTCCCGCCCCGCCGCCACCCCACCGAGCGTGTCCCGGACCGAGGCCGGCCGGACCATCGGCTTCCAGCTCTGGGACTGGCACGACGACGGAGAGCACTACGACTTGGAGCTCTTCCAGCTCGTACCGGACGGGGACGACTGGCAGGTGCGAGTGCGGCGCGCCACCTACTGGGCGCTTGGCCAGCGGCAGTTGACGCGGTTCGTCTCCGACGCGGGCTTCTCCGAGGTCAGTTGGGAGAGCCCGGAGAGCAGTGGCTTCTTCCAGCCTGTCCTCATCGCGAGGTGAAGCGGCCGGACTTGAGGGTGGTGAGGAGGGCGTCCAGGGGGGCGGGCGTTGTGGTGAGGAGTATCGCCGGGTGGTCGCTTTCGCGGAGGTGTATCGCGGTGTCGGAGGTGGCGAGTTCGACGCAGTCCTCGCCCGAACCGCCGCCCGAGAACGACGACTTCTGCCAGGTGAGAGGGGTGGACACGGGGGTACCTTTCAGAGTTCCTGGAGGATCTGGGTGATGAAGTCCCGGGACTGTCCCGGTTCGAGGGCCGTGGAGACGACCTTTTCGTAGCGTTTCCGGTACTGCTTGAGGAGCGGCTCGCTGCCGATGAACTCACCGCCGTGGGCGGTGTCCAGCTGGACTGTGTCGAGTTGGGGGACGGGGCCGTGTACGTAGAGCATGGAATGTCCTGCTCCGGCGAAGTCCTCTGTGGCGAAAGGCAGGACGCGTACGGTCACGTTATCCAGGTCCGAGAGTCGCAGGATGTGTTCAAGCTGGGCGCGGGCCGTCTTTCGGCCGCCCACACGGATGCGCTGCGTGGCGGGTAGAGCGCGTCTGCCGACCGCTGGTGTTCCGAACATTCGTCCATCTGCATGAACGCTTGCCAGTCCTCGGGTTCGATGCCGCGTAGCCTTACCCGCTTGCCTGTCCAGAAGGAGCTCATTCCGCCTATGTCAGCAGGCCCTTCAGCGTTCCGTCCAGGGATTTCAGACCCAACAGGCCCTAGGAGCGTGGGGCAGTATCCGCCGTCGTGTCGGTCCAGGCGATCTCGAAGTACCTGACGCGTTCGTCTTCTCCGGTCGGCCTCATGCCGGCTGCCGTCATGACGTGCTGGGACGCGATGTTGTCGTGGTCGGCGTCGCCTTTCACGCAGGTGACGCCGCGTGCCCGCGCGAACAGCAGAAGGCAGCGGAGGGCTTCGGAGGCGTATCCCTTGCCTCGCGCTGACGTGATGAGGCCGTAGCCGATCGTGACGCTGCCGTTCTCGTCCGCAGGTCCGTGGAAGCCCAGGCCGCCGATCGCCTGACCGTCCTCGCGGCGACGGATCTCATAGTTACCGAACGGTCGGGGATCACCGGTGGTCGCGCAGGTGCCCAGGAAGCGCCTGGCGGCGGACATGTCCCCATCGGTGGGGTATCCGGGCGCCCATCGGGCACCGCCGTCCGACTCGCCTGCCACCACTCGCTCAGCCTCGCTGACTGTCATCGGATGAAGTACGAGCCGCGCTGTCACAAGATCGCCCATAGTCGGGAGGAGTATCACGCGGGACGACCGGGCCGCACGTGGATTATCCGACCGGGCAGCACCCCGCCTCCGGTTGATGACCGTAGGTGCGGAAGGATCGCGGCATGCGTGGTGGGGATGGGCTGTTCGAGGTCGAGCCGGTGGAGAAGCAGCACCCGCAGGGCCGTCCGGCGGGGGTAGACAAGCGGTTCAGGGCGTTCGCCCCTCACCAGGTCCTGTTGCTTCCCCCGTCGCTGGACGACTGGCTGCCCCAGGAGCACCTCGCCCGGTTCGTCGCGGACCTGGTCGACGAGGTGCTAGACCTGGGGCCGGTCCTGGCCGATTACACCGAGAAGTGTGGCTACCCGCCCTACGATCCGCGTCTGATGCTGCGTCTGCTGATCTACGGCTACACCACCGGGGTGCGCTCCTCTCGGGCGATCGAGCGCAAGTGCGCCGACGACGTGGCGTTCCGGTTCCTGGCCGCTGACCAGGCCCCGGACTACCGCTCGATCGCCCGGTTCCGCCGCCGCCACCTGGGCGCCCTGGCCGACCTGTTCACCCAGTCGCTGCACCTCGCGGCCAAGCTCGGCATGGTCAAGATGGGCCGCGTCGCCCTGGACGGCACCAAGCTCGAAGCCAACGCCTCCAAACACAAGGCGATGAGTTACGGCCGCCTGGTCGACAAGGAGGAACGTATCGAGGCCGAGATCGCCCAACTGGAGGCCCGGGCCGCCGCCCTGCTCGCCGACGCCGAGGCCACCGACATCGCCGAGGACCAGGCCTTCGGCCCCGACGGCAAGGACACCGATCTGCCCGCCGAACTCGACCGCCGCGAGAAGCGCCTCGCCAGACTGCAGGCAGCCCGCGCCCAGATCGAGGCCGAAGCTGCGGACAAGGCCCGTCGCCACGCCGAGGACATCGAGCGCCGCCGCCAGCAGCGCAAGGGCACAGCCGACGAGCAGGCCGTCACCGACGCCGGGGAGAAGGCGGCCGCCAAGGCCCGCCCGAAACCGAAGGCCCAGGCCAACTTCACCGACCCCGACTCGCGGATCATGAAGAACAGCGACGGCGCTTACATCCAGGCCTACAACGCCCAAGCTGTCGTGGACGAGGCCCACCAGGTCATCACCACCGCCGACGTGACGACCAACGCCTCGGACGCGCTGAACTACACCACCATGCTGGAGCAGTCCGCGGCGAACACCGGCACGCACCCCAAGCAGGCCCTGGTCGACGCCGGCTACTGCTCCGAGACCAACCTCGAAGCCGCCAGGGATCGCCAACTGTCCTACGGAACCGACACGTTCATGGCCACTGGCCGTCTGGCCCACGACGAACAGGTACCGCCCGCACCGCGCGGACGGATCCCGGCGAACGCCACCCTGAAGGAACGCATGGCCCGCAAGCTGCGGACCAAGCCCGGCAAGACCGCCTACAGCCGCCGCAAGGCCATCGTCGAACCCGTATTCGGCCAGATCATGACCTGCCAGAACGGCCGCCAACTCCTCCTGCGCGGCGAGGACGGCGCCCGCGGCGAGTGGCGACTGCTGGCCGCCTGCCACAACCTCCGCAAGATCTTCCGACACGCCGGAACCGCCGGACTCGCCGCCCACGCCAGCTGACCAGCCGGGCCTCCCAGCCCCGTCACGGGCCCTACCAGGCCGCACATCCGACGGGCAGGGCCGCCCCCACACAACCCCACAGGCGCCGGCGGGCGACCGCGACCGATCCCATCGAGCACGGCCAGCAGGCCGCTTGCTCGTTACCGACCCACGCTCCTAGCCGTGCCGAGCCTCAGGATGCAGCCGCCCCCACCCCTCCCAAGCCGACCTGATCATGTCGTCGACGTCGTACTTCGCCTTCCAGCCCAGTTCGTCGGCGATGCGGTGCGCCGACGCGACGACGCGGGCCGGGTCTCCCGGGCGGCGCGGTGTGACCTCCGGAGGCAGGTCGTAGCCTGTGATCTCGTTGATGCGGTCGATCATCTCGCGGACCGAAACGCCCTCGCCGCGACCGATGTTGAGGGTGAGGTCCGTGCCGGGGGAGGCGGCAAGGCGGTGGGCCGCCGCCACGTGGGCCTCGGCCAGGTCGACCACGTGGATGTAGTCGCGTACGCAGGTGCCGTCGGGCGTCGGATAGTCGTCGCCGAAGATCCGCGGCGCCGCGCCCTCCGTGAGCTTCTCGAAGACCATGGGTACGAGGTTGAAGACGCCCGTGTCGGCCAGTTCCGGTGTCGCCGCGCCCGCCACGTTGAAGTAGCGCAGGGAAGCCGTCGAGAGACCGTGTGCGCGGCCCGTCGCGCGGACCAGCCACTCGCCCGCCAGCTTCGTCTCGCCGTACGGGCTCATGGGGACGCAGGGCGTCTCCTCGGTCACGAGGTCGACGTCGGGCATCCCGTACACCGCCGCGGAGGACGAGAACACGAACGACGGCACCGCGGCGGCCGTGACCGCCTGCAACAGCACCCGCAGGCCCTCGACGTTCTCGCGGTAGTAGTGCAGCGGCAGCTCCACCGACTCACCGACCTGCTTCTTCGCCGCCAGGTGGACGACACCGGTGACGGCGTGGTCCGTGAGCGCGCGCGTCACACGCTCCGCGTCCAGGGTCGAGCCGACGACCAGGGGCACCCCGTCGGGGACGCGCTCGGCCATCCCGGTGGACAAGTCGTCGTACACCACGGCCTGTTCGCCCGCCTCGGTCATCGCGCGGACCACATGCGCCCCGATGTAGCCGGCGCCGCCGGTGATCAGCCAGGTCATGTACGGCAGTCCCCTCGTCTGTCGGTTCGTCTGTCGGTTCGTCTGTCGGTGGTGGTGCGGATGCGTATGTCAGCAGATGTGCTTCTCAGCGGACACGTGTGTCCATCGTCGTGCATAAGTGAAGCAGGCGCCTCAGCCGGCGGCGCACCACGGCTGTCACTCCTCGCCGACCGGGCGCGAGCCGCAGCGCCAGCGAGCCCGCGTGGGTGGCGTACGGCTGGACGAGCAGCACGCCGTGGCGGGTGCTCGGTACGGCGGTACGGCGCAGGAGGCCCGGCCCCGCGACCGCGTGCGCCGTGGTGTCGCGGCTCGTGCCGTCGTGGAAGCGCACGCACAGCCGCAGGTCCCAGGTGCCGGAGCCGAGCGCCGAGAGGTCGACCGGCGCCTCGGCCCACCAGAAGTCCGGCTCGGAGCCGGTCTCTAAGTCGTCGGCCAGGAAGTCCGCCGTGAGGCCGAGACCCGTCCGGCCGTCCTGGCGGTTCACGAACTCGATGTCCACGGAGGCCGGCCCCGCGTCCGCCATCCGCCCGTACAGCTCGTGCAGGCACAGCCGTAGTCGGGTGGCACGCGCGCGTGGCCGCAGTTCCGCGTCGACGGCAACAGGGAGGAGATGGACAGGCCGGAACAGGAGGTGTTCCAGGGTCACTTGGGGGAGATCGGCGGCCCAGACCGGCGTGCCGTCCGCAGCCCGTGGATACGGCGGCAGCAGCCGGGCCGGACGCGCGGCGACCTCCTTGACGCGGTCCAGGTCGCGCGGCTCCTCGGAGGCCAGGACGAGCTGTGCGACGACCCGCCCTGGCGCCGGGGCGACGGCGAAGTCGCCCGCGTCGTACGCGGCGAGATGCGCGCGCGTGAGGGCCCACCACTCACGCCGGTACTCGGCGCCGCGCAGACCGAGCTCGCGCGCGTACATCCGCAGGCTGTGGTCCAGGAACGTGGTGCGCGCCGCCCGCGCGAGCCGCTTCTCACCGGCGGCGAGGAGGATGTCGTGCGCCATGCCGTGGGCCGTGAGCCTGGCCCGCCAGTTGTCCGTGTCCGCCCGGTCGAGCGAGATCGACAGGCGCTCGGCGGACCGGCGCACATGCCAGACGTACACGGTGTCGGGTATCAGCGCTATGCGCGGCCCGGCGGCGAGCACGCGTGCGGTGAACACGAAGTCCTCGTAGGGGAAGCGCCCCTCGGGGAAGCGGATGTCCTGCTCGCGCAGGAAGTCGGTGCGGTACAGCTTGTTGACGCAGAGCGTGTCGTGGACCAGGTCGGTGTGCATGGAGGCGTGCGGCACCAGGGCGGGCTGCCCGTACAGCTCGGGCTGCCAGGGGACCTCGCGGCCCGACGGCAGTTCGCGGCGTACGCACAGGCCCGCCGCGACCTCGGTGCCGCGCCCGACGGCCGCGTCGAGGAGCGCGTCCACGGCGCCGGGCGGCAGTACGTCGTCGCTGTCCAGGAACATCACGTACGGGGCCGTGGCGGCGTCGATCCCGTCGTTGCGCGGGCTGCCGCAGCCGCCGCTGTTCACCTTGCGGCGCAGGACCCTCAGGCGCGGTTCGCCGAGCGCCAGACGGTCCAGGAGTTCGGCGCTGCCGTCCGTCGAGCAGTCGTCGACGGCTATCACCTCTCGGACGGCCGGGCCCTGTGCCAGCGCCGAGCGCACCGCGTCCGCCACATGAGTGACGTCGTCGTACCCGATGACGACGACGCAGACCTGGGGTGGGTGAGGATGCATGGCTTGACTGGCTTCCACGGGAAGGAATGTAGGTCTTGCGGGTAATTTTCCGGTAAGAGTTACTTACTGTCCCGTGGGGAAGATGGCAGGAATTCGGCAAAGGTTCCGCCAATGACCGGCGGATCCTTACCGGAGAACCCGGCTCCTTACCGGAGAATCCGGCACCCTCGTGATCAGCTCTCCAGCGCCGCCTCGTCAAGACCGGCCTCGTCGAGGTCCGCTTCGTCCAGCGCCGCCGTGAGCTCGTCGAGCCGGGTCCGCAGATCGCGGAGCTCGTCCAGGTCGAAGCTCGTCGCGGCGAAGATCCGGCGCGGCACGGCGAGTGCCCGTTCGCGCATCGCGCCGCCCTCGTCCGTGAGCCGGACGACCACCGACCGCTCGTCCTGGACGCTGCGCTCACGCCGTACGAGACCGGTCGCCTCCAGCCGCTTGAGCAGCGGCGACAGTGTCCCGGAGTCGAGCCGCAGATGCTCGCCCAGCTTCTTCACCGCCAGCTCGCCGTGTTCCCACAGCACGAGCATGACCAGGTACTGCGGGTAGGTGAGCCCCAGGTCCTTCAGGACGACCCGGTACACGCCGCCGAAGGCACGCGACGCGGCGTTCAGGGAGAAGCAGATCTGCTGGTCGAGACGGAGGAAGTCCTCGGCGTCACGCAGGGCGTCGGCTGCGGCGGGGTTCGGTGTCGGAGTAGTGGTCATGCCTCCAGGATAGCTCGTACGCGCCATTGGATTGTGCACAACTGAATTGTGTGCTCTAATTGTCGTCGTGAGGCGGCCGAGCCAAGGACACCCCCAAGGCCCGCCGACACGATCTTGATCGCTGATGAGAAGGATGGTTTTCCATGGACGCGCTTTACACCGCTGTCGCCACCGCCACCCACGGCCGCGACGGCCGGGCCTACAGCAGCGACGGCCGCCTCGACCTCGAGCTGGACATTCCGAAGGAGATGGGCGGCAGCGGAGGACGGGGCACGAACCCGGAGCAGCTGTTCGCCGCCGGCTACTCCGCCTGCTTCGCCAGCGCCCTCGGCCTCGTCGGCCGTCAGGCGAAGGTCGACGTCAGCGACGCGGCGGTGACCGCCGAGGTCGGCATAGGCAAGCAGGGCGAGGGTTTCGGCCTCACGGTCACGCTGCGCGTGGAGCTCCCCGAGTCCGTCGACGCCGAGACCGGCCGCACGCTGGTCGAGCAGGCCCACCAGGTCTGCCCGTACTCCAACGCGACCCGCGGCAACATCCCGGTCGAGCTCGTCGTCGAGTAATCCTTGATCAAGGCGGGTTCGGTCAACCCCTGATCAGCGCAGGTTCGGTGCCCGGCTCGCGGTCAACGCGGGCCGGGCACCCGGGGTTTCAAGCGTCGGCATCGTCGACGCGGCCCGCTCCAGCAGCAGCGGCACCCCGATCACCGGCAGCACCCACGCCAGCACGATCAGCCGGTCGCCGATGTTGATGTCCGGGTGGCCCGCCTGGTTGAGGACACCGCTGAAGGCCGCCGCGATCAGGAACGCCGCGAAGACCGGACGCTGCCGCAGCACACCCCACGCACCGGCGGCCAGCGCCGCGATGAACAGCGGCTCCCAGAACTGCCGGCGCAGCCACTCCACCCAGAAGTTGGACTCCAGTCGCAGGAACTCCGGCCACGGGTGTGCGCGGTCGGGCAGCGTGAAGTGGTGGGCAAGCAGGTCCTGGAGGCTCTCGTTCGTGGAGGGATAGTTCAGCAGCTCGGCGGCCGACACGGTGCCCAGGGCCGCGCAGCCCGCCACCACGGCGATCATCCGCGGACCGTGGTCAAGTCCCTTTCTCCGTACGGCGATCACCCCGCACGCCCCCACGAGGCACAGCCCGAGGAACAGTGCCTGCGAGTGCTTCACCGTGAAGAGCAGCAGCAGCGAGCCGTCGACCAGTGCGGCCCCGGCGCGCGGCCGGCCGTCGAGCGCCAGCACACAGCCCCACAGGGCCGTCAGGGACAGGGCGAGCAGCAGACCCTCGGTCATGGGGCGCATGGCGGTCGTGCCGACCGGCAGGGCGTAGAACAGGGCCTGCCCGGTGAGGGCCACGGCGGTCGGGGCGCGCAGGGCACGCAGGACCAGGAAGGCCAGGACGCCCCCGGCCGCGGCCACGAGCACGCTCGACACCCAGATGCCCCACGTCACGCCGAACACCGTGACGAACGGCGCCAGCAGCACGGGATACCCGGGCCGCGCCTCGAAGATCCGCCGGAACCGCTCGGACGTGAACGGCACGGTGTGTCCGTCGGTCTGCCCGGCCCGCAGTCGCCGGTCCACCTGCCGCCACAGCTCGCGCCGGCACTCCTCCGCGACCTGCCCGGCCCGGCTCGGGGAGCGGAAGCTCACCACGTCGACGCTCTGGCTGCGGCGCGCCTCGTCGGCCCGGCCCGCGCAGACGTAGTCGATGGTGGTGGCCGCCGCCTCGCGCTTGCTGTCGCCGCGCAGGCTCAGGGCGTACGACAGGTAGTTCCTGCTGTCGGGGGTGTCCCGGCCCGTGACGTTGGCGAGTTGGAGCAGAGCGAAGACGGCGGCGAGGAGGATCACCCAGGTACGCGTCTTCGAGGGGGGCATGCGGCTCTTTCCTTCCTGCGGGTGCGTTGTGGCTGGTCGCGCCCACGCGGCGGAAGCCGCAAATTGACACAGCCCCGCGCCCCTAAAAGGAAGGCCTCCGGCCTCCTTCAGGGGCGCGGTAACCGCCTCAGCCCTTACGGGCCTTGACCAGCGCCCTCGTGACGATCGGCGGCAGCAGGTCCTTCGCGATCCGCCTGGTGCGGCTCGGCCGCCGCTTGGCGGGGCCGACCGTGGCGGGCCGCGCGGCCGCGCGCGGAGTGGACGCGGCCGCGGACGTGGGCTTGGGCGTGGCCGGAGTCTCGGCCACCGGCTCCGGCTTTTCGCCCGCGTACTTGGACACCGGCTGCTCCGGCTCCCTGGCCTTCTGGCCGGTGATGCGGATCAGCCCGTACCCCGCCACCTGCTGCACCTCGTGCCACATGTCGTCACGGCCCGCCAGCCATTCCAGCAGCGCGTCGCGCAGCGGCTCGGGGTCGCCCCACGTGCCGTAGAACTTGGTGCCCGTGATGCAGATGGGGCGCAGGTCGTACGTGGGAATCGCCCCCCAGGTGGCCGCGGCGACGCCCGGGCAGTGCTCGGCGCGGAAGTCGTCGAGCACGACCACGCCGTCGGGCAGCAATATGTCGCGCACCGCCTCGATGTCCGCGTTCACGTGCTCGTACAGATGCGAGGCGTCGATGTGCGCGAAGCGGCAGCTCTTGTCCTCGACGCGGTCGGCGACCACCTGGCTCGGCGCCTGGATGATCTCCGGCAACTGCTCGTGGAATGCGAGGTAGTTGGCCTCGAAGGCCCGCCGGGTCAGCGTCGAGTACGACTTGTTCATCTCCTTGCTGTTGGCCGCGTCCTCCGCGGGGGAGTCGAAGAGGTCGCACACCGTGAACTTGTCTTCGTCACGCAGGTAGGAGGCCATGAAGATGGCGCTCTTTCCCATGTAGGCGCCGAGTTCCAGCAGATCGCCGGTCTGCCGGCTGTCGAGCTGCCGGGACAGGAACCAGTCGAACAGCTGCTGATCGACGGCACGGAACCAGCCCTTGACGTCCGACAGGGTCTTGGGACGGGGCAGCTCGGTGGTGCTGGAGGTCATGTGTACTCCGTACAGCGGGGTCTATGGAATTTCTGTGTGTTGGAGGATGGGATCTGAGTGCTTCAGGGACTGTCAACGACCGGAACGGAAACTCCGGGTGTCGAAACAGTTGCCAGTGGTGAGGGGGTCGGATAATCCCCGGTTCGCGGGGAATCGGGCACCCGCGGAATGCCGCCGTCCGCCGCCGACGGCACCGGATGGCGCTCGTCCGGCGGCACCACGGCCGGCAGCCCCGCGGTCTCACCGAGCACGACACGGCGTACGACACGCTCGGCGGCCCGCCCGTCGTCGTACGGGCAGAAGCGCCCCCGGAACGCGGCCCTCAGCTGCGCGGAGCGCGAACCGCGCCAGTGGCCGGTCGCGAAGATGTCGATCAGTTCGTCCTCGCCGCGCGCGACGACTCCCGGCGGAAACGCGCGCAGATCGAAATAGGTGCCGCGTGCCGCCTCGTACGCCTCCCAGTCGTCCGCGTGGATCACGATCGGCCGGTCGAGATTCGCATAGTCGAACATCAGGGAGGAGTAGTCGGTGATCAGCGCGTCCGAGGCGAGGCACAGGGACTCGATGCTCGGATGGTCCGACACGTCGATCAGCCGGCCGCCGCTCTGGGCGAGCGGGGCGCCGTACGTGTGGTGCGCGCGGGTCAACAGCACGAAGCGCGGGCCGAGCCGGCGCAGTACGCGTTCCAGGTCGAGCATGCTGCGCTGGGTGCGGCGGTAGTCACGGTGCGTCGGCGCGTACAGGATCGCGACCGTGCCCTCGGGGATGCCGAGGGTCTCGCGCAGCCGGGCCACGTCCGCCGAGGTCGCCCGCTGGAACACGTCGTTGCGCGGCTGGCCGTACTCGAGCGTCGTGTAGCCGGAGGGGAAGACGCGCTCCCAGACGAGCGTGGAGTGGCGGTTGCCGGACAGGCAGTAGTCCCACTGGTCGGCGTCGCGCAGCAGTTCGGCGAAGTCCGTGCCGCGGGCCGCCGCCGGGCGGTCCGTCAGGTCCAGGCCCATGTGCTTGAGCGGGGTGCCGGCCTGCGTCCGGACCACGATCTGCCCCGGTCGCTTGACCAGTTCGCGGCCGAAGCCGACGTTGCTGACGAGGTACTTGGAGCGGGCGAGCGCCGTCCAGTACGCGGCCGTGTCCGGGCGCAGCTTGCGCGTGGAGGTCGGGACCGTGTGGTGGTACTCGGGCGCCGCGATCCACGCGGTGCGGATGCCCGGCGCGTACGTACGGAACGCGTCCTCCAGCGCCCCGGCATTGCAGCCGTAACCGCGCCCGTCGTGGCTGGAGAACACGGCGCGGTCGGCCCGTACGGGAAGCCGGAGCTGGACCCGGTAGTGCAGCTTGAGCGCGGCGGCCCGTACGCGACGGAACACCGCCGTGACGCCACCCGCCACGCGTCTCTTCAGCCGTGCCGCCGCGCACAGCGTGCGATACGTGCGGTGGCTGCCCAGGCGGATGAGCACGTGCCGCAGCCAGTTGCGGGCCGGGAGCCGGGCACCCGGCACGCGGTAGCGGCCGTAGTGGGCGCGGGCCCTGCGCAGGAACTCGCGACGGCTGCCGCGCGGCAGCCGGTCGCGCCCGAGGAACACGGCCGAGAGATGGTCGACCATGCGGCGGAACAGGACGGGGCGCCAGTGCGCCAGTTCGGGACGGGCGTCGACATAGGTGAAGACACGGTCGTACTGGTCGAAGATGTCGAAGTGTCCCCGGCCGGTGGTCGTGCCGGTCGTGCCGGGCGTGCCGGTCGTGCCGGGCGTGCTCCCCTGGCGTCGTTGGCGGTAGTGGACGCAGACGCGGTCGAGCGTCGCGATGGTCTCGGAAGCCAACAGAACCGGGTACGTCCAGGGAGTGTCCTCGTAGTGGCCGGGAGGGAACGTGAAGCCCTCCCGCTCGATGAACTCCCGGCGGTACGCCTTGTTCCCCACCACCATGAGGACCTTGAGCAGCCCCGGCCGGTCGTCGAGCCGGAACGGCGCCGGGCCCCGCTCGGTGAGCTGCGCGGCCTGCACGTTGCGCACCGTCTCGCCCGTCCAGAACGTGCGCGCGTAGTCGTAGACCAGGACGTCCGGATCGTCCGTCTCCTTCAGCCGGTCGGAGATGGCCCGCAGCGCGTCCGGGGTGAGGCTGTCGTCGCCGTCCAGGAAGATCAGGTAGTCGCCCTTGGCGCACTCCATACCGGCGTTGCGGGCCGGGCCGAGGCCCACGTTCTCATCGAGGTGCACAGCCCGTACGCGGGGGTCTTGGGCGGCGAGCTCGTCGATGATCGAGCCGCAGGCGTCCGGCGAGCAGTCGTCGACCGCGATCAACTCCAGGTCGGGGAAGGACTGTTCGAGGACGGATGCCAGGCAGGCGTGCAGGTATGCCTGCACCTTGTACGCGGGGACGATGACACTGAACCGGGGCACGGCACACATCCATGGGTCGGCGCGGCAGACTGCCCGGAAACGGCCAAAGGGGTGATCTGGTTACGCCAGATGTGGCATACGGGGGATGTCCGGCGAGCGATGAGGGGCGGACCGTTGCCGGCCCGCCCCGGAGGTGCTACTTCACCGCGCCCGCCATCACGCCGGACACGAACTGCCGCTGGAACGCGAAGAACACGGCCAGCGGGATCACCATCGAGATGAACGCGCCGGGCGCGAGCGTCTCGATGTTGCCGGAGAACTGCCGGGTCTGCTCGGTCAGGGCGACCGTCAGCGGCCGTGAATCCGAGTCCGAGAAGACCAGCGCCACCAGCATGTCGTTCCACACCCACAGGAACTGGAAGATGCCGAGCGACGCGATGGCGGGCGCGCCGAGCGGCAGGATCACCGTGGTGAACAGCCGGGTCTCGCTCGCGCCGTCGAGCCGCGCCGCCTCCAGGAGTTCCCGGGGGATCTCCGCGAAGAAGTTCCGCAGCAGGAAGATCGCGAACGGCAGGCCGAAGCCCACGTGGAACAGGACGACACCGATGATGCTGCCGAAGATCCCGAGGTCGCCGAAGAGGTCCGACAGCGGGATCAGGGCGATCTGCACCGGCACCACAAGCAGCGCCACGACGGCCAGGAACCACCAGTCGCGGCCCTTGAAGTCCATCCAGGCGAAGGCGTATCCGGCCATGGCCCCGATGACGATGACCAGGGCGGTGGCCGGAACGGTGATCCAGATCGTGTTGAGCAGGGAGTCGGTGATCTCCTCCTTGCCGAGCAGGGTCGAGTAGCTCTCGGTGGTGAGCTGGGACGGCTTGCTGAAGATGTCCCACCAGCCGGAGGCGGCGATGTCGGTCGGATCACGGAACGACGAGGCGAGCAGACCCACCGTGGGCGTCACCCAGAGCAGTGCGATCAGGATCAGGAAGAGCCGCATCACACCGCCGGCCGCGCCGCTCGCGAGCCGGGACACGAGCGACCGCTCGGGCGGCCCGGCCGGTTCGGCGGCCACCACTGGTTCCTTCATCGGTACGGAGGGTGCGGTCACCGTCGGCGCTCCCTTCGCAGTCGGCGGATATTGACGATCATCACCGGCAGCACGAGCAGCAGCAGGACCACACCGATCGCGCTGGCGAGGCCGAGGTCGCCGCCACCGCCGGTGTACGAGTTGTAGAGCTGCAGGGCCAGGACGTTGGCCTCGTCCTGGGTGGGCTGCGGCGCGATGATGAAGACAAGGTCGAAGATCTTCATCACGTTGATCATCAAGGTGATCAGCACGACGACGAGGACCGGCGCGAGCAGGGGCACCGTGACCCTGCGGAACACCTGCCACTCGTTGGCCCCGTCGACCCGGGCCGCCTCCAGGAGATTGCGGTCCACTCCGGCGAGCCCCGCCGCGATGAGCACCATCGCGAAGCCCGCCCACATCCAGGCGTACGCAGCGATGATGGCCGGTGTGATCAGGCTCGGGCCGAGCCAGTCGACACCGTTGTAGGGCGCCGCGAAGTTCGAGTCGGGCAGCCGCAGTTGGGCACCGTCCGCCTCCGCCGGCAGCGTGAACGTACCGTCACCGCCGGTCTTGGCGGAGGCCACCACATCGCCGTCCTTGACCGCCTCGACCTTGATGCCCTCCATGGCCTTCTCGCCCGCGTCGATGGCGCCCTTCTCACCGCCGCCGCCCAGCTTGAAGTCCAGCCAGACCGTGCCGGTGACGTCGTCGCCCGCGGCCTCGGCGGGCCTGGCGTCCCCGGGATCGCCCGGCAGCTTGTTCGGGGCGATGCCGACCAGCGGGAGCAGGGCCGGGGAGCCCGCGCTCACCGTGCCCGTGGACGTGAAGGAACCGCCTCCGGACGCCTTGAGGTCACTCTCCGTCGAGGGGCGCGCGTTGGGGAAGACGGACGACTCGGCGAAGGTGTCGTGCACCCCCACCACCACGGCGTTGGCCACGCCCTGGTCGGGATCCGCCTCGTAGACGAGCCGGAAGATGATGCCGGCGGCGAGCATGGAGATCGCCATCGGCATGAAGATGACCATCTTGAACGCCGTCGACCAGCGCACCCGTTCCATCAGCACGGCGAAGATCAGGCCGAGCCCGGTGACCAGTGCGGGGGCGACCGCGACCCAGATCGCGGTGTTCTTGACGGCGGTGAAGGTGGCGTCGTCCGCGAAGATGTCGCCGTAGTTCTCCATGCCGACGAAGCCCGAACCGTCGGCGTCGTACAGACTGCGCCAGACCGAGTACCCGATCGGGTAGACCACGAGCGCGCCGAGCAGCACCAGCGCGGGCAGCAGGAACAGTCCTGCCACCCACAGCCGGGTGCCCATCACGCTCTTGCGTTTGCCGGCGGGTGGCACCGGTCCTGCCGGGCCCCCCGCCATCGCCGCCTGCGACGTCATCGGCTGCCGTCAGCCCTCGTACGCCTTGGCGGCGGCCGCTTCGAGCTGTTGCTGCACGGCCTCGACGTTCGTGGGGGTCTTCAGGAAGTCCTGGAGCCCCTTCCACTCGCCCTGTCCCTGCGTGCCGCCGAACGCCGCCGGGGCCTGGTCGGACATGTCGAAGCGGAAGTCGTCGCCCGCGGCGATCAGCTGCTTGGCGATCTCCTGCGCCACGTCGTCCTTGTAGGTCTTCTGGTCCATCTCCTTGTTCGGGGAGATGAAGCCGCCCTGGGCCGCCCAGATCTCGGCCGCGTCGGTCGACGCGAGGAACGTCAGCAGGGCCTGCGAGCCCTTGTCGTCCTTCAGGGCCACGGCCACGTCACCGCCGCTGACCACCGGCGACTGGTCACCGACCGCCGGGAACGGGAAGACCTTGGCGTCCGTGCCGATCTTGGCCTTCGTGTCGGCGTTGATGTTCGCCGCGACGAAGTCGGCCTCGAAGACCATCGCCGCCGGGGTGTCACCGGAGAAGGTCTTCGTCACCGACTTGGGGAACTCGGTGCGCAGTGCCCCGGCCCGGCCGCCCGCGATCAGCTCGTCCTTGCCCCACAACTCGGCGAGCGTGGTCAGGGCCTCCTTCACGGAGGGATCCGTCCACTTGATCTTGTGCTGGGCGAGCTGGTCGTACTTCTCGGGTCCGGCCTGCGAGAGATAGACGTTCTCGAACCAGTCGGTGAGGGTCCAGCCGTCCTGCCCGGCGATGGAGACCGCGGGCGAACCGGCGTCCGACAGCGTCTGCGCGGTCTGGACGAACTCGTCCCAGGTCTTGGGCTCCGCGGTGATCCCGGCCGCCTCGAAGGCAGCCGTGTTGTACCAGACCAGGGACTTGTTGGCGGCCTTCGCGTAGACGCCGTACTGCTTGCCCTTGTACGCGCCCAGGTCCTTCCAGCCCGCCGAGAAGTTCTTGTCGATCTGCGCCTGGGCCTCGGCGCTGAGGGGCTTGACCCAGCCCTTGTCGGCGAACTGGTGGAGCACGCCGACCTGCGGCAGGAACGCCACGTTCGGCGGCTTGCCGCCCTGGATCTTCGTGCCCAGGAAGGTGGACGTGTTGTTGCCGGTCGGCACGTAACTGACCTCCGCGCCCGTCCGCTTCTCGAACTCGTCCAGGACCTTGGTGAAGTTCTCCTGTTCCGGGCCGGTCCAGACGGCCGCGACCTCCAGTTTCTGACCGTCGAGCTTGGGGAGCTCGACGGAGGCCGCGTTGCTCGTCTCGCCGCCGTCGCTCCCTCCGCCGTCATCGTCGCCGTCGCCGCCGCACGCGGTGAGCGTGAGCGCCATCGCCCCCGCGACGACGGCGGCTGCGGCCTTTACGGCCCCGCCTTTCCTGTACGGCCTGCATGTACGAAGAGTGCTGCGCATCACTTGCCCCGTTCTCCGTCGAACGTCCGAGCGCTGTCTCATGCGCTCTTGGTGTACGCCCGCCTGCTTGGCGGCGGCAAGAGCGCCTGCGCTGTCAAGGGCGTGATCGTAACCGCGTCGTGACGTGGGGTAAGGCAGACGGAGCGTCAGAGGAGTGATCAGGGGAGTGATCAGAGGAGCCGTCAGAGGAGTGAGGGGACCTCCGTGGCCGAGACGGAGCGGGCGGCTCGCTCCAGGGCGCTGGCGAGGAGCGCCAGGTCCGTCGGGCCGTTGCCCAGCTCGCGCACGGGGCGGCGGGCGGGCGGGTCTCCCATACGGTTCCACTCGAGGGGGACGACCGTGGGCCGCAGGGTCGCCGTCCGGGGGATACGTCCCGTGACCCGGCCTCCTTGGAAGGGAATCGCCTGGCCGCCGGGACCTCCGGGACCACCGGTGAGGCGTCCGCGGCCGGGGGCGGGCTCCTCCGGGCCGGACGAGGGGGCTTCGAGGACGATCCGCAGCGTGGCCCGCCGGGCCAGCTCCGTCTCGGCGGTACGGGCTCCGCCCCCGGTGGCCGCCACCAGGTGCACCCCGAGCCGGTGACCCTCCCGGGCCACGGCTTCCAGGGCCCGTACGACAGATCCCGCCGCGGGGCGTCCCGGCGAGCCCAGGGCGGGGGAGAGCAGGGCGTCCAGGTCGTCGACGACCACGACGAGCCGGGGGAGCGGCGGCCCCGCGTCCGCCGCCCGCCGCCGTTCGGCGGCGGGGCGCAGGCGGAGGGTGGAGCTGGAGGGCGCGTCCAGGTCGGCGGCGCCGGAGGTGGTGCGTGCCGTGGCGGATCCCGGGGGCGTGCCGGCGGAACCGTTCGCCGAGCGCTGCCCCCCGATGCGGCCCGACAGCTGCTGCCGTGCGTGCCATTCGGTGAAGCCGAGGCGGCCGAGGAGCTCGGCCCGTCGCTTCAGCTCGGCGGTGAGGGACTGGGCGAACTCCCGCATACGGACGGGGTCGTGGGCCGCGAGATGCGTGGTGACATGGGGCAGGTCGGTGCAGACCCGCAGGCCGTCCCCGCGCGCGGCGGCACCGCTCCCGGTGCTGTCCCGCCCGTCGACGAGCACGATCCCCAGCCGGTCGGGCCGCTCCGCGGCGGCGAGCGACGCGGCGACGGAGCGCAGCAGCTCCGTACGCCCGCTGCCCGACGGTCCCTCGATCAGCAGATGCGGTCCCTCGCCCGCGAGGTCCACGCTCGCAGGACCGCGCGGCCCGGCCCCGAGCACGGCGACCGCGCGCCCGCCGAGCGCCTTCGTGTCGTCGGCCGCGTCCGCCCAGCGGGCCATCAGCGACGCCGGGGTGGCCCGGGCCAGGCCCAACTCGTCCAGCAGCCGCGCCGATTGGGGCAGCGGAGCGGACACGTGCGCGTGCCGCTCACCGGGCACGCCGTCCGTACGCAACGGAGCCAGCGCCCGCGCGAACCGCTCGGCCCAGGCCATGGACACCGCGTCGACGGTGGCCACGGTGCCGTGGCCGACGGGTCCGCGGGTGTGCTCCGCGGTCTGTGTGTGGGCGCCGGCGGCGTCGGCGGGGGCGCCCGGTGCCACCCGGAGCAGCCGGAGCGCCGTGGCCACGTCCCCGCTGAGCAGGGCGACGGCCCCGCAGTCCCGGAACGCCGACGAGGCCGCGCAGGCCGCCTCGTACGTCTCCGTCACCGGCGAGGCGGGCGACGCCGCCGCCGTCTCGGCGAGGCACACGACATGGATCCCGACCCGCGGCCCCTCGACCGCCAGCCGCGACACGGCTTCCCGCACGGCGGCGGGCCCGGGGTCACCGTCCACGACGACCACGGTGTACGGCCCCGGCCAGTCGACGTCGCCCGCGTCGTCGACCCGGGCCCAGGAGGGCCGGTGCCCCCGGCCTGGAAACGCACCGTCGACCTGCCCTCCACCCAGCGAAAACCCCAGGTGGGTGGCGTCGCGGTCGCGTCCGGTGGTGGGTGCGGGTGCCTTTGAGTCAGGTGAGCCAGGTGAGTCAGGTGAGCTCAGTGAGTCGTACGAGTCGGGCGCGCTGCGGTGGTCCGACGGGTGGCCCGGGTGGGAGCCTTCGGCGGACGGCTCGGGGAGGTGGCTCGTGGCCTCGCCACCGCCACCGTCGGCGGCTGCTCTGGAGCCGCGCCCTGCGGCGCCGCGGTCGTCCGGCCCGTCTCCTGGGTGGGCGCCTGGGTGGGCGCCTTCGGCGGACGGGCCGGGGCGGTCGCTCGCGGCGCCGCCGTGGCCGCGCCCGGCACCGCTTCGGTCGTCCGAGCGGTGACCCGAGTGGGGGCTTCCGGCGGGGGACCCGGGACGGTCGGTCGCATCGTCGCCGTGGCCGTCGTGGCCGCGGTCGTCACTGCCGCGGTTGCCCGACGGGTGACCGACGTGGGTGCCATCGGCGGACGGTCCCGGACCGTTGCTCACGTCGTTGCCATCGCCGCGCCCGGCACCGGTGCCGGTACTGGTGCCGGCGTCGGCGTCGGTGTCGCCCGGTCGGCGTGCGGCGGGGACGGCGCCGGTCGGGTCCGGGGAGGCGGCGGTGAGGTGGACCTCGTGGCGGCCCGTGGCAGTCGCGTGCGAGGGACGAGTCGCCGTCCTCCGCCCCGCCTCCGTTACGTGATCCTCCAAGCGGCGGAGCAGTTCCTCCGTGCGGGCCGTGGCCTGTTCGCGGTCGTAGGCGAGGAGGAGACGGCAGTCCTGGCCGTGGGCGGGGCGCAGATGGGGGAGCCAGCCGAGCCAGGACCACTCGGCGGTGCGCTCCTCCAGGGGGCGCGAGCGGTCCGCGCTGAGCAGGACGATCTCCAGCGTGTCGGGGGAGTGCAGCGCGGTGAGCTGCGCCACCACCGCGCGGGCGAGCCCGGAGAGACGGGTGCGCGGCCCGGCCAGACCCAGCGCCCCGACCTCCCGCAACCCGGTGGTCACCGGCACCGCGGGCAGCAGCCCCGAACCGTCGGGCGCGCTCCGGTCCGCCGTACCGAGCCGCACCGCGAGCGTCTCCGGGTGCTCGGGTCCGCGCTCCCACAACCGGGGCCCCGGTCCGAGCGCGGTCAGGAGAAGCGCCGCGGGGTCGGGCCACCGCTCCGGCTCCCACGCGGCCTCCACGGCGGGCTCCGGAGACGGTGCTGCGTCCTTTTCGTACTCCTCGTACCCCTCGTACGCCGTCGTCCCGGACTGTTCGCTGCGGCCGCCGGCCAGCCGCCGGGCCCATGCCGAGAGCCCGCCGCGCCTGCGCACCCCGCGCGGCACGGTCGTGCCCCTCGTCGGCGTGTCCTTCCGGGTGCTCCGGGCTGGCCCTGCGCTCTCGACCGACCCCGCGTTCTCGATCTCGGGTGACCCGCCCTGCCCGGGCACGACCGGCGGTTCCACGGGGCCGTGCCCCTGCGTCCCGGGGTCGCTGCCCTCCGCGGCTCCCCATCCCGACGTGCCGAAGCCGTGGTGCGTGTCGTCGGCCGAGGGGCGAGACGCGTCCTCGCCGACCGTGCTGACCGTTAAGGCGGAGGAAGCGCTCCCCTCGCGCGCGTGCGGCACGGTCTCGGCGGACCCGGACGCCCTCGGCGGCTCCTCGGGCACCCCCGCCACCCGTACATGTCCCTCGCCGTCCGTCACCGTCTCCCGAACCGCCGTCGCGTCGTCCGCGCGAGCCAGCCGCAACGTCGACTCGCCCACCCGCAGCAGCGCCCCCGGCGCCAGCCGCACCGGACGCTCGCCCACGCGCGCGCCGTCCAGCGTCGTGCCGTTCGTGGAGCCGAGGTCCGCGACCGACACCCGCCCGTCCGCGGCGACCGTGACGGCGCAGTGGAGGCGGGAGACGTCCGGGTCGTCCAGGGGTACGTCGGCGTCGGCGGAGCGGCCGATGTCGATACGGCCGCCGTGCAGCAGATGGACGCCGCCCGCGTCGGGCCCGGCGACGACATGGAGCTGGGCCGCGGCCGCGTCGACCTCGGGTCCTGGCTCCGCCGGGGAACCCAGGGACAGCACGGCGCCGTCGATCAGCGGTGGCTCACCGAGCGTGCAGCGCTGTGCGTCGAGCCGCTCCGCTCCCGCGTACAGCACACCGGCGCCCTCGCCCCCGACCGCCGAGGCGAGGCCGGACGCCACCGCGGCGAGTGCGGTCCCGGCCGGCGCCGTCACCAGCACGTCGCAGGACGCGGCACGCCCCTCGGGGCGCGTCCCCAGCGGGTCTACGACGGTCAGCCGGATCTGCATCGCCGTCAGCGGTCCCTTCTGCGCGGGCGCCCACGAAGAGGTGCGCTGCGATCCCCCATCGCAGGTCCCCCCACCGCACTCGGGCACGTCGGCCAGTAACAGGAGGCATCCTCGCACCTGCCACTGACAACGCGCCCGTCTCCCACCACCAAGTGATCTTGATTGGTCGGCTCTGCCCGCAAAAGTGCCTGACCAGTGCCCGGTTGGGATCGATCACGCCAAGATCCGGCAACCAACCGCCCAAGAGTGAGCGTCTTCGCCTGAAACGGACGTGAACGCCCCACGTAATCCACAGGACGACATCCTCAGAACGACGACAGCGCGACGACAGAACGACGACAACCCGGTGCCGGGTTCGGCGGCACTACAGTGGGACGGAACACCCGTAGCAAGGGTGACGGACCAGCCAAGCAAGCAGCAGGGAGCGCATGACGTGCGGCCGGTAGGGAGCAAGTACCTCCTTGAGGAGCCGCTTGGGCGCGGCGCCACAGGCACCGTCTGGCGAGCCCGCCAGAGGGAGACCGCGGGAGCCGAGGCGGCTGTTCCGGGCCAGCCCGGCGAGACCGTGGCGATCAAGGTCCTCAAGGAGGAGCTCGCCAACGACGCGGACGTCGTGATGCGGTTCCTGCGGGAGCGGTCCGTCCTGCTCAGGCTGACCCACCCGAACATCGTCCGGGTACGCGATCTCGTCGTCGAGGGCGACCTGCTCGCCCTCGTCATGGACCTGGTCGAAGGCCCCGACCTGCACCGCTACCTGCGCGAGAACGGCCCCTTCAGCCCCGTTGCCGCCGCCCTCCTCACCGCCCAGGTCGCCGACGCGCTCGCCTCCAGCCACGCCGACGGCGTCGTCCACCGGGACCTGAAACCGGCGAACGTCCTGCTCAAGCAGGACGGCGGCCAGATGCACCCGCTGCTGACCGACTTCGGCATCGCCCGGCTCGCCGACTCGCCCGGCCTGACCCGCACCCACGAGTTCGTCGGCACACCCGCGTACGTCGCCCCCGAGTCCGCCGAGGGCCGCCCGCAGACCTCCGCCGTCGACATCTACGGCGCCGGAATCATGCTGTACGAGCTGGTCACCGGCCGTCCGCCGTTCGGGGGTGGTTCCTCCCTGGAGGTGCTCCACCAGCACCTCAGCGCCGAACCACGCCGTCCCTCCACGGTCCCCGACCCCCTGTGGACGGTCATCGAGCGGTGCCTGCGCAAGAACCCGGACGAACGGCCCAGTGCCGAGAACCTCGCGCGGGGCCTGCGTGCGGTCGCCGAGGGCGTCGGCGTGCACGCGACCTCCGCGCAGATCGCCGCCGCCGAGGGCGTGGGCGCGCTGCTCGCCCCGGACCCGGCGCCCGCCACCGTGCCGGGCGAATCCTGGGCCGACCCCACGCAGGTGCTGCCGCACGGCGCCGGCTCGTACGACCCGAACGGCGCGACCAGCGTCCTGCCGCACACCGGCACGGGCCCCGGCTCCGGTGACGCCGACCCCACCTCCGTGATGCCGCCGGTGCCGCCGAACCAGCCGCCGTCCGGAGGACCGGAGGACCCGCACCCCTGGCAGAACCAGCTGCGCGCGGCCCGCGACCGCAACGAGCAGACGCAGGTCCAGTCGTATATCGACCCCGGCGAGGACCCGCTGCGGCGGCGTCCGCAGCGGCAGGTCGCACGTCCCCAGCAGCAGCCGCGACAGCGGCCCCCGCAGCGGCAGCAGCCAGGGGGCTATCCGCCGCAGGGACAGCCTCAGCAGTACGCGCCTCAGCGGCAGCCCCAGCAGCAGCCGCAGCGGTACGCGCCCGCGCCGCAGCAGCCCCAGCAGCCCGCGTCGCGACCGCCTCGCGAGCCCCGGCCGCCGCGTGAGCCGCGGCAGCGCAGCGCCAACCCGATGAAGATCCCCGGGCTCGGGTGCCTCAAGGGGTGCCTGTTCACGATCGTCATTCTGTTCGTGGCCAGCTGGCTGATCTGGGAGCTGAGTCCGCTCCAGGACTGGATCGGGACGACCAAGGGGTACTGGGAGCAGCTGTCGGACTGGTTCACCACGGTGTCGGACTGGGTGGGGGAATTGGGCGGGAGTTCCGGTTCCGGCCAGTAGGGCAAGTACTCCTTTAGGTCTCTTGGGCTTCTTCGAATCCCCAGAACTGCGGTGCGGTTCTGGGGATTTGTCGACACCTGGCGGGTGATTTCTGTCTCCGGAGTGAAGCTTGGCTCCGCGGGCGCGTAGCTTTAGCGACAACACGCGTCCGTAGGAGCAGCCTTGGCACGGAAGATCGGCAGCCGGTACACCGCGCACCAGATTCTGGGGCGGGGCAGCGCCGGCACGGTGTGGCTGGGCGAGGGGCCGGAGGGGCCCGTCGCCATCAAGCTGTTGCGTGAGGACCTCGCGTCCGACCAGGAGCTCGTGGGGCGCTTCGTGCAGGAGCGGACGGCGCTGCTCGGGCTCGAGCATCCGCATGTGGTCTCCGTCCGTGACCTCGTGGTCGACGGCAACGACCTCGCGCTGGTCATGGACCTCGTACGGGGTACGGATCTGCGGACCCGGCTCGACCGCGAGCGACGGCTGGCTCCCGAGGCCGCGGTCGCGATCGTCGCCGATGTCGCGGACGGGCTCGCTGCCGCGCACGCGGCGGGTGTCGTCCACCGGGACGTGAAGCCCGAGAACGTGCTGCTCGACATGCAGGGTCCGCTCGGGCCCGGCGGTTCGCATCCGGCGCTGCTGACGGACTTCGGTGTGGCCAAACTCATCGACTCGCCGCGGCGGACCCGGGCGACGAAGATCATCGGTACGCCGGACTATCTCGCGCCCGAGATCATCGAGGGGCTGCCTCCTCGGGCGGCCGTCGACATCTACGCCCTTGCGACCGTGCTGTACGAGCTGCTGGCGGGGTTCACGCCGTTCGGCGGTGGGCACCCCGGGGCGGTGCTGCGGCGGCATGTCACGGAGACGGTGGTTCCGCTGCCCGGCATTCCCGAGGAGCTGTGGCAGCTTCTCGTTCAGTGTCTGGCCAAGGCGCCGGCGTCGCGGTTGCGGGCGTCCGAGCTGGGGGCGCGGTTGCGGGAGCAGTTGCCTGTGCTGGTGGGGATGCCGCCGCTGGATGTGGACGAGCCGGAGGCGGCGGAGGGGGCTTGCGAGCCGTCGGGGTCGTCGGGGTCGTCGGGGTCGTCGGACCCGTCGGAGCCGGAGGGGCCGCGGGAGCGGGAACGTGTGCGGCGGGGGGCTGTGCCGCTGGTGCCTGGGGCTGTGCCCGACTCGAATCGTGACACGCATACGAGTATGCGGGTGCCGGGGCCGGATGAGCTGGCGGGCGGGGCCCGCGGTACTGCTCGGGCGCCTCGTGCCTCCGGGGCGCCGCGGCCCGGCTCCGCCCGCAACCGGGTTGCCGCTCGTCGGCGGCGGCTCACCCTCGGGGTGGCGGCTGTCGGCCTTGCGGCCGTGGTGGGGGTTGGGTCGTGGCTGGCCACGTCGGGGGACGATGCGGATGCGACTCCTCGGGACACTAAGAACTCGGTTCCTGCATCGCCGTAGTCGGGTGCGGGTGTGTGGGTGGCTGGTCGCGCCCACGCGGCGGAGCCGCAAATTGATACAGCCCCGCGCCCCTGGGTGGG
>NZ_JAAKZY010000086.1 GCF_011045015.1 Streptomyces scabichelini | reverse complement strand
GCCTATGGGGGTGGTGGGTTCTGTTCGTGGGCGGGTGAAGGGCCGGTTGTGGCTTGTCGCGCAGTTCCCCGCGCCCCTGAAGGGCCCCTGCGGGGCCCCGACGGCCGCTGCGGGCCCCTGCCGGAACCGTGTGACCCGGGACACGTACGAAACGGTTTCGTTTCGCGGGGCTTTCACGGTATCTTCATAGGAGTACGAAACCGTTTCGCTCGGTGGCGTGGGGCTGTGGACGTTGGTCTGTAGCCTGGCGTCGGCGAGCGTGGAGCAGGAGAGGGTGAGTGGGATGGCTGAAACCGCGACGGTGCGTCGCAGTCGGCTCACGCCCGAGCGTGAGGCCGAGCTGTACGCGGCCGTGCTCGACCTGCTCCGGGAAGTCGGCTACGACGCCCTGACCATGGACGCCGTGGCCGCCCGCACCCGGTCCAGCAAGGCGACGCTCTACCGCCAGTGGGGCGGCAAGGCCGAGTTGGTGGTCAAGGCGCTCCGGCATCACAAGCGGATCGACCTGGCCGGGATCGACACCGGGTCCCTGCGGGGCGACTTCCATGCCCTGGCGGTGCGTGAGGACGACTGCGCCATGGAGCAGGACACCGCGCTGATGCGGGGCCTGGGCATGGCGGTCCACAGCAACCCGGATCTCCTCCAGGCGTTCCGGGAGTGGCTCATCGAGCCCGAGCTGGCGGACATGCGCAAGGTCTTGCAGCGTGCCATCGAGCGGGGTGAGGTCCGTGCGGACAACCCCGCGATCGACTACGTACTGCATATGATCATCGGCGCTTTCGCCGCCCGGACCCTGATCGACGAGCTGCCGCCGACACAGGAGTTCCTCACCTCGTACATCGACGCCGTGGTCCTCCCCGCTCTCGGCGCCTGACTTTTCTCCCTCGTAAGTCCCTCTCGATTCCCCAGCCGTACCTGACGCACGACCGCTCACGTCGTCGGGCGGATGACCCCTGCCCTGTACCACCCCACGACCTGACCGGGAGTACCCCTTCGTGGCTACGTTCCTCTATAAGATCGGCCGGCTCGCCTTCCGGCGACGGCACTTCGTCGCACTGCTCTGGGTGGCCTTACTGACGCTCGCGGGCGTCGGCGCCGCCAGCGCCCCGGTGGCCGGATCGAGTTCCTTCTCGATCCCCGGCACCGAGGCGCAGAAGACCTTCGACCTGCTGGAGCAGCGCTTCCCCGGCATGAGCGCCGACGGAGCGACCGCGCGGGTCGTCTTCGAGGCGCCCGACGGCCAGAAGATGACCGACGCCGACAACAAGGCGGCCGTCAAGAACACCGTCAAAGAGCTGGGCACCGGCTCCGAGGTCGTCTCCGTCACCGACCCGTACGTGAACAAGTCCCTCAGCAAGGACGGGACGATCGCGTACGCGCAGGTGTCGTACAAGGTCTCCGGCATGGAGCTGGAGGACTCCTCGAAGGACGCCCTGGAGGAGGCCGCGCAGGACGCGCGGGACAGCGGTCTGACCGTCGAGATCGGCGGTGACGCGCTCCAGGCGGTCCCGCACACCGGGGCCACCGAGATCATCGGCATCGCGATCGCCGCGGTCGTCCTCGTCATCACCTTCGGCTCGCTGATCGCGGCCGGGCTGCCGCTGCTGACCGCGCTGATCGGCGTGGGTATCGGCGTCTCCTCGATCGCCGCTCTCGCGAGCGTGCTCGACCTGGGCTCCACCACCTCCACGCTGGCGATGATGATCGGCCTCGCGGTCGGTATCGACTACGCGCTCTTCATCGTCTCCCGGTACCGGGCCGAGCTGTCCCAGGGCCGTGAGCGCGAGGAGGCGGCCGGACGGGCCGTCGGCACGGCGGGCTCCGCGGTGGTCTTCGCCGGACTCACCGTCGTGATCGCCCTGGTCGGCCTGGCCGTCGTCAACATCCCGATGCTGACGAAGATGGGCATCGCAGCCGCGGGCACCGTCGCCATCGCCGTACTGATCGCTCTGACGATGATCCCGGCGCTGCTCGGGTACGCGGGCAAGAAGGTCAGGCCCGCAGGGGAGAAGAGCAGGCTGATGGGCGGCGGCCGTACCGCCAGGAAGGCCGCCGCCAGGGCCGCCGAGGGCGCCGAGCCCAAGGCGAACCTGGGAACCCGCTGGGCCCGCTTCGTCATCCGCAGGCCGATCGCCGTTCTGCTCTTCGCCGTCGTGGGCCTGGGCGCGGCCGCCGTGCCCGTCTCCTCGCTGGAGCTGGGCCTGCCGGACGACGGCTCGCAGCCGACGTCGACGACTCAGCGCAAGGCGTACGACCTGCTCTCCGAGGGCTTCGGCCCCGGCTTCAACGGTCCGCTGATGGTCGTGTACGACGGGAAGTCGAGCGACGACCCGAAGGCCGGCGCAACCGAGGTGGCCGACAAGATCAAGGGCCTCGACGGCGTCGCGTCGGTGCCTCCGGTGACCGACGCGTCGTTCAACAAGGCCGGTGACACCGCGACGATCACCGTGGTCCCGGACTCGAAGCCGTCTTCGGTCCAGACCGAGGACGTGGTGCACGCCATCCGTGACACGGACGGTGCCGTCAAGGCCGACGCCGATGGAGAGGTGCTGGTCACCGGTACGACGGCGATGAACATCGACGTCTCGCAGAAGCTCAACGACGCGCTGATCCCGTACCTGGCGCTGGTGGTGGGCCTGGCGTTCCTGCTGCTGATCGTCGTCTTCCGCTCGATCCTGGTCCCGCTGAAGGCGGCCCTCGGCTTCCTGCTCTCGGTGCTCGCCGCGCTCGGCGCCGTCGTCGCGGTCTTCCAGTGGGGCTGGCTGGCAGGTCTGATCGGCGTCGAGGAGACCGGTCCGATCATGTCGATGATGCCGATCTTCATGGTCGGCGTGGTCTTCGGCCTGGCGATGGACTACGAGGTCTTCCTCGTGACCCGCATGCGCGAGGCGCACGTCCACGGGGAGAGCCCCGGCCAGACGATCGTGACCGGCTTCGAGCACGGCGCCCGCGTCGTCACCGCGGCCGCGGTCATCATGATGGCCGTCTTCGCCGGCTTCATCGGATCCAGCGAGGCCATGGTCAAGATGATCGGCTTCGGGCTCGCGATCGCGGTCTTCTTCGACGCGTTCGTCGTCCGCATGGCGATCGTCCCGGCCGTCCTGGCCCTCCTGGGCAAGAAGGCCTGGTGGCTGCCGAAGTGGCTGGACCGGGCCCTGCCCAACGTGGACGTCGAGGGCGAAGGGCTCCGCACGAAGGACGAGATCGAGAGCCGGGACGTGGACCCGGACGAGGACCGGGAGTTGGCACGGGTCTGAGGCCACGGTTCTGAAGCCTGACGTCAACGGACAGGGTGCCCCACGCGTTGGTGGGGCACCCTGTCGCTTGCGTCGTGAGCCGCGGTCTGTCCGCCGACCGCCCGCTTGAACCCGTACTGCCGCGTTACTGGCTTGAGTAGCGCGGCAGGTTCTCCGTGGAGATCGTCCACTCGGCGATGGTGACGTCTTCGCCGTACACGAAGTCCTTGCGGGTGGCGTAGCGCGGGCCGCTCGGGGTCGAGTGGATGTTGGAAAAGACAGCGCCCTCTCCGATGCGGGGGTCGAAGATCACGTAGACAGGGATGCCGAGCAGGGGATAGTCGCGAACCTTGCTGACCCAGTCGTTGTCCGGGTTGGATCGCGAGACGACTTCGATGGCGGCGATGAGCGTGCGCGGATCGAAGGAACCCGGGACGTCCATGTCCTCCATGGAGATCACCATGACGTCGGGGTGGCGCATGATCCCCTCGGATTCGGCTTCCACGTCAGGCGTTCCCGTATGAGCGACCAACTCCTCCGGCATGACCTTCTCGAGGCGCTTCCGGATGTGCAGAGTGGTCATCTCATGAGGCCCGATGGGCGCCATCATGTCGTGGACGATCCCTTCCTTGGTGATCTCGAACTTGCCGGGAAGCGTGTCGTCCATCGACTCCAGGAACTCACGCATCGCCTGGTAACGGTGGTGAGCGTCGGGCCGCGCGTCGTCAGAGGCGATGGTCATGGCGCTCGCTCCTCGTGGTCTGTGCCCAGGGGCAAGGATCGTCACGTCCATGCTAGGCGGCCCCCTTCTGACCGGAGCGGCAGTCGCGATAGCGGGCGGGTTCCGGGGCCGGGGCGCGGGAGACGCGGTCGCAGCCGTCGCAGATCGGGAAGAGGACGGGCCGACGCGGTTACGGCCCGCAGCGGGAGGCGCGGTCGCGCCTGGGCGCACGAGGGCGCGCTAGAGTTCCACGTATCCATCGGGAAGGCTCCTGCTTCCTGGTGGTCAGGCCCTCGATCGGGATTGCAGTCCTGGACGGGGGCCGTCGCATGTGTGCGGTTGTTTGCGGCGAGCATATGCCCGCCAACCAGTCGAAAATCCAGCCGAGTTGGCGATTGTCATTCTTGTGGGCGAAACGCCCTCACGCTGCTGACGTGGCAGGCGCGGGGCGCGTATGCCCCTGAGCTCTGATCCCGCCACCTGGAATTCGTTCGTGACGTTTGTATCCGGCAGCTAGCCTGCCGTTCATGACGCCTTCGGACTCAGGAGCCCATCCCCGTTTCGCCGATGCCCTGCGGGAACTGGGACTCGATGACCTGCACCCGCAGATCCGCCGCTTCCCGGACGCGACTCGCACCGCCGCCGAGGCAGCCGCGGCGATCGGCTGCGAGCTGAGCCAGATCTGCAAGTCGCTGATCTTCGCGGCGGACGGGGTTCCGGTACTCGTTCTCATGGACGGGGCGTCCCGCGTGGACGTGGAGCTGGTCCGGACGGAACTCGGTGCCGAGAAGGTCACGCGGGCCAAGGCGGAGCTCGTGCGGGAGACGACGGGGTACGCGATCGGGGGCGTCCCGCCCTTCGGGCACCGGACGAAGACCCGTGTCCTGGCGGACCGTTCGCTGCTCGACCACGAGATCGTGTGGGCCGCGGCGGGCACCCCGTACACCGTCTTCCCGATGGAACCCAAGGCCCTCATCGCGCACTCCGGCGGCACCCTGGTGGACGTCCGCGAGCACATCTCGTGACCCCGCTGGTGACCGCGGCCGTCCTGCTCGCCGCCGTCACCCACGCCAGCTGGAACGCGATCGCGCACCAGATCACCGACAAGCTCGTCGGATTCACTCTGATCGCGGGCGGCGGGATGCTGATCGGGCTGGCCATGGTGCCGTTCGTGCCGTTCCCGGCGGCCGGGGCGTGGCCCTATCTGATCGCCTCGGCCCTGATCCACGTTGTGTACTACGTCCTGCTGATGAGGTCCTTCGAGCTGGGGGACTTCGGGCAGGCGTACCCGATCGCGCGCGGAACCGCGCCACTGGTCGTGACCGTGCTGGCGGCAGTCTTCGCTCATGAGGTTCCCGACGGCTGGGCGGCGGCCGGCATCGCGGTGTCGTGCGCGGGTCTGACGGGGGTCGCCCTGTGGGGGCTGCGCGGACACCGGCCCAACTGGGCGGCGATCGGCGCGGCGCTCGCGACCGGGCTGACCATCGCGGCGTACACGGTCGTCGACGGACTGGGCGTACGGGCCTCTGGCTCCTCCCTCGGATACATTGCCTGGCTGATGGCGGTGGAGGGCGTGGCGGTCCCGGCGTACGCGCTGCACCGATGGCGCGGTCAACTGCTCGGCGTACTACGGCCGTTCGCGGGCGTGGGACTGCTGGGAGCGGCCCTGTCCGTCTCGGCGTACGGCCTCGTCCTGTGGGCGCAGACACGGGCAGAGCTGGCGCCGATCGCTGCGCTGCGCGAGTCCTCGATCATTGTCGGCGCCGCCATCGGGGCGGTGTTCTTCAAGGAGCGGTTCGGGGCGCCGCGGGTCGCTGCGGCGGGCTTGCTGGTGGTGGGGATCGCCTTGATGCTGCGGGCGGGGTGAGGGGCTTCCTTTCCCAAGGGTTGAGAGTTCGTCCAAGGCGCAGACTCAAGGCCCCGTCTTCGCTACGTTGAAGACATGAGCCCGCCCTCAACCGGTGCACCAGACGATACTTTGCAGGAGCGACTGAGGGACGAGATTCGATCTCTATCCCGCTTTAATCGCATGCATTTCTGGTTGATTACGTGCGGCTCTTGGTGGCTTTTGGGAATCCTTGCCCTGTATCTAACAGGCGGATTCCTGATGGGCTGGACAGATGCCTACAAAATCTTAGTGGGCCTTACTCCTCCCAGTGACGTCCCGTACTCCGGTTATGGCTACTTATTGTCTGTGACGGGCTGGCTTATTATACCGGCATTCGTCGGCGCCACGGCCGGCTACATGGTGACGTGGCAGGTAAATAAGCGCAGGAGCCGGGATATCGAAGATATTCTGGCAGAGATGGAGAGTGCGGCCGGCGGGCCGGGTTCTCCGCCACCTGTAGGGGGGAGTGCGTGAGAACACTCGTAGACCTCTACGGGGAAGGCGGTGAGTCCCGGAACTTCGTAACAGAATTTGTGAACAAGCCGCATGGCGGAGACTGGGATATCGCGAAGGACCACTGGACGCGCACAGTTAAGCAAATCGCCGACGCGGACAGGGCTTTAGAGGCGAAGAGTTCACGCGAAGCCGAATTACATGCGGAAAACTTAGCTCTCCACTTGGCCCTGCGCCTCGCGCTCAGGTACAAGTGCTGGGCGTGTGGTGTGCGATGAACAGTCATTCCTCGAACGATGGTGGAGACATGACGGAGAACGCACGGGAAGAGCAGGTCATCGGAGAGATGCTCGCCTCCACGTTTCCCGGAGCGGCTCCAGGAGTTGTGCGCGACGCAGCGGCTGAGATCGCCAGAGCAGGCATGGGGCTACCTCCGACCCTTGAGGAAGCGGTTCGGTTCGACATGCGATTCGGTGAGCGCCTGGAGTCGGGTGGTTCGGTCCCCAGGGGTCGATCTGGTCGCACCAGAGAAATGCCGCGTCATGTACGGAGCGCTTATGAACGCATTGTGCGCCGAGCCCAGGAGGGATGGGCAGTCGCCAGCGGGTTGTCGAGTGACGACGCCCAGCGTCGAACGCTGAAGATGGAGTCACACCGCCTCCAGCAAGACCTCCTGCTCAAGGCCATGGAGGATCCGGAACTGGCTCACGTGCTCGACGTATATGAAAACGGATACCGTGATACCAGTCCTGGCCGGCAGAAGCAATACCTTTTCGCCGAAGCTGTTTATCGAAATTATTTTATCGCCTGGAGTGTGGGAAATATAACATACGCGGAACTATTCGGGCATGTGAGAGTGCTCATTCAGAACGACGTGTTTCGCGAATATTGGCATGCCGCCAGGCATCAGCGTGCAAGCCTGCCTGATGATTCGGAGGAGTCGGAGGCTGGGCGAATGGTTGACGCACTGTTGGCGGACTTGGAAGACGCGGACGTAGAAGAATGGTGGGTCGTGGGTGAGCCGCCAGTTGAATGAATCTGTACCCACCACTCGCTGAATCCGCCGTCCAGCCTTGAAGCGTGTTGAGATCTGCCGTTTCGCTGCGGTCAGTTGACGACTTATCAGTCCAGCGTGAGCCATCGGATGCTCAGGCGGCTGACGTCCAATTCTTCCTCCCTGGTGATCGGCTCACGCCCCGTTGCCTTGCGCGGGAAAAGTTGCCAGCCCTCGCGGACAGGGGGACATTGGTGTGGGTGACGCCTGGTCTATAGCCGATGCGTTCGAATGTCGGAAGTTGAGAAATCAACACCCTCCCGGACACGCCGCCGCACGCGCCTGAACGGGGCGTCGGCAGGGACCAGTCCGCAGCCTCGCATTGTCGCCCGGCTTATCGCCCGGCGTTGACCGGCCTTCCAGTTCGTTTGAACGCTCCTCTCATTGCCCGCTTACCATCCGCACCGATGGGAGCACACCCCATGACTTCTGAGATCCGCAGCCATGCACACAGGGCCCGCGCTGCTACGCCCTGCGCCATCGTGCCTCCGCATCTGCTCGACAGGCTGACACGGGCGGCGGACCCGTCCGTGTACGCGCCCGCCCGGCGCACTCTCGTGCTCGACGCGGCGCCTCGCGCCAAGCGACAGATGACGGCACGGATTGGCCAGATGACGGCACGGATTGATCGACCCTGGTGGTCGGCCTCCCCCGCCATCCCTCACCGCACCATCTGCGACGCCCAGAACCTGGTGTACCTCCCAGGCGCTCGCGCAAGGGGCGAAGGAGGCCCTCCCGTACCGGACTCTTCGGTAAACAACGCCTACGACGGTCTCGGGGCCACCTTCGACTTCTACCTGAAGGCACTGAACCGCTCCTCCCTCGACGGGAACGGCCTCCCGCTGCTCGCCAGCGTCCACTTCGACCAGAACTACGACAACGCCTTCTGGGACGGCGAGCAGATGGTTTTCGGCGATGGAGACGGGATTACCTTCGGCGACTTCACCCAGTCCCTCGACGTCATCGGCCACGAGCTCACTCACGGCGTCACCCAGTACACCGCCAACCTGGAGTATGTAGGCCAGTCCGGAGCTCTGAACGAGCACCTGTCCGACGTCTTCGGTTCCCTGGTTGAGCAGTACACCAAGGGCCAGACCACTGCGCAGGCCAACTGGCTGATTGGCGAGGAACTGCTGCTCCCCGGTGTGGCCGGAGTCGCCCTGCGCTCCATGAAGGCGCCAGGTACCGCGTACAACGACCCTGTACTTGGCCAAGATCCACAGCCTGCCCATATGCGCGACTATGTGTACACGTTCTTCGACCACGGTGGCGTGCACATCAACTCAGGCATTCCCAACCACGCCTTCTACCTCGCCGCGACCCAACTCGGGGGCTACGCCTGGGATCACGTCGGCCGCATCTGGTATGACGTGCTCACCGGTGGGGGACTCCCTCCCAACGCCGGCTTCGTGTCCTTCGCCGAGCTGACGACGAACGCCGCTGGTGCTTACGGGCCTCACGCACAAGAAGCGGTGCTCAGGGCGTGGGCCGAGGTGGGAGTAGGACAGTACAGTCAGGCCCTGTCCCGCGTTCTGGTCGGGAGTTCCAACCGCGTGTGACATCGCCCTCGGGGACGGGCTCGTACCGGTGGCGCGGCGGAGCCGCAAATTGCCACAGCCCCGCGCCCCTTACGGGGTACGGCCGCACCTCACACCGCGTCCCCGGCAGCAGCCACCCGCACTGCCCGAACCAACGCCTGCGCCCGCGGATCCGCCGTAACCGTCTTGCGGAAGCCGTTCGTCACGTAGCCGAAGGCGATGCCCGACTCGGGATCGGCGAAGCCGAGGGAGCCGCCGCGGCCCGGGTGGCCGAAGGAGCCGGCGTCCAGGAGGGGCGAGGCCGAACCGTGGAGCATGTAGCCGAGACCGAAACGGGTGTTGATCACCAGGACTCGGTCGTGACCCGCGGATTCCTCCGCGCGGGCCGCCGCCAGTGTCTCCGGCGTGAACAGGCCCGGTATCGCTGGTATATCCGGTACACCCTGTGCGCCCGGTACGCCGTCCACCTCGCCTATCAGCGACGCGTAGAAGCGGGCCAGGCCTTCCGCCGTCGCGATGCCGTTCGTCGCCGGGATGGCGACAGCGCGGTAGGCGGGGTCGTTCTGATCGGGGAACGGGTCGATCGCGGCGAAGGCCCGCCGGGTGAGCGAGCCCGGATCCTCGTACGCCTCGGAGACCGACCGCTTCGGACGGGCCCGCAGACCCGGACTCCCGGCGTTCTCAGGTGTCTCGAGCCGGCCGACCCGGCCCACGCGGCCTTTCTCCCCGTCCGGCAGTCCGATCCAGAGGTCGAGGCCCAGCGGCCCGGCGATCTCGTCGGCGATCCACTCCCCGACACCCCGACCGCCCGCCACCCGCCGTACCAGACCGTCGAGCAGCCAGCCGTACGTCAGCGCGTGATACCCGTGGTCAGTGCCCGGCTCCCACACCGGGGCCTGGCGCCCGACGGCCTCGGCGCCGCGCAGCGGATCCAGCGCCTCGGCAGGAGTCAGCGGCCTGTCCAGCACCGGCACCCCGGCCCGGTGCGACAGCACATGCCGCACCAGCACCCGCTCCTTGCCCGCCGCCTTGAACTCGGGCCAGTACTCGCCCACCGGAGCGTCCAGGTCCAGCAGCCCGCGCTGATTCAGCAACAGCGGTACCGCCGCGGCGATCCCCTTCGTCGCCGACCGCACGATCTGCGCGGTCCCCCGCTCCCAGAGAACGGGCGCCCCGGAGGCCCCGGAGGCTCCAGAGGCTCCAGAAGCCGAAGCCCCGTCCACGTCCCGCGTCCCGCCCCACAGGTCCACGACCTTGCGCCCGTCCCGGTACACGACCACCGCCGCGCCCCGCTCCCCGAGCACGGAGAAGTTACGTACGAACGCGTCCCTGACCGGCTCGAAGCCCTCCGCCACCGCACCGTTCACGTCCACGTCCGCATTCCCCGCCTCACAACAGCACCTCACGCCAGCGCCTCACGCCGGCCGACAGTGCAGGCAACACCCGCCCAGGGCCCGCGATTCCTGACCCGCCTAACCCAGCAGGACCGTGACCTCGATGTTGCCCCGGGTCGCGTTCGAGTACGGGCAGACCTCGTGGGCCGCGTCCACGAGCTTCGACGCGACGTCCTGGTCGAGGACGGGGAGCGAGACGCTGAGGGCGACCGCAAGACCGTACCCTCGCGACCGGTTCGGCCCGATGCCGACCTTCGCGGCGACCGTGGAACCGGTGAGGTCGAAGCCGGCCCGGCGGCCGACGAGGACCAGCGCGTTGTGGAAGCAGGCGCTGAAGCCGGCCGCGAAGAGCTGCTCCGGGTTCGTACCGTCGCCGTTGCCGCCGAGCGCGGGCGGCATCGCGACCTTCAGCTCGATCTGGCCGTCCTGGCTGGTGACGTAGCCCTCGCGGCCACCGTGCGCGGTGGCCTCGGCGACGTACATGATCTTTGTCGGGCGGGTGTCGACAGCGGCGCCGTCGATCATGGCGGGACCTCCCCCAAGGCGGGCAACACGAGAGTGCGCCAGTACAAACTGCGCAAGTAGCAAGTGCGCAAGTACATCGTGCACAAGGTACCGGCCGGTAGGTGGCCCCTTGATTACCGGGGGGTAGCAACCGCGGGTAACGACCAGGTCAGCCCTGCACGCGTGCCGCCAGCCGCCACAGCTCCCCGCGCAGCCGCGTGACCTCCGCCTCGCTGAGCCCGCTCGCCGTGAGCAGCGTGCCCGGCACGCACGCCGCGCGCTCCCGCAGTTCCTCTCCCCGCCCGGTGACCGCCACGAGCACCGACCGCTCGTCCCGCGCCGAACGCTCACGGCGTACGAGCCCCGCCGACTCCAGCCGCTTGAGCAGCGGCGACACCGTGCCGTAGTCGAGGCGCAGGGCCGCCCCGAGGTCCTTGACGGTGATCTCGCCGCGTTCCCAGAGGACCAGCAGGACGAGGTACTGCGGGTAGGTGAGGCCGAGTTCGTCGAGCAGCGGGCGGTACGCGGCCGTCACGGCGCGCTGGGCCGCGTACAGCGCGAAGCACAGTTGATCGGCGAGCAGCAGCGAGCCCTCGCCCTCGAAGTCCTCGCCCTCGGAATCCCCGCCCTTGAAGTCCTCGCTCCCGGCGGCCTCAGCGGCCTCAACGGCCTCAGGGTCCTCTTGATTCGTCACGCGCCCATTGTCACGGAGCGCGGATCGAAGCCGAACGGCAGCTCCAGGCGGTGCGTGCGCATCAGCTCGTCGTCCGAGAGCAGTTCGGCCGTCTTGCCGTCTGCCGCGATGACTCCTTCACTGAGGATCAGCGAGCGCGGGCACAGCTCAAGGGCATACGGCAGGTCGTGCGTGACCATGAGAACGGTGACGTCCAACGACCGCAGAATGTCGGCGAGTTCGCGCCGCGAGGCGGGGTCGAGGTTGGAGGACGGCTCGTCGAGTACGAGGATCTCGGGCTCCATCGCGAGGACGGTCGCCACGGCCACCCGGCGGCGCTGCCCGAACGACAGGTGGTGCGGGGGGCGGTCGGCGAAGTCCGCCATCCCGACCCGCTCCAGGGCCGTGCGGACCCGCGCCTCCAGCTCCGGGCCCTTCAGGCCGGCCGCCGCGGGGCCGAAGGCCACGTCCTCGCGCACGGTCGGCATGAACAGCTGGTCGTCCGGGTCCTGGAAGACGATGCCGACCTTCCGCCGGATCTCCGCCATGTGCTTCTTGCCGACGGGCAGACCGGCGACCGTCACGGTGCCGGCGCCACCGGTCAGGATGCCGTTGAGGTGCAGGACGAGCGTCGTCTTGCCGGCGCCGTTCGGCCCGAGCAGCGCCACGCGCTCGCCGCGCCCGACGGTGAAGTCGACGCCGAACAGGGCCTGATGCCCGTCGGGGTACGCGAAGGCCAGCCCGGCCACTTCCAGAGAGGGGGTCGTCACAGGGTCCATCCCAACAGGCAGACAAGCAGGGCGGCGAAAGGCAGGGCGAGAGCGTACGACCACTGCGCACGGGACGCGGTCACCTCGTCGATGACCGGCATCGAACCGGCGTAACCCCGGCTCACCATGGCGAGATGCACCCGCTCCCCACGCTCGTACGAGCGAATGAACAGGGCGCCCGCCGACTTGGCGAGGACGCCCCAGGAACGGACTCCGCGCGCCTCGAAGCCGCGCGACTCCCGCGCGATCTTCATCCGCCGCATCTCGTCCGTGATGACGTCGCCGTACCGGATCATGAAGGACGCGATCTGCACGAGGAGCGGCGGCAGCTTCAACCGCTGGAGTCCCAGGAGGAGTTCGCGCAGTTCGGTGGTCGAGGCGAGCAGCACGGAGGCGGCGACGCCGAGCGTGCCCTTGGCCAGTACGTTCCAGGCGCCCCACAGCCCGTTCACGCTGAGCGACATGCCCAGGACGTCCACCCGCTCGCCCTGCGCCACGAACGGCATCAGCACGGCGAAGGCCACGAACGGCACCTCGATCAGCAGCCGCTTCAGCAGGAAACCGGCGGGGACGCGGGCCGCGTACGCGACGGCTGAGAGCAGGACCGCGTACAACGCGAACGCCCACATCGCCTCGCGTGGCGTCGAGACGACGACCACGACGAAGGCGAACACGGCCGCGAGCTTGGTGTGCGGCGGCAGGGCGTGCACGGGGGAGTGCCCGTGCCGGTAGAGCTTGTGGGCGTGGCCGGCGCCCATGTCAGACGTTCTCGTTCGCGGGTACGTCGGACACGGAGGCCGGGGACGAGTCGCTCGTACGACGCCTGCGTACGGCCCAGAAGACGCCCGTCCCGGCGACGACCGTGACGCCCACGCCGATCACGCCCGCGAGGCCGCCGGAGAGGCGGGAGTTGGTGAGGCCCTCGATGCCGTAGTCGGCGAGCGGGGAGTCGGCGGTCGCGTGGTCCTCGGTCTTTTTGTCGATGCCCTTGTCGGCGGCGACCTTCTCCAGGCCGTCGGGGCTGGCGGAGGCGTAGAAGCTGACGAAGCCGGCGAGGACGAGGGAGGTGGCGAGGCCCGCGAGCCAGACCTTGCGGTGGGACCGGGCGGCGACGGGTACCGGCTCGGCGGCCGGGGCGTCGACCAGTTCGCCGTTCACGCGGAGCTTCAGCGGGACGGTCAGGCCGCGGGCCCCGTACACGAGGTCGGGCCGGACGGCGATGACGGCGCCGACGGTGAGCGCGGTGATCGCGGCCTCGCCGATGCCGATGAGGATGTGGACGCCGACCATGGCGGTGAGGACCTGCCCGATGGGTACGTCCGTGGTGCCGCCGATCGCGTAGACGAGCGTGAAGGCGGCGGCGGCCGCGGGCACGGAGAGCACTGCGGCGATGAAGGCGGAGACGGTAATGGACCGGCGCTTCTTGGGCAGGAGTTTCACGAGGCCGCGGAAGACGGCGTAGGCCACGACCGTCGTGACCACGGCCATGACCGTGATGTTCACGCCGAGCGCGGTGAGGCCGCCGTCCGCGAAGAGGATGCCCTGCATCAGCAGGACGACGGAGACGCAGAGGACCCCGGTATAGGGACCGACGAGTATCGCGGCGAGAGCGCCGCCGAGGAGGTGGCCGCTGGTGCCGGCGGCGACCGGGAAGTTCAGCATCTGCACGGCGAAGATGAAGGCGGCGACCAGACCCGCGAGCGGGGCGGTCCTCTCGTCCAGTTCGCGCCGGGCGCCGCGCAGGCTCACGGCTACGGCTCCGGCGGCGACGACTCCGGTGGCCAGGGAGACGGGGGCGTTGATGAATCCGTCGGGCACGTGCATGGGTGGGCTCCGCTTCCGGGGTCCGGCCGACTGGCTAACCGTTCGATGATAGTGCCTTGTTGCGAACGGCTTGCAAGAGCGAGATGTCCACGAATAGCTCGGAGCACATTCTGGAAAATATGCGACATTGGAGATGTATTACCTCAAAGGGTTCTCAAAGGATTCCCCAAGAGTCCTCACAGAATGCCCCCGGGTCTCGGGTCTTCCAGGCCCTCAGCCCTTCAGGCCCCAGGCCCCCGGTGAAGGAGCGACTGATGTCCGCCGTCGAGCAGTACGCGCGTGCCCATATCGTTACAGACTCGGCGCAGGACCCGCCCGCCGTCCCGGTAGCCCTGCGTTACGACCCCGAGGCCGAGCCGCCCGAGGTCCACATCACGCTCCCCGGGCACCACGAGTGGACCGTCGCCCGCGAACTCCTCGAACGGGGCCTGCGCACTCCGGCCGCCTCCGGTGACATACGCATCTGGCCCTGCGGCCGCGTCCAGACCGTGATGGAGTTCCACTCGCCGCAGGGCGTGGCGGTGGTGCAGTTCGACGTGAAAGCACTGGTCCGCTTCCTGCGGCGTACGTACATGGCGGGAACGCCGGTGACTCGCTGACCCTCAGCTGCCCGCCTTCAGCAGCGCCGCCACGATCGGGCCCGCCGTCTCACCGCCGTGCCCTCCCTGCTGGACGACACCCGCTGCGGCCAGGTCGCCCTTCCACGCCGTGAACCAGCCGTTGGGCTTCTTCTGGCCGTCGACCTCCGCGGAGCCGGTCTTGGCGCCGGAGTCGGGGCCGAGGCCGGCCATCGCCTCGGCCGCCGTGCCCGCCGCCGCCGTGTACTGCAGCAGTTCGCGCAGCTGGGACTGGGTGGAGGAGGAGAGCGAACGGGACGCCTTCGCCAGCGTGCGGTCGTCGACGTCCGGAGACACCAGGTAGGGCTGGCGGAACGTGCCCGTCTTCGCCGTCGCGACGACCGACGCCATGTTCAGCGGGTTCATCCGGACCCCGCCCTGGCCGATCAGCGAGGCCGCCATCTGGGCCTGCGACTGCACCGGCACCGCGCCGTCGAAGCTCGACACCCCGATGGACCAGTCGTTCTTGCCGAGCCCGAAGACCTCCTGGGCCTGCTTCGTCAGATCGCCGTCGCTCAGCTCCGGGGCCTGGCTGATGAAGGCCGTGTTGCAGGAGCGCGCGAAGCTCGCCTTGAACGTGCCGCCCTTGATCTCGAACTTGTCGTCGTTCTGGAACTTCCAGCCGCCGTACTTGAAGTACTTGGGGCACGGGTGTTCCTTGTCCACGGAGGCGAGCCCCTTGTCGAGGAGCAGCGACGCCGTGATGATCTTCATGGTCGAGCCGGGGGCCAGGGAACCCTGGAAGGCGGTGTTGAAACCGTGGCCGGAGTTCGCGGCGGCCAGGATCTCGCCCGTGGACGGCTTCAGCATGACCGCCGACGCCTGGGACTTCTTGGCCACCTTCTCCTCGGCGGCCGCCTGGAGGCTCGGGCTCAGGGTCGTACGGACCGTGCCCGGCGTCCCCTTGCTCAGCTCCAGCAGCGTCTTGTCGGGGTTCTCCTGGTCGCTCTCGCCCGCCTCGGCGGAGTCGGCGGAATCGTCTGAGGAGTCCTTGCGGATCACCCGCAGTTCGATCCCCGCCTTGCCGCCGGCCTTCTTGCCGTACTTCTCGCGCAGGCTGTCCAGCATGGAGCCCAGCGAAGGGTACTTGGCCGTCGTCAGCTCGCCGCCGTCCCGGTCGAGCGCCTTGACCGGTGGCGTCCCGGCCTCCCCGGTGACCAGCCGGTCGCCGTCCTCCAGGTCCGGGTGCACAACGGCGGAGTGCCAGTCGACCAGCGGCTTTCCGTCCTTCGCCCGGCGGACGACGGTGAGCTGGGAGTCGTACGAGAGGGCCTTGGTCAGGCCCTTGTAGGAGACCGTTCCCTTGACGGAGAAGGGCACCTTGGCGCCGGATCTGGTGCCCGCGGTGAGCGTCACGTCCTTGATGTGCGCCTCTTTGCCGTACCCGGTCAGCAGGGTGCGGGCCGCCGTCGTGTCGTTCGTGGCGGCCGCGGCCCCTGTGGCGTCACCGCTCTGCCAGGACGTGAGGAACGTCGTGGCCGCCGAACGGACCTCGGCCGCCGACAGCGGGCCGGTTTTCACGGCCGCGGCCTTGCGTTCGGCGGCCGTCGACGCGGTGTCGTCGGCCGCCGCCCCGCCGCCGTACACGGCGTAGACACCGAACCCGGCCCCGCCGACGACCACGGCGATCATCCCCCCGATGACGGCGGGCTTCGTCTTACCGCCCTCGGCGGCCCGTCCCCTCTTGCCCACGGCTTCCGTTCCTCTGCTGTTGCCTCAGTACTCTCACGTTCCACTATGAGAACGAGAGGCACCAGCCTAGAGTCCCGGGTGTGACGGGAGTGACGTCAGCCGCCCGCTCGTAGCACGGCTGCGACAATCGGCCCCGCCGCGTCGCCGCCGTGGCCGCCCTCCTGGGTCATGGCCGCGGCCGCGATGTCATTGCGGTAACCGGTGAACCAACTGTTGGACGTCTCCTGCCCGTCGACCTCCGCCGAGCCGGTCTTCGCGCCGATGCTCCCGCCGCCGGCCTGGGCCATCGCCTCCGCCGCGGTGCCGCTGACCGCGGTGCGGTTCATCATCTGGCGCAGCTGCGCGACCGTACCCGCTTCCAGGCCGTCCGCGGTGGCCAGTTGACGGTCGTCGAGCCGCTGCGGCACGATCGTCGGCTGCCGGAAGCGGCCCGTCATGGCGGTCGCTGTGACCGACGCCATGTTCAGCGGGCTCATCTGGACCTGGCCCTGGCCGAGCATGTTGGCCGCCGTGTCGGGGCCGCCGGAGGCCGGGACGGAGCCGTCGAAGGACGGGATGCCGGTCTTCCAGTTGTCCCGCCCGAGACCGAAGCGCTCCTCGGCCTCCTTCGTGAGCGAGTCGACCCCCACCTCGTCCGCGTACTTCACGAACGCTGTGTTGCAGGAGCGCGCGAAGCTCTCCGAGAGGGTCGCGTTCTCGTTCGGCTCCATGCCCTTGATGTTCTTGAAGGTCTGGCTCTGCCAGGTCGCGTCGGGCGGGCAGGGCGCGGGACCGTTCGCCGTGGTGATGCCGTTGTCGATCAGCGTCGCCGCGGAGATGATCTTCATCGTGGAGCCCGGCGCGAGCTTGCCCAGGAACGCCGCGTTGAACTCGTCGGCGCGGTTGTTGGCGACCGCCAGCACCTCCGCGGTGCTCGCGTACTGGGCGACCACGGACGACTCGGAGTACTGCTTGACCGCCTTCTCCGCTGCCGCCTGCACGCCCGCGCTGAGCGTCGTCTGGAGCTTGCCCGGCTTGCCCTTGGCGAGTGTGAGGAGCGTCTTGTCGCCCGCGTTCTCGTCCGCACTCCGGATCGCCAGTTCGACGCCCGGGGTGCCGCCCGCCGTGTCGCCGTACGTCTCCCGCAGCTGGTCCAGGATCGGCCCGAGGGACGGGTACTTCGCCTTGGTCAGCACGGTTCCGTCCCGGTCCACCGCCTCGATCGGCGGGCTCGCCGCCTCACCCGTGACCAGCGAGTCGCCCTCCGCCAGGTCCGGGTGCAGGACGGTCGGCTTCCAGTCGACCAGTGCCTTTCCCGTGGTCTTGCCGCGCACGACGGTCAGCTCGCTCTTGTACGCCAAGGGCTTGCTCTGCCCCTCGTACGACACGGTGGCCGAGACCGAGAACGGGACGGTCCTGCCCGACGGCGTACCCGGCGTGATCTTCACCTTGGTCAGGTACGCCTCGTCGCGGTAGCCGACCAGCAGAGGCCGGGCCACCCCCGCGTTGTTCGTGAGCGCGGCGGCCGTGGCCGCCTCGCCCTTCTCCCAGGCCGCGAAGAACTTCTCGGTGGTCTCCTTGACCTCTTCGCCCGACGGCGGACCGGTCTTCACCGTCTCGGCCCCCGCCGAGCCGCTGTCCCCGCTGATCGCCGAAACTATGTTGTACGCGCCATACCCGGCGCCCCCCACCATCACGGCGAACACCCCGCCCACGACGGTGGCCTTTGCCCCCTTGCGCATTGCGCGATCCCCCTCCCCATGACCTTTCTGAACGTGTTCAGAAAGGTGCTTATGGAATGCACTTTATGCGGGAGGAGTGCCCCGTGTGGCCGGTGTTCCCTGATTGTTAAGCCGAGGTGTCCGGTTCTCAGACCCAGGTGTCCAGCCACATGCGTGAACGCCAGGTGTCTATCGGGATGGCCTGACCTGTGTAGATCGGCCAGAAATAGATGAAGTTCCAGGCGATCAGGAGGACCAGGACTCCCGCCGTGGCCGCGCCCGCGACGCGGCGGTGTTCCGTCGAACCGGGCGGTCCGAGCATCGCGCCGATCATCATCGCCACGGCCAGGCAGAGGAAGGGCAGGAAGACGATCGCGTAGAAGAAGAAGATCGTGCGCTCCTGGTACATGAACCAGGGCAGGTAGCCGGCCGCGATGCCGCAGGCGATCGCGCCCGCGCGCCAGTCGCGGCGGAAGACCCAGCGCCACAGCACGTAGAGGACCGCGAGGCCGGCGACCCACCAGAGCAGCGGTGTGCCGAGGGCCAGGACCTCGCGGGCGCACTTCTCGCCCGCGTCGACTGGGCAGCCGTCCTTGCCGGGCTGCGGGGACTCGTAGAAGTACGAGACCGGGCGGCCGGCGACGATCCAGCTCCACGGGTTCGACTGGTAGGTGTGCGGCGAGGAGAGGCCGACGTGGAACTCGTACACCTGGTGCTCGTAGTGCCACAGGCTGCGCAGCCAGTCGGGCAGGAAGGTCCAGCTGCCGCCCTTGCCGTCGGTGGCCGCCCAGTTGCGGAAGTAGCCGCCGGAGCCGTCGGAGGGGGACAGGATCCAGCCGGTCCAGGAGGCGAGGTACGTGACGAGCGCGACGGGCACCGTGGACAGGAACGCCCAGCCCGTGTCGCGCTTCAGAACGGCCTGGTACGGGTGCCGGGCGCCCGCGACCTTGCGCGAGCCGACGTCCCACAGGACCGTCATCAGGCAGAACGCCACCAGCACGTACAGGCCGTTCCACTTGGTGCCGATGGCGAGGCCGAGCATCAGGCCGGCCGCCCAGCGCCAGGGGCGGGCGCCGAGGCGGGTCGTCTCGGCGACGTGCGCGTCCGGGCGTACGACGCCGTCCGCGTCCGGTGGGAGTGCGGCCGCCAGCCGTTCGCGCGTCTTGTCCCGGTCGATGACCAGGCAGCCGAAGGCCGCGAGTACGAAGAACATCAGCACCTGGTCGAGCAGCGCGGTGCGGCTCATCACGAAGTGCAGCCCGTCGACGGCCATCAGCGCGCCCGCGAGGCAGCCGAGGAACGTCGAGCGGAACAGGCGGCGGCCGATGCGGCACAGCATCAGCACGGACAGCGTGCCGAGCACGGCCGTCATGAACCGCCAGCCGAAGGGCGTGAACCCGAACAGCCACTCGCCGAGCCCGATGACGTACTTGCCGACCGGCGGATGGACCACGTACGCGGCTTCCGACGGGATCGGGACGTCGCCGTTGTTCTGCAGGATCAGGTCGTTGGCGTTCTTGGCCCAGTTGACCTCGTATCCGCGGTGGAACAGCGCCCAGGCGTCCTTGGCGTAGTACGTCTCGTCGAATATCACCGCCTTCGGGCTGCCCAGGTTCCAGAACCGCATCACGCCCGCCAGCAGCGTGATCAGCAGCGGGCCGCCCCAAGCCGACCAGCGCACCACGCGGGCAGCGGCCGGCTTCGACAGCCCGAACACCGCCCACAGACGAGGGCTGGGCGCCGGGTACGCGGGCACCAGACGGTCACGGACGTCGCCTCTTGGCCGGCCGGTGTAGCCAAACCGGCGCAGCCGCTGCTGCCACGACGGCTGCTGCTCTTCGACGCCCTGTGCCTGTCGGGTGTCCGTGGAGGACGCGGTACTGGTCACCGCGCCATCGTAGGGAACCCTTCTGTGCGAGGCCTCTTTATCGGCCCTGCGAGGATGGAACCGTGACAGGAACCCTTGTACTCGCAGGCACTCCCATCGGGGACGTCGCGGACGCGCCGCCGCGGCTGGCCCAGGAGCTGGCGGGCGCCGATGTGATCGCCGCCGAGGACACCCGGCGGCTGCGGCGGCTCACCCAGGCGCTGGGCGTGCAGCCCGCCGGGCGCGTCGTGTCGTACTTCGAGGGCAACGAGTCGGCGCGTACGCCCGAGCTGGTCGAGGTCCTGGCCGGCGGGGCGCGCGTACTGCTGGTGACCGACGCGGGGATGCCGTCCGTGTCCGACCCCGGCTACCGGCTCGTCGCGGCGGCCGTGGAGAAGGACATCCGCGTGACCGCCGTGCCCGGCCCGTCCGCCGTGCTCACCGCGCTCGCCCTGTCCGGGCTGCCCGTCGACCGGTTCTGCTTCGAGGGGTTCCTGCCGAGGAAGGCCGGTGAGCGGAGGTCGCGGCTGCGGGAGGTCGCCGAGGAGCGCCGCACGCTCGTGTACTTCGAGGCGCCGCACCGGCTCGACGACACGCTCGCCGCGATGGCTGAGGTGTTCGGGGCGGAGAGGCGAGCCGCCGTCTGCCGTGAACTGACCAAGACGTACGAAGAGGTCAAGCGCGGTCCGCTCGGCGAGCTGGCCGCCTGGGCCGCGGAGGGCGTACGCGGCGAGATCACCGTCGTCGTGGAGGGCGCTCCCGAGAAGGGCGCGGAGCGGCTGGCCGCCGAGGAGTTGGTGCGGAGGGTGCGGGTGCGTGAGGAGGCGGGGGAGCGGCGTAAGGACGCGATCGCGGCGGTGGCCGCTGACGCGGGGTTGCCCAAGAGGGAGGTCTTTGACGCCGTGGTTGCTGCTAAGCACTCCGTGTCGTAAGCCCGGCCGTTCCGGTCAGCGCCGTTGTTGGTTGCTGATTGATGCGGGCTGCCGGTTGTGTGTGGCTGGGCGCGCAGTTCCCCGCGCCCCTAAGAGGCCTGCGGCCTCCTTAGGGGCGCGGGTGCGCCCCATGGGTGGGTAAATGCGACCCGGCAAAAGCAAAGCTCAGGCCTGCTGCCAGGAGCGTTGGGGCAAGGAACGGCCAAGACGGCTCCAATAGTCGACAGGTCCCATGCGCTCACGCCCGGAGAAGAGTCCACTGGTTGACGGGGACGCACCCGTCCCTCGCCTCCGCTCCCCCGGAGGCGTTTGACCAGCGGACCGAGGAGCTGGCATGAGCGAGACGGCAGGGCAGTCCGGCCACCGCACCGTCGCGGCCACCGACATCGTGCACGAGTCGTATTCCTTCGCCTGCATGCGCTGCGGGCACGGCTGGGAGCAGTCGTACGAGATAGAGCACCACATCGACGTCGAGGGCCATGAGTTCGTGACGTACGTGGCGGACGGCCGGGTCGTGCCGTCGCCGCTCAGCCGGCCCACCTGCCTGAACTGCGACAACCACGTGGTGCGCATCATGCGTGCCGGTCAGGTGTCCTCGGCGCTGAGGTCCCTGCACCAGCGCCGCCCGCTCGACGACTCCCTGCCCGAGCCGGAGCGCGGGCCGGAGGCCGGGTCGGAGCCCAAGGGGCCCAAGGAGCACCACCACTGGCACCTCTCCGATCTGCTCCGCCCGTTCCAGCACCGCCAGGCGGGGTGACCCGCCCCACAGGGAGGGGCTCGGCACCTTCGTAGGATCGGGGTATGCCTGCCAACGCCGAAGCCCCGCCCCTCCCTGACCCCCTCCGCGTGCCCGTCGCCGACTCGCACACCCACCTCGACATGCAGTCCGGCACGGTCGAGGAGGCTCTCGCGAAGGCTGCGTCCGTCGGAGTGACGACGGTCGTGCAGGTCGGCTGCGATCTGAAGGGCTCGCGGTGGGCGGCCGAGACGGCGCTGCGGCACGAGGCCGTGCACGCCACCGTCGCGCTGCACCCCAACGAGGCGCCCCGGATCGTCCACGGAGACCCCGACGACGGATGGTCCCGGCAGGGCGCCCGCGAGCCAGGCGGCGAGAGCGCGCTGGAGGAGGCGCTCGCCGAGATCGACCGGCTCGCGGCCCTTCCCCAGGTCAAGGGCGTCGGCGAGACCGGCCTCGACTACTTCCGCACAGGACCGGAGGGCAAGGCCGCCCAGGAGCGGTCCTTCCGGGCCCACATCGAGATCGCCAAACGGCACGGCAAGACCCTGGTCATCCACGACCGGGACGCCCACACCGACGTACTGCGCGTGCTCAAGGAGGAGGGCGCGCCCGAACGCACCGTCTTCCACTGCTACTCCGGGGACGCGGCCATGGCGGAGACCTGCGCCCGCGCCGGCTACTACATGTCGTTCGCCGGGAACATGACCTTCAAGAACGCCCAGCCGCTGCGCGACGCCCTCGCCGTGGCCCCCCTCGAACTCGTCCTCGTCGAGACGGACGCGCCCTTCCTGACCCCCGTGCCGTACCGCGGACGGCCCAATGCCCCGTATCTCATTCCGGTCACGGTCCGCGCCATGGCCGCCGTACGGGACATGGACGAGGACGCGCTGGCGACGGCGATCTCGGCGAACACGCAGCGTGCTTTCGGCTACTGACGCATAACGCTCACGGTGGGACATTTCGACGCAACGCGACGACACAACGTAGTCGCGGTGCCTTGGAGAGTGACGACAGCTCCGCTAGGTTCTCGGCGCCGTATCCGATCCGGCCCCGGCCCCCTGGAGCGTGTCGTCGTGAGCACTTCGCAGTACGAGACGTATGGCCCGACGTATGAGAGCCGCCGGCCGTACGCCGCCGGGGATCCGAACGAATACGGCGAAGGCCGCGAATACGAATACACGGACACGTACCGGCCCGCGTACGAGGCGTATGCGGCGTGCGAGGCGTATTCCGAAGCCACCACCGAACCCCTGCTGCCGCGCCAGCTGCCGCCCACGGTCGAGTTGCCCCACCCCGCCGGCGGCCGGGCCGAGGGCCGGCGGGCCGCGCGGCACCGGAAGGTCGCCGAGCGGCCCGAGGCGGTGCGCCGGCTGGTGCCGCGGGCGCTGGTCGTGGCCTTCCTGGCGGGCGGCACCACCGCGTTCGTCGCCGACGACAAGGCGATCGAGCTGACCGTCGACGGCAAGCCCCGCACGCTGCACACCTTCGCCGACGACGTGACCGAGCTGCTCGCGGACCAGGGCGTCGAGGTGGGCGCGTACGACGTCGTGGCACCCGCGCCCGGCACCCCGCTGACCACCGGTGACGAGGTCGCCGTACGGTACGGGCGGCCCGTGCACCTCACCCTCGACGGGCAGCGGCGCAGGGTGTGGACGACGGCGCGCACGGTGGACGCGGTGCTCGGACAGCTCGGGGTGCGCACGGAGGGCGCGTACGTGTCGGCCCCGCGCTCCCGGCAGATCGGGCGCGACGGACTCGACCTGGACGTCCGCACCGAGCGATCCGTGACGATCATGGCGGACGGGCGGGCGCGGAAGGTCCGTACGAACGCCGCGACCGTCCGCGAGGCCGTGGAGGACTCGGGTGTCACCCTGCGTGGGCAGGACACCACGTCCGTGCCGCCCGAGAGCTTCCCGCGCGACGGGCAGACGGTGACGGTCCTGCGGATCACGCGCACGAAGGAGGTCCGCGAGGAGCCGATCCCCTTCCAGGTGCGGCGGACGGACGAGCCCTCGCTTTTCCGCGGGACCGAGGTCGTCGAGCGGGCGGGGCAGCCGGGCACGCAGCGCGTCACGTACAGCCTGCGCACGGTCAACGGCGTCCGGCAGAAGCCGCGCCGCCTGAAGTCCGAGCTGGTCCACGAGCCCCGGACACAGCTCGTGAAGGTCGGCACGAAGCCACTCCCGACGTCCGACTCCGAGGTCGACGGGCTCAACTGGTCCGCGCTCGCGAACTGTGAGTCCGGGGGCCGCCCGAACGCGGTCGACTCCTCCGGAACCTACGGCGGCCTCTACCAGTTCGACACCCGCACCTGGCAGAACCTCGGCGGCACCGGCCGCCCCCAGGACGCACCGGCCGCCGAGCAGACGCACCGCGCGAAGAAGCTGTACATGCGGCGGGGGGCGAGCCCCTGGCCGCACTGTGGGGCGCGGTTGCAGGGCTAGGGCTGCGGGGCGCGGTTGCAGGGGCAGGCCGAAGAGGGAAGGCGCAGGGGCAAGGCGAAGCGGCAGGACGTCTCGGCGAGGAAACCCCAGCCCGGCGACCCGTACCCTTGGCCCGTGAGCAGCAGCCCCACCTCCGACGCCCTCCTGGGTCCCGCCGACGTCCGCGAACTCGCGGCAGCGCTCGGCGTCCGCCCCACCAAGCAGCGCGGCCAGAACTTCGTCATCGACGCCAACACGGTCCGCCGCATCGTCCGTACCGCGGACGTACGCCCCGAGGACGTGGTCGTCGAGGTCGGCCCTGGCCTCGGCTCGCTGACCCTGGCCCTGCTGGAGGTGGCGGAACGGGTCGTCGCCGTCGAGATCGACGACGTACTCGCGGGCGCGCTGCCCGCGACGATCACGGCGCGCATGCCGGAGCGGGCCGACCGGTTCGCGCTGGTGCACTCCGACGCCATGCGGGTGACCGAGCTGCCCGGCCCTCCGCCGACCGCCCTCGTCGCGAACCTGCCCTACAACGTCGCCGTGCCCGTGCTGCTGCACATGCTCGACACCTTCCCCGGCATCGAGCGGACGCTCGTGATGGTGCAGGCGGAGGTCGCCGACCGGCTGGCCGCGGCGCCCGGGTCGAAGGTGTACGGCGTGCCGTCGGTGAAGGCCAACTGGTACGCCGACGTCAAGCGGGCCGGCGCCATCGGCCGGAGCGTCTTCTGGCCCGCCCCGAACGTGGACAGCGGGCTCGTCTCCCTCGTCAGGCGCGCCGAGCCGGTCAGGACGAGCGCGTCGAGGCGCGAGGTCTTCGCCGTCGTCGACGCCGCCTTCGCGCAGCGGCGCAAGACCCTGCGGGCCGCGCTCTCCGGCTGGGCGGGGTCGGCGGCGGCCGCCGAGTCCGCGCTGGTCGCGGCGGGTGTCTCGCCGCAGGCACGGGGCGAGGCGCTGACGGTGGAGGAGTTCGCGCGTATCGCGGAGAACCGGCCGACCGACAACAAGCCGACCGACAACAAGGAGCACGGACAGCAGTGAGCGTGACGGTACGCGTCCCCGCGAAGGTCAACGTCCAGCTGGCCGTGGGCGCCGCCCGCCCCGACGGCTTCCACGACCTGGCCAACGTCTTCCTGGCGGTCGGCCTGTACGACGAGATCACGGCGACGCCTGCGGACGAGCTGCGCATCACCTGCGAAGGCCCGGACGCGGCTCAAGTCCCCCTGGATCACACGAACCTGGCGGCCCGCGCGGCTCAGAAGCTGGCCGAGCGCCACGGCCGCCCGGCCGACGTACACCTCCACATCACCAAGGACATCCCCGTCGCCGGCGGCATGGCGGGCGGCTCCGCCGACGGCGCGGGCGCGCTCCTCGCCTGCGACGCACTCTGGGGCACGGGAGCCTCGCGGGCCGAACTCCTCGACATCTGCGCCGAGTTGGGCAGCGACGTACCGTTCAGCCTGGTCGGTGGGGCCGCGCTCGGCACGGGTCGCGGCGAGAAACTGCGGCCGCTGGAGGTGGGCGGCAGCTTCCACTGGGTCTTCGCGGTGGCCGACGGCGGCCTGTCGACCCCGGCGGTGTACGCCGAGTTCGACCGCCTGAACGAAGGCGTCGAGGTCCCCGAACCGGTCGAGTCCCAGCAGCTCCTGGACGCCCTGGCCAAGGGCGACCCGACCGCCCTGGCCCCCACCCTCTCCAACGACCTCCAGCCCGCCGCCCTGTCCCTGCGGCCGTCCCTCGCCACCACCCTGGCCACAGGCCGCACAGCAGGCGCCCTGGCCGCCCTGGTCTCCGGCTCGGGACCCACGACGGCGTTCCTGACCCGCGACGCGGACTCGGCGACAGACGTCGCGCAGGCCCTGCTCACCTCGGGCACCTGCCGCACGGCCCGGGTGGCGGCCGGCCCGGCGCCGGGCGCGACCGTGCTCGGCCGGCCGCTGCCGACGCCGACTACGCTGGAAGGCTGATTGATCCCCGCGTCAGGAGAGAAATGGCCGTCAACCTGGTCAATGTCGAGAACGTCAGCAAGGTGTACGGCACCCGTGCCCTGCTCGACGGCGTCTCGCTCGGTGTGTCCGAGGGGGACAGGATCGGCGTCGTCGGGCGCAACGGTGACGGCAAGACGACCCTGATCCGGATGCTCGCCAAGCTGGAGGAGGCCGATACCGGTCGTATCACGCACTCCGGCGGTCTGCACGTCGGTGTGCTCACCCAGCACGACTCGCTCGACCCCGAGGCCACCGTCCGGCACGAGGTCATCCGGGACATGGCCGACCACGAGTGGGCGGGCAACGCCAAGATCAGGGACGTACTGACGGGCCTGTTCGGCGGGCTCGACCTGCCGGGCTTCCCGCAGGGGCTCGACACCGTCATCGGGCCGCTGTCCGGTGGCGAGCGGCGGCGAATCGCGCTGGCCAAGCTGCTCATCGCGGAGCAGGACCTGATCATTCTCGACGAGCCCACCAACCACCTCGACGTCGAGGGCATCGCCTGGCTCGCGAAGCATCTGCGGGAGCGCCGGTCGGCGCTCGTCGTCGTCACCCACGACCGCTGGTTCCTGGACCAGGTCTGCACCCGCATGTGGGACGTGCAGAAGGGTGACGTGTACGAGTACGAGGGCGGCTACTCCGACTACGTCTTCGCGCGCGCCGAGCGCGAGCGCATCGCGGCCACCGAGGAGGTCAAGCGGCAGAACCTGGTCCGCAAGGAGCTGGCCTGGCTGCGTCGCGGCGCACCGGCCCGTACGTCCAAGCCGCGCTTCCGCGTCGAGGCCGCCAACGAGCTGATCGCGGACGTGCCGCCGCCGCGCGACACCAGCGAGCTGATGAAGTTCGCCTCCACCCGGCTCGGCAAGACCGTCTTCGACCTCGAGGACGTGACCGTGCAGGCCGGGCCGAAGGTCCTGCTGAAGCATGTGACGTGGCAGCTCGGGCCCGGCGACCGTATCGGCCTCGTCGGCGTGAACGGCGCGGGCAAGACCTCGCTGCTGCGGGCGATGGCCGACGCGGCGTTCAGCGAGGGCGAGCGGCAGCCCGCGGGCGGACGGGTCGTGGTCGGCAGGACCGTGAAGCTCGCCTACCTCTCGCAGGAGGTGTCCGAGCTCGACCCCGGCCTCAGGGTGCTGCAGGCCGTACAGCAGGTCCGCGACCGGGTCGACCTCGGCAAGGGCCGCGAGATGACGGCGGGTCAGCTCTGCGAGACGTTCGGCTTCAACAAGGAGAAGCAGTGGACGCCGGTCGGTGACCTGTCCGGTGGTGAGCGCCGCCGGCTGCAGCTGCTGCGGCTGCTCATGGACGAGCCGAACGTCCTCTTCCTCGACGAGCCCACGAACGACCTCGACATCGAGACGCTCACCCAGCTCGAGGACGTCCTCGACGGCTGGCCCGGTTCGATGGTCGTGATCTCCCACGACCGGTTCTTCATCGAGCGCACCACCGACAAGGTGTACGCCCTCCTCGGCGACGCCACGCTGCGGATGCTGCCGCGCGGCATCGACGAGTACCTGGAGCGGCGCCACCGGATGGAAGAGGCCGTGGCCGCCCGGACCCCCGTGGCGCCCCCCGCCGAGAAGCCCGGCATCTCCGCCGCCGACGCCCGCGCCGCGAAGAAGGAACTCCAGAGGATCGAGCGGCAGTTGGACAAGATCGCCGAGAACGAGACAAAGCTGCACGCCCAAATCGCCGAGAACGCCACGGACTTCGAGAAGGTGGCCGAACTGGACGCCGACCTGCGGAAACTGGCCAACGAGCGTGAGGAGTTGGAGATGCGTTGGCTGGAGCTGGCAGACGACGCGTGAAGGGTGCGTGAAGGAGCGTAACGGGGGCATCACGGGCCGGTCCTCCCTTGGGAACAGGGGGAGGACCGGCCCTGAGTTCGAGCACCGCATGGTGATAGAAAGGGCCGTCTGAGAACTGTCTGAGTACGACGCTGAGTACAACTCCGTGTTCACTACGTACTTCTAGGCGTGGCTAAAAATCAGTGATGAAGGGGGAACGCGCTGATGTCTCAGCCGCCCAGCCAGCCGCCACAGGGCGGGTTCGGAGCTCCACAGGATCCGGGGCAGCAGAACCCGGGTCAGGGAACGCCTCCGCCGCCCGCGCAGCCGCCGCAGGCTCCACCGCCTCCGCAGGGCGCGCCACAGACACCGCCGCAGGGCGGCGCCCCGGGGACCCCGCCCGCGCAGGGGCCCGGTTACGGCTACCCCCAGCAGCCCGGCCCGTACGGCCAGCAGCCGGGTCCGTACACCCAGCAGCCCGGCCCCTACGCCCAGCAGCCAGGGCCGTACGCCCAGCCCGGCCCCTACGGACAGCCTCAGCAGCCCGGCCCCTACGGTCAGCCCGGCTACGGGTATCCGCAGCAGCCCCAGTTCCCCGGCCCGCCCGGCACCCCGCCGGGCGGCGGCTCCCGCAACCCCTTCAAGGGCAAGCCCGCGATCATCGTCGGGGCCGCGCTGGCCGCCGCGCTCGTCATCGCCGGCACCGTGTGGGCGGTCTCCGGCGGGGACGACGGCAAGAAGCCCGTCGCCAAGAAGAGCAAGGACACCAATCCCACTCCTGGCGGCGACCCGATCAATCCCGGCGACGGTGACGGCGGCGACGGCAAGGGCACCGAGGACCTCAACGCGGGCCGCCAGGCGGGCGAGTCGAAGGTGCTCTGGTACAAGGAGGGCCCTGACGCGCCCGGTTCGGGTGCCGACGCCCCCGGTATGTGGGTCACCGACAAGGCCGCGGTGAAAGCCGCGTACAAGCAGGTCTTCGCGTACAACGTCAGTGACGGCAAGCCGACTTGGCCCGCGATCACGTTCCCGCAGGAGATCTGCGCGGTCACTCCGCAGAAGACGGACAACGACAAGGTCGTCGTCGCGTACAAGGAGGGCACCAAAGGCACGGCCGGCTGCAATCAGCTGGTGGAGATCGACCTCAACACCGGCGAGAAGGGCTGGACGGCGGAGGTCGCGGACGGCGACCTCTTCGACGACACGCTTCAGCTCGGACTGACCATCAGCGGCAAGACGTTGCTGGCCGGGCGCGGGCAGTCGGGGGTCGGGTACGACGTGACGACCGGCGACCAGATGTGGGAGAAGAAGAAGTACGGCTCGGCCTGCTTCCCGACCGCGTTCGCGGGCGGCACCAAGCTGCTCGCCGTCTCGTCCTGCGCGACCGGCAGCGACAACGAGCACGACGAGGTGCAGGAGCTCGACCCGGCGACCGGCAAGGCCAAGTGGACCAAGAAGATCCCCAAGGGCTGGAAGGTCGCGCGTGCGTACTCCGTCGATCCCGTCGTCCTCTATCTCACCAACGAGGACAAGAAGCAGTGGAACATCTCCACGCTGCAGGACGGCAGTGCCACGGTCCGCTCGCAGGTCGACGTCGACGAGTCCTTCGCGCCGGAGTGCGGCTGGGCCATCTTGCAGCGTGACTTGCAGGGCTGTCAGGGCGTCGTGGTCGACGCGGACACCCTCTACCTGCCGACCGAGGCGAAGACCGGCGCCAACGAGATCGTCGCGATCAACCTGGGGACCGGCAAGGAGAAGTGGCGCACCAAGTCCCCCGCGGACGAGACCATGCTGCCGCTGAAGATGGACGGCACGAATCTCGTCGCGTACGTCCAGCCGTCGTACGACGCGGGCGGCCGGATCGTGTCCATCCCGACGACGGGCGGCTCCTACACGCCGAAGAAGCTCCTCCAGAACCCGCAGGGCACCGCGGACATCGAGAGCGGCTTCTACTCGAAGGCCGTGGACTACGTGGACGGGCGCTTCTACATCTCCACGACCCGGCTGACGGGCAATGACGAGTCGCAGGAAAAGCTGATGCTGGCCTTCGGAAAGTGACCCGGCCACGTCACCACCCTGGACTCGTCGTCCCGCTCCGCCCGACCCTTCTTCTCCGAGCTTTCCGAGGTAACCCGTCATGAGCCAGCCGCCGCCCCCGCCGCCCAACCAGCCGCCGCAGGAAGGCGGTCAGGGCGCACCCCAGGACCCGCCTCCGGGTGGATTCGGGGCTCCGCAGAGTCCGCCTCCCGGTGGCTTCGGGGCTCCGCAGAGCCCGCCGCCGGGTGGTTTCGGAGCGCCGACCCCGCCGCAGGGCACCCCGCCGAACCCGGCGTACGGCTACCCGCAGGCGCCGGGGACCCCGCCGCCGACGGCCCCGCCGCAGCCGTACGGCTACCCCCAGGCACCCCAGCCGCCGCAGACGCAGCCCCCGGGCCAGCCCGGCTACGGCTACCCGGGCCAGCAGCCGCAGTACGGCTACCCGCAGCCGTCGACGATGCCGCTCCAGCCGCAGGCGCCGGGCGGCGGGCGGAAGTTCAACGCCCAGCTGCTCATCATCGTCGCGGCCGTCCTGGCGATCGGCCTCATCGTCGGAGGCGGCGTCTGGTACTCGTCCTCGACCGGCAGCGACGAGAAGAAGAACGACGCCTCCGGCTCGTCCGGCGGCACCGGCGGCCAGGACGACAAGGGTGAGGACGCCCCCGGCGGAGGCGGCTCGGAGAAGGTGCCGTCCAACACCACCGCCAAGGTGCTCTTCCAGGTACCCGCGGCCGAGGTGCCCAAGGACGACGTCTGGAGCGTCGCGGGCTCTTGGCTGACGGACAAGGTGTACGCCAAGGCGGGCGTCAACGAGGTCATCGGCTACAACCCGGACACCGGCGCGAAGTCCTGGACCATGCCGCTCACGGGCCAGACCTGCGCGGGCTCACCCGAGGTCACCAAGGACGGCGTGGCCGTGGTGGTCGCCGAGGAGGCCAAGCGCACCAAGACCAACAAGTACCCGAAGTGCACCAAGGTCACGGCCTTCAACCTGAACACCGGCGAAAAGCTCTGGACCGAGTCCGTCACCAGCGGCGGCTCCGAGAACGCCGCCTTCAAGGAAGCCAGCATCACCGGCACCACGGTCGCGCTGGGCGCCGGCCTCGACGGCGGCGCGGGCCTCGACCTCACGACCGGCAAGATCCTGTGGCAGCCGAAGGTCGAAGCGTGCGAGGACATCGGCTACCGCGGCGGCGAGCAACTGGTCGCCGTGCGCAAGTGCGGGGAGTACGGCGCAGAGAAGTACGAGGTCCAGCTGCTCAACCCCAAGGACGGCAGCGTCAAGTGGACGTACAAGCTCCCCACGGGCATCGACAACGCCAAGGTGATCTCCTCCAAGCCGGTCGTCTTCGGCGTGGACTCCGACAGCGACGACCCCACCCTGACCGGCACCTCGGACATCTTCTCCCTTGACGAGGGCGGCAAGCTCCGTATCAAGATCGCGATGCCGGACGACACGTACGGGCACGACTGCGGCGTCGGCAACGTCCACGACTGCAAGGGGATCACCGTCGGCAACGACAAGCTGTACGTGCCGACCAAGCAGCACGACGGCACCGAGGAGTTCAAGCAGACCAACGAGATCATTTCCTTCTCGCTGGCCACCGGCAAGACGACGGGCGACCGCGCCGACGCCGGTGACGGCTACGAGCTGTTCCCGATCCGGATGGACGGCGGCAACATCATCGCGTACAAGCAGGGCCCCTACGACAAGGGTTCCCAGGTCGTCTCGATCGACGGCGGCAGCTTCAAGCAGACCAAGCTCCTGGAGACCCCGGCCTCCGAGGATGTCCGCAACGCGATCAGCAGCATGGTGCCGAAGTCGTCCGAGATGCTCTACACGAGCGGCCGTCTCTTCATGGCCGAGGACCTGATCAGCAAGCCGTCTTCGTCCTTGGACCGGGAGAACTACTCGGCGATCGGATTCGGCGCGCAGTAGGGCGTACGCCTCTCAAGAGGCGGCCGTTTCCAGTCGTACGCCGAGTTTTGCGTCCGTACGCGGATCAAGGCCCCGTCCCTGCTCAGGGGCGGGGCTTTGCTCTTATCCTCCCTCGCTCCCGAATGAGAGGAATTTCGGCAATCCGGGGCACTTCTCACCGGTAGGGGAAGCGCAACGTCGAACAAGCGTGTAGCTTCCGGGGATGGAGAGCCGGGGGGCTCCTATCCATGGGGAACCAGTTGGGGACCTTGGGGGGAACTGGGGGGTTGGGCTCGATGGGAGTGCGGCTCATGGTGGTCGACGACCACCGTCTGCTCGCCGAGGCATTGGCCTCGGCCCTGAAGTTGCGCGGGCACCGCGTTCTCGCCGCGGCGGCGCCCGCCGCGGGGGCTGCGGAGCTGGTGATCACAAGGGCACCGGAGGTGTGCCTGATCGGCACGGCGACACCCGCCGAACCGGGCATCTTCGACCCGGTGGTGAAGATCAAGCGGGACCGTCCGCAGGTGGCGGTACTCGTCCTCGGCCCGGTGCCGAACCCGCGCGGAATCGCGGCCGCCTTCGCGGCGGGCGCCTCGGGCTACGTACGGCACGACGAGCGCATCGAGGGCGTGGAGCGCGCCATCATGAAGGCCCGCGCGGGAGAGGCGGCCGTGGCCCCGCAGCTTCTGCAGGGCGCCTTCAGCGAACTCCTCAACCCGGCCGCCCAGCCGGACGACGAGGGGCAGCGTCTCCTGCAGATGCTGACGCCGAGGGAGGTCGAGGTCCTGGTCCGGGTCGCGGACGGCGAGGACACCCGCCTGATCGCGGCCGGAATGGGAATCGCCCCGAGCACGGCCCGTACGCACGTACAGCGGGTCCTGATGAAGCTGGGCGTGGGATCGAGGCTCGAGGCGGCGGCGCTGGCCGCGCGGACGGGACTCCTGGACCGGGCGGGTCCCTTGTCGCCCCCTTCTGCGGAGACGTCACCTGGGCCGGAGTGAACTCCGGCCCAGGAGACGCTTGTCACTCCGTTTCGCGTCGCTGCTCCGTCTCGTCAGGCGTGGGTATGTCCGGCGGGGGCGGAGTGGGGTTCAGCCTCAGCCAGATCAGGAAGAACAGGCCGAGGGCGAGCATGCCCAGGCCCGTCCAGAGGTTGATGTTGACGCCCTCCGCCTTGTCCAGGTCGGCGTCGGAGACCGTGAAGCCGGCGATCGTGACGATGATCCCGTAGATCACGAACAGGCCGCCGATGATGCGGCGGATGTCGAAGAGGCGGGCGGCGGTCGCGGACTTCCGCTCCAGTTCCTCGACCTCGTGCTGGTACTCGTAGTCGCTCATGTCGGTGCCTCAGCTCCGCTGGTTCAGCGCTGGTTCAGAAGGAGAAGGGGACGTAGCAGACCGCGGCCAGGACGATCGCTCCCCAGCCCAGCAGGGCCGGCTTGCGGTACCAGGCCTCGTCGCCCGCGGCCGGGGGCTCGTCCATGCCGGGGGAGCGGGTGCCGTACACCAGGCCCTGGAGCTCGGCTTCCGGCTTCGGGGCCGTGAAGAGCGAGACGGCGACCATCACCACCGCGCCGGCGATGAAACCGGCGATCGCCGAGACGAAGTTGGCGCCCTGGTCGGAGGGGATGTCGATGACGCCCTGCTTGTAGATCACGAAGTAGTTGATCATCGCGGCGGTGGTGCCCACGAGCAGACCCCAGAACCCGGACTTCATGGACGCCCGCTTCCAGAACAGACCGATGATGAAGACCACGAACATCGGCACGTTGAAGAAGGAGAAGAGCGTCTGCAGGTAGCTCATGATGTTGGAGAACGACGACGCCAGGAACGCGGTGCCGATCGAGGCCAGCACACCGATCGCGGTGATCAGCCGCCCGAAGTTCAGGTAGTACGCGTCCTCGCGGCCCTTGACCACGTACTTCCCCCAGATGTCCGAGGTGAAGACCGTGTTGAAGGAGGAGATGTTGGCCGCCATGCCCGCCATGAACGCCGCCAGCAGACCGGTCACCGCGATCCCGAGCACGCCGTTCGGCAGCAACTGCTCCATCAGGTAGGGGATCGCGTCGTTGTAGGTGAGGTCCGAGTCGGGTGTGCCGATGTTCGGGACGAGCGCGGCGGCGATCAGGCCCGGGGTCATCACGACGAAGACGATGAAGATCTTCGGGAACGCTGCGATCAGCGGCGTCCGCTTGCCCGCGCTGAGGTTCTTCGCCGACAGGGCACGCTGCACCTCGGCGAAGTTGGTCGTCCAGTAGCCGAAGGAGAGGACGAAGCCGAGGCCGAGGACGATGGTCAGCCAGTTCGCGCCCAGCGGATTGTCGTTGCCGATGCCCGTACCGCCCCACGCCGTGACGAAGTCGGCGCCGTGGCTCTCGGTCAGCGAGTCGGTGAGGCCGTCCCAGCCGCCGACCTTCTTCAGGCCGAGGAGGGTGAGGGGTATGAGCGCGGCGAGGATGACGAAGAACTGCAGCACCTCGTTGTAGATCGCCGAGGACAGGCCGCCGACGGTGATGTACGCGAGGACGAAGAAGCCGGCGACGACGATGGCCACCCACTCCGGCCAGCCGAGCAGCGCCTCCACGACGATCGCGAGGGCGTAGAGGTTGACCCCCGCGATGAGGATCGCGGCGAAGGCGAAGAGGACCGAACTCAGCAGATGCGCACCCTTGTCGAAGCGCATGAGCAGGAACTCCGGCACGGAGCGCACCTTCGACCCGTAGTAGAAGGGCATCATCACCAGGCCGAGGAAGACCATGGCGGGGATGGCGCCGACCCAGTACCAGTGCACGGTGTACGCGCCGTACTGCGCGCCGTTCGCTGCCATGCCCAGGATCTCGGTGGCGCCCAGGTTGGCCGCGACGAACGCGAGACCGGTGACCCAGGCGGGCAGGGAGCGCCCGGAGAGGAAGAAGTCGAGGCTGGTCTTCACCGAGCGGCGGGCGGCGAAACCGATGCCCAGGACGACGACGAAGTAGATGGCGAGGATCGTGTAGTCGAGCCAGTTGGTGGGGAGTCGGAGTTCTTGTGCCAGATATGTGGGGGGCAGATCTGTGGGGGTCTGCATAGGAACTCGCTTCGTTGCGTGAACTGATCAAAGCGGAAGTTACGCCTCCAGCTTTAAGAACTGAACAGTCATGTTGGGGATCTTTGTTTGATTGTGATGTTGACTGGCGTGGGTACTTGTGGTTTGTTGTGTTCAGTTCTGTTTGATGGGTGTGCCTGAGGGAGCGCGACAGTGAAGAAGACCTCGACCCGGCTGGCCGACGGTCGTGAGCTCATCTACTACGACGCGCGTGACGACGCGGTCCGCGACGCGGTGGACCGGCGACCGCTCGACCCGACCGTCACCACGTCGGAGGTGCGCCGCGACCCGCTGCTCGGCGACTCGGTCGCGATCGCCTCGCACCGCCAGGGCCGCACCTACCACCCGCCGGCGAACGAATGCCCCTTGTGTCCTTCGGAGGGTGACCGGCTGAGCGAGATACCGGAATCCTCGTACGACGTCGCCGTCTTCGAGAACCGCTTCCCCTCGCTCGCCGGGGACTCGGGCCGCTGCGAGGTGGTCTGCTTCACCTCCGACCACGACGCGTCCTTCGCCGACCTCACCGAGGAGCAGGCGGGTCTGGTCCTGGAGGCCTGGACCGACCGCACCGCCGAGCTGTCCCATCTGCCCTCCGTCGAGCAGGTCTTCTGCTTCGAGAACCGCGGCGCCGAGATCGGCGTGACGCTCGGGCATCCGCACGGCCAGATCTACGCTTACCCGTTCACCACCCCTCGTACGGCCCTGATGCTGCGGTCGGTTGCCGCGCACAAGGAGGCGACGGGCGGGGGGAACCTCTTCGACGACGTGGTCGCCGGTGAACTGGCCGACGGCGACCGGATCGTGCTGGACGCCGAACACTGGGTGGCCTTCGTGCCGTACGCGGCGCACTGGCCGTACGAGGTGCACCTCTACCCGAAGCGGCGGGTGCCCGACCTGCTGGGCCTGGATGAGGACGCGCGCACAGAATTCCCCAAGGTCTATCTGGAACTCTTGAGGCGCTTCGACCGGATTTTCGGCGAGGGTGAGCCTCCGACGCCGTACATCTCCGCCTGGCATCAGGCGCCGTTCGGCTCGCTGGAGGAATTCGATTCGGACGCGGCCGTCAGCCGTGACGACTTCGCGCTCCACCTGGAGCTTTTCACCATTCGCCGCACTTCCGGCAAGCTGAAGTTTCTCGCGGGTTCCGAATCCGGCATGAACGTGTTCATCAACGACGTGCCGCCGGAGACCGCGGCCCAGCGATTGCGAGAGGTAGCGAGTTCATGAGTGGGAAGTACCTGGTCACCGGCGGTGCGGGCTATGTCGGCAGCGTGGTCGCACAGCATCTGCTGGAGGCGGGCCACGAGGTCGTCGTCCTCGACAACCTCTCCACGGGCTTCCGCGAGGGCGTGCCCGCCGGGGCTTCCTTCATCGAGGGCGACATCCGCGACGCCGCCAAATGGCTGGACTCCTCCTTCGACGCCGTGCTGCACTTCGCCGCGTTCTCGCAGGTCGGCGAGTCGGTGGTGAAGCCGGAGAAGTACTGGGAGAACAACGTCGGCGGCACGATGGCCCTGCTGGAGGCCATGCGGTCCACGGGCGTCCGCAAGCTTGTCTTCTCCTCCACCGCCGCCACGTACGGCGAGCCGGAGGAGACCCCGATCGTCGAGTCCGCGCCGACGTCACCGACGAATCCGTACGGCGCCTCGAAGCTGGCCGTCGACCACATGATCACCGGTGAGGCGGCCGCGCACGGTCTGGGCGCGGTGTCGCTGCGCTACTTCAACGTGGCGGGTGCGTACGGCAGTTGCGGCGAGCGGCACGACCCCGAGTCGCACCTCATCCCTCTCGTCCTCCAGGTCGCCCAGGGCAGGCGCGAGGCCATCTCCGTCTACGGCGACGACTATCCGACGCCGGACGGCACCTGCGTCCGCGACTACATCCACGTCGCGGATCTGGCGGAGGCCCACCTGCTGGCCCTCACGGCCGCCAAGGCCGGCGAGCACCTGATCTGCAACCTCGGCAACGGCAACGGCTTCTCGGTCCGCGAGGTCATCGAGACGGTGCGTCAGGTGACCGGGCACCCGGTCCCGGAGGTGGCCGCTCCGCGCCGCAGCGGTGACCCGGCGGTGCTGGTCGCCTCGGCGAAGACCGCCCACGAGCGGCTCGGCTGGAACCCGTCCCGCGCGGACCTCGCGGGGATCGTGGCGGACGCGTGGACGTTCGCGCAGAACGTCGCGCAGTCCGCCGCGCAGAACAACAGGGAGAGTGGTTCGTGAGTGTCGCCGAGCGGTTCGAGGAGCTGTACGGGCGCGCCCCCGAGGGTGTCTGGGCGGCACCGGGGCGGGTCAACCTGATCGGTGAGCACACCGACTACAACGACGGCTTCGTGATGCCCTTCGCGCTGCCGCACACCACGGTCGCGGCGGTGTCGCGCCGCACGGACGGCCTGCTGCGGCTGCACTCGGCGGACGTCGAGGGCGGCGCCGAGGACAGCGTCGTCGAACTGCGCGTCGACGCGCTCACCCCGCGCTCCGACCAGAACTGGACGGCGTACCCGGCCGGCGTGGTGTGGGCGCTGCGCGAGGCGGGCCACGCGGTGACAGGCGCGGACATTCACGTGGCCTCGACGGTTCCGACGGGCGCGGGCCTGTCCTCATCGGCGGCCCTGGAGGTCGTCACGGCCCTGGCCCTCGACGAGCTGTACGGACTCGGCATCGAGCGCCCGCAGTTGGCCCTCCTGTGCCAGCGCGCCGAGAACGTGTACGTCGGCGCGCCCACCGGGATCATGGACCAGACCGCTTCGGCCTGCTGCGAGGACGGCCACGCCCTGTTCCTCGACACCCGCGACCTCTCCCAGCGGCAGATCCCCTTCGACCTGGCGGCCGAGGGCATGCGACTGCTGGTCGTCGACACGCGCGTCAAGCACGCGCACAGCGACGGCGAGTACGGCAAGCGGCGGGCGGGCTGCGAGCGGGGAGCGGAACTGCTGGGCGTCAGCGCCCTGCGGGACGTCGCGTACGAGGACCTGGACGCGGCGCTGGAGCGGTTGGGCGACGAGGAGGAGGTACGCCGCCTGGTTCGCCACATCGTGACGGAGAACCACCGGGTGGAGCGGGTCGTGTCGCTGCTGAGGGCGGGCGACCCGCGGGCGATCGGCCCCGTGCTGAACGAGGGGCACATGTCCCTCAGGGACGACTTCCGCATCTCCTGTCCGGAGCTGGACCTGGTCGTCGACACGGCGCTCGGGGCGGGCGCGGTGGGGGCCAGGATGACGGGCGGCGGCTTCGGCGGCTCGGCGATCGTGCTGGCGGAGGCCGCGGACGTGGACACGATCACCAAGGCGGTGGAGGAGGCGTTCGCGGCGGCGGGGTTCACGGCTCCGCGGGCCTTCGCGGCGATCCCGGCGGCAGGCGCACGGCGCCTCAGCTGAGGTTCTTCGTCAGCGTGTACTCCGTGATCCCCGGCGGATAGTCGGGGATCACGCACACCACCTCATAGCCCCGCTTCTTGTAGAACTCGGGAGCCTGGAAGTCCCACGTCTCCAGGCGGGAGCGGCGGCAGTCGCGTTCCGTGTGGGCCAGATGTTCGGCTCGGGACAGGAGGTGGGAGCCGAGGCCCGTGCCACGGTGGGGTTCGTCGACCCACAGGTACGTGACATGGAGCCAGGTCGCCCACGTGTGCCCGACGAGGCCGCCCGCCAGAGCATCCCGCTCGTCCAGCGCCCAGAGATGGAGCGGAACTTCCCGTTCTCCAGGCGTTCCGCGCAGGGAACGGAGCACGGGAGAGGCCGCCGTGTCGGCGTCCCGGAGCCGAGCCCGCAGCAACTGGTTGAACTCCTTGTCGACTCCTGTCTCGATCCGAAACATAGGCCTCACCATAGACGCGCTGGACAATCAGTTCTGCAAAGTACCTTCCGCTCCTGCCGCCCGGCCTTACCCTGATGAGCAGCACCGGTGGGGGCCGGTGCTGCTCAGGGGGCGAGACAGTCGGGTACGACGCCCGGAGTGGGGGTAGCAGTTCCAGCACGGCGGCGGCCGTGTGGCTGCGGCACCCCGTCCCGGGGTCCTCGGGGCCCCGGAACACTCCGGGCGCCGTGCCTGCGTCGGTCGTCCCCCGACCAGTGGGGGTTTCAGTGGTTCGCATCCGTGTCCTGGTCGTCGACGACCACCGCATTTTCGCCGAGTCGCTCGCCGCAGCTCTTGCCGCCGAGCCCGACGTCGACGTCTCCGCAGCCGGCAGCGGTCCCGCCGCGCTGCGCTGCCTGGAGCGGGCGGCGGCGGAAGGCCGCAGATTCGACGTGCTGCTCGTCGACGCCGATCTGGGCGGCAATGTGCCGGGCGTCCGCCCGGCCGTACCCGTGCACGACAACAACGAAGAAGGCCTGGTCGACGGCATCTCTCTGGTCGTCGGTGTCCGTTCGGGCCATCCAAGTGTCCGTACCGTCGTCCTCGCCGAGAAGGACGACCCGCGCCGCGCTGCGCTCGCCCTGCAGGCGGGGGCGTCGGGGTGGGTCGCCAAGGACTGTTCGCTGTCCCGGCTGCTGACGGTCATCCGAGGCGTACTGCGGGACGAGACGCATCTCCCGCCCGCCCTGCTCACGGGCGTGCTGCGTGAGCTGACCGCCGCCCGCAAGCACCGCACGGAGAGCGAGCGGCTCGTCGAGTCCCTCACGCCGCGTGAGCGCGAGGTGCTGCGGTGCATGGTCGCGGGCCTGGGGCGCAAGGCCGTCGCCGAGCGCCTGTTCCTGTCCCCGCACACCGTCCGTACGCATATGCAGAACGTGCTGGGGAAGCTGGGCGTCCACTCGACCCTCGCCGCCGTGGCGCTCGCCCGCCGGGCCGGGGTCGGACCCGTCGACCTAGCCGGGGATGTTGTCGAACGGGGCGGTCAACTGGCGTAGCAGCCCGGCCAGTTCACCGCGCTGGGCGCTGCTGAGCTCCGCCAGGATCGCCCGCTCCTGGTCGAGGAGTCCGGCGAGCGCCTGGTCCGCGCGGTCACGCCCCTCGTCCGTCAGCCGCACCAGCACGCCGCGGCGGTCGCTGGGGTCGGGGAGGCGCTCCACCAGGCCCTTCTTGGCCAGCCGGTCGATACGGTTCGTCATGGTGCCCGACGTCACCAGGGTCTGCGTGAGCAGCTGGCCGGGGGAGAGCTGATACGGGGCGCCCGCACGTCTCAGCGCCGTCAGGACGTCGAACTCCCAGGGCTCCAGACTGTGTTCCGAGAACGCCAGGCGGCGTGCGCGGTCCAGGTGCCGGGCCAGTCTGCTCACCCGGCTGAGCACTTCCAGTGGCTCCACGTCGAGGTCAGGGCGCTCCCGGCGCCACGCTGCGACCAGCCGATCGACCTCGTCCTCCATGGCGATCAGTGTAGTGGTTGTGTCGATGTGAAGTCTCTTGACGTCAAGATATTTGGGGTGTGAGGGTGTGAGGGTGTGAGGCTATAGATCCAGCTCGGCGCTTTCGGTCGCTTTCGATCTTTCGATCGCTTTCGGTTGATTCAAGGAGGCTCATCCGTTGTCCACCGCCTCTCCCACCTGGGACCCGGGTCAGTATCTGCGCCACGCCGAACACCGCGCCCGCCCCTTCGCCGATCTCCTCGCCCGCGTCCCGGCCCTGCCCGCGGACCCGGGCCGCATCGCCGACCTGGGTTGCGGGCCCGGCAACGTCACGACCCAGTTGGCCGAGCGCTGGCCGGCCGCGCGCATCACCGGGTACGACAACTCCCCGGAGATGCTCGCCAGGGCCGAGGCGTACGCGGGCGCCACGGCCGGCGGTGGCCGCCTCGACTTCACCCACGCGGACCTTACGAGCTGGGCGCCCCCGGAGACGTACGACCTGATCGTCTCGAATGCGGCGCTCCAGTGGGTGCCGGGGCACTTGGACTCGTTCCCGGGCTGGCTCGATGCGGTGGCGCCCGGCGGTGCCTTCGCCTTTCAGGTCCCGCACAACATCGACGCGCCTCTGCACTCCCTGCTGCGCGAACTCGCCACCTCGGCCCGCTGGAAGGGCCGACTCGGCGGTGTCCTCCGCCGCGAGGACTCGGTGCACGCGCCCGCCGTCTACCTCGACCGCCTCACCCGTCTCGGCTGCGAGGCGGACGTCTGGGAGACGACGTACATGCAGCTCCTCCAGGGCCCGGACCCCGTCCTCGACTGGGCCAAGGGCACGGCGCTCCGCCCCGTCCTCACGGCTCTGTCGACCGACCCGGACGCTCGGGAGGCCTTCATCACCGAGTACCGCGACCTGCTCCGCGCGGCGTACCCGTCGGCGCCGTACGGCACGATCCTCCCGTTCCGCCGCCTTTTCGCCGTGGCGCGGAAGGCACCGGCCTGATCTCGCCCCCGCCGCCCCTACCCATTCCCATCCCTCGGGCTCCGCCCCGGACCCCAC
>NZ_JAAKZY010000085.1 GCF_011045015.1 Streptomyces scabichelini | reverse complement strand
CCGCCCAGCCCCCGTCGTGGTCCTCGACAACCCCCGCAACCTGGGCAACACCGGAGCCGTGATCCGTCTCGCCGCCGGCTTCGGAGCAACCGGTGTGGTCACGACGGGCACGCTCGACCCCTGGCATCCCACGGTCGTACGCGGCGGAGCGGGACTGCACTTCGCGACGGCCGTGGAGCGGCTGTCCGTGGACGAACTGCCCCCGGGCCCGGTGTTCGCACTCGACCCGGAGGGCGAGGACATCCGCGGCCTGAAGCTCCCGGACGACGCCGTGCTCGCCTTCGGCTCCGAGCGCAGCGGCTTGTCCGCCGAACTGCGCGCCCGCACCGACCACTTGGTGTCCCTGCCGATGCGGCCCCAGGTCTCCAGCTACAACCTCGCGACCAGTGTGGCCATGACGCTGTTCCACTGGAGCGCGACCGGGGGCGGAGCCGGAAATGGGGCCGGAAGCGGGGCCGTGCCGGGCGGCCCTGACGCCCGCCCGGCATAGCGCCTCGAAGAGACGGCTCACGCCTCCCTGCGGACCTCCACCACCCGGAAGCGGTTCGCCACGAACGCCCCGTCGCACAGCGCCGAGTTCGCCGCCGGGTTTCCGCCCGAGCCGTGGAAGTCCGAGAAGGCCGCCGTCTGGTTGACGTACACCCCGCCGGTCAGGTTCAGCGAGAGCTGGGCGCACTCCTCCAGGCAGGCCTCCCGCACGGACTGATCGACCTCTTCCGAGGTCGTGTACGCGCCAACCGTCATCGCGCCCTTCTCGCTGATCGTCCGCCGCAGCAGTTCCACGGCGTGCGCGGCCGAGTCGACCGCGACCGCGAAGGAGACCGGCCCGAAGCACTCGCTCATGTAGGCCGCCTCGGCGTCCGGCTTGGCGCCGTCCAGTTTGACGATCACCGGCGTACGGACGACCGCGTCCGGGAACTCGGGGTTGTGGATCTCCCGTGAGGCGAGGGCGACTTCACCGAGCCCGGACGCGGCCTCCAGGCGGGCCTTCACGTCCGGGTTCACGATCGCGCCGAGCAGGGCGTTCGCGCGCGCGTCGTCCCCGAGGAGTCCGCCGACCGACTTCGCGAGATCGGCGACCACCTCGTCGTACGACTTGGGTCCCTCCTCCGTACGGATGCCGTCGCGTGGGATCAGCAGGTTCTGCGGGGTCGTGCACATCTGGCCGCTGTAGAGGGACAAGGAGAAGGCCAGGTTCGACAGCATCCCCTTGTAGTCGTCGGTCGACTCCACGATCACCGTGTTCACGCCGGCCTTCTCCGTGAAGACCTGCGCCTGCCGGGCGTTGTTCTCCAGCCAGTCGCCGAACGCCGTCGAGCCGGTGTAGTCGATGATCCGGATCTCCGGGCGCATGGCCAGCGTCTTGGCGATGCCTTCCGAGGGGCGCTCGGCGGCCAGCGCCACCAGGTTCGGGTCGAAGCCCGCCTCGGCGAGGACCTGGCGCGCGACCTGGACGGTGAGGGCGAGCGGCAGCACCGCGCGCGGGTGGGGCTTCACGAGGACCGCGTTGCCTGTCGCCAGGGAGGCGAACAGGCCCGGGTAGCCGTTCCACGTCGGGAAGGTGTTGCAGCCGACAAGGAGCGCGATGCCGCGCGGCACCGGCGTGAACTGCTTGTTCAGCGCGACCGGCTCGCGCTTGCCCTGGGGCTTGGTCCACTCCGCGGTGTCCGGGGTGCGGACCTGCTCCACATACGCGTAGGCCACCGCCTCCAGGGCGCGGTCCTGGGCGTGCGGGCCGCCCGCCTGGAACGCCATCATGAAGGCCTGCCCGCTGGTGTGCATGACCGCGTGCGCGAACTCGTGCGTGCGCGCGCTGATCCGCTTGAGGATCTCCAGACACACCACCGCGCGCGTCTCCGCGCCCGCGTCGCGCCACGCGCGCTGCCCCGCGCGCATGGCGGGCAGCAGGACGTCGATGTCCGCGTGCGGGTACGTGATGCCCAACTCGATCCCGTACGGGGAGGCCTCGCCGCCCACCCAGTCGTCGGTGCCGGGCTGGCCCAGGTCGAGGCGGGTGCCCAGGAGGGCGTCGAAGGCGGCCTTGCCCTCTGCCATGCCCAGGCTGCCGTTCTCGCCGTACGCCTTGGGGTGCTCGGGGTGCGGGGACCAGTACGCGCGCGTGCGGATCGCTTCCAGCGCCTGGTCGAGGGTGGGACGGTGCTGAGCGATCAGCTGGTGCGCGGTGAGTTCGGCGGCGGCCATCAGGGACCAACTCCTCGTCTCAAGAGCTCTCCGTTGAGCTCGCGACCTGGGCAGAAATGGGCGGTCAGGGTTAGAGTAACCGAACGATCGGTCGGGACAAGGGGGTCCGCTGAACCTGTGGAAAACCCCGTGCGGGAGGATCGCGAGCATGACAGCACTCGACCTCGCCGACCCGGTGGCCGTCGTCGGCACGGGCACCATGGGCCAGGGCATCGCCCAGGTCGCACTGGTCGCGGGCCACCCCGTGCGGCTGTACGACGCCGTTCCCGGCCGTGCCCGGGACGCGGCCCAGGCCATCGGCGCCCGCCTCGACCGGCTCGTCGAGAAGGACCGGCTGACCGGCGCGGAGCGGGACGCCGCGCGCGCCCGCCTGCGTCCCGCCGAGAACCTCGCCGAACTGGCCGACTCGCATCTCGTCGTCGAGGCCGTCCTGGAACGACTCGACGTCAAGCAGCAGCTGCTGCGCGAGCTGGAGGAGATCGTCACGGACGACTGCCTGCTCGCCACCAACACCTCCTCCCTGTCGGTGACCGCCATCGGCGGCGCCCTGCGCAGTCCCGGCCGCCTCGTCGGGCTGCACTTCTTCAACCCCGCGCCGCTGCTGCCCCTCGTGGAGGTCGTCTCCGGGTTCGCGAGCGACGTCACGTCGGCCACGCGCGCGTACGAGACGGCACGCGCCTGGGGGAAGACGCCGGTCGCCTGCGCGGACACCCCCGGTTTCATCGTCAACCGCATCGCGCGGCCCTTCTACGCCGAGGCATTCGCCGTGTACGAGGCCCAGGCCGCCGATCCCGCCACCATCGACGCCGTCCTGCGCGAATCGGGCGGCTTCAAGATGGGCGCCTTCGAGCTGACCGACCTCATCGGGCAGGACGTCAACGAGTCGGTCACCCGCTCCGTCTGGGAGGCCTTCTTCCAGGACGTGCGTTTCACGCCCTCGCTCGCCCAGCGGCGGCTCGTCGAGTCGGGCCGGCACGGCCGCAAGACGGGACGGGGCTGGTACGCGTACGGGGACGACGCCGAGCGTCCCGAGCCGCACACCGCGGAAAAGGCCCAGCCGCCCGCGTACGTCGTCGCCGAGGGCGGCCTGGGCCCCGCGGCCGAACTGCTCCCGCTGATCCGCGAGGCGGGCATCCAGGTCCGCGAGGACGAGGAGGACCACGGCACCCGCCTGGTGCTGCCCAGCGGCGGCCAGCTGGCCCTCGCGGACGGCCAGACCTCCGTCGAGTTCCGTGACGTCGTCTACTTCGACCTGGCGCTCGACTACCGGAAGGCGACCCGGATCGCCCTGTCCGCCTCACAGGACACCCAGCCTGGCACCCTCGCCGAGGCCATCGGGCTCTTCCAGGCGCTCGGCAAGGACGTCAGCGTCATCGGGGACGTACCCGGGCTGATCGTGGCCCGTACCGTGGCCCGCATCATCGACCTGGCGCACGACGCGGTCACCAAGGGAGTGGCCACCGAGGAGGACATCGACACGGCGATGCGCCTGGGCGTCAACTACCCGCTGGGGCCCTTCGAATGGAGCCGCAAGCTCGGCAAGGGCTGGGCGTACGACGTCCTGGAGGAGCTGCATCTGCGCGACCCCTCCGGACGGTACGCACCGTCCCTCGCGCTCTACCGCCACGCGTACGCATCCGAGAAGCGGGAGGGCACCCCATGACCACCGCCAAGCGCGACACGTACACGCCGGAGACGCTGCTCTCCGTCGCCGTGCAGGTCTTCAACGAGCGCGGCTACGACGGCACGTCCATGGAGCACCTCTCCAAGGCGGCCGGCATCTCCAAGTCGTCGATATACCACCACGTCGCGGGCAAGGAGGAGCTGCTGCGCCGGGCCGTCAGCCGGGCGCTGGACGGGCTCTTCGGAATCCTCGACGAGGAGCACGCGCGCGTGGGGCGTGCCGTGGAGCGCCTGGAGTACGTCACCCGCCGCATGGTCGAGGTGCTCACCGCCGAACTGCCGTACGTGACGCTCCTGCTGCGCGTGCGCGGCAACACCGGCACCGAGCGCTGGGCCCTGGAGCGGCGCCGGGAGTTCGACCACCGGGTGGCCGAGCTCCTGAAGGCGGCGGCCGCAGACGGGGACGTACGCGCGGACGTGGAGTTCGGGCTCGCCACCCGGCTGGTCTTCGGGATGATCAACTCGCTCGTCGAGTGGTACCGGCCCGACGGCCGGGGCGTGGGCGAACGCGAAGTCGCCGACGCGGTCGTGCGGCTGGTCTTCGAGGGGCTGCGCAAGGAGGGGTGACGTCCGGGCCGCGCGTCCCGGCAGGTCAGCCCTCCGGCTCCACGTCCTCCTCCTCGAAAACGAGCAGCGTCCGGGTGCTGAGCACCTCCGGGATGGACTGGAGCCGGGTCAGCACCAGTTCGCGCAGATTCCTGTTGTCCGGCGTGTGCACCAGGAGCAGCACGTCGAAGTCCCCGCTGACCAGGGCGATATGGGCCACTTCGGGGAGTGCGCGGAGCTGTTCGCGCACCGTGCGCCAGGAGTTCTGCACGATCTTCAGGGTGATGTACGCGGCGGCGCCCTGCCCGGCCCGCTCGTGGTTGATCCGGGCGCCGAAGCCGAGGATCACGCCGTCCTCGATGAGCCGGTTGATGCGCGCGTACGCGTTGGCCCGGGACACATGGACCCGCTCGGCCACGGACCGTATCGAGGCACGGCCGTCCGAGCGCAGCATCTGCAGGATGTCCTGATCGATGGCGTCCAGTGGACGCGGAGGCACGTCGGCGCGGCCGCCCTCCGGCTCCTCGGCCATTTGTTCAGGTGCCATGTCCCCCCGCCTCCATACCATGGACGTACTGCGTCCATCCCAGGCTGTGGAGAACCGTTTGTCCACAGCCTGAAGGTGCCTGTAGCCAAAATGTGCCGACGACCGAACAATCGGTAGGTGAGGCGCATCACAACCGGTGTGCCGCCGAACCACTCCCACGAGGAGGTGCCGTCATGACGGTCATGGAGCAGCGGGGCGCCTATCGGCCCACCCCGCCGCCTGCCTGGCAGCCTCGCACCGACCCCGCGCCGCTGCTGCCCGACGCGACTCCGTATCGCGTCCTCGGCACGGAAGCGGCGGCCGAGGCCGACCCCGGGCTGCTGCGCCGCCTGTACGGGCAGCTGGTGCGCGGCCGTCGCTACAACGCGCAGGCCACGGCCCTCACCAAACAGGGCCGCCTCGCGGTCTACCCCTCCTCCACCGGCCAGGAGGCCTGCCAGGTCGCCGCCGCGCTCGTCCTTGAAGAGCGCGACTGGCTCTTCCCCAGCTACCGCGACACGCTCGCCGCCGTCGCCCGCGGCCTCGACCCCGTCCAGGCCCTGGGCCTTCTGCGCGGCGACTGGCACAGCGGATACGACCCCCGTGAGCGCCGCATCGCGCCCCTGTGCACCCCCCTCGCGACCCAACTCCCGCATGCCGTGGGTCTCGCGCACGCCGCGCGCCTTCAGGGCGACGATGTGGTCGCGCTCGCCCTGGTCGGCGACGGCGGCACCAGCGAGGGCGACTTCCACGAGGCGCTGAACTTCGCCGCCGTCTGGCAGGCCCCGGTCGTCTTCCTCGTCCAGAACAACGGCTTCGCGATCTCCGTCCCGCTCGCCAAGCAGACCGCCGCGCCCTCCCTCGCCCACAAGGCGGTCGGCTACGGCATGCCGGGCCGCCTGGTCGACGGCAACGACGCGGCCGCGGTGCACAAGGTCCTCAGCGAAGCCGTGGCCCACGCGCGCGCGGGAGGCGGTCCGACGCTCGTGGAGGCGGTGACGTACCGCATCGACGCGCACACGAACGCCGACGACGACAAGCGCTACCGCGGCGACGCCGAGGTCGAGGCCTGGCGCGCGCACGACCCGATCGCCCTCCTGGAGCAGGAGCTGACCGAGCGCGGGCTCCTCGACGAGGACGGCATACAGGCCGCACGGGAGGACGCCGAGACGATGGCCGCGGACCTGCGCGAGCGCATGAACCAGGACCCGGCACTCGACCCCATGGACCTCTTCGCGCACGTCTACGACCGGCCCACGACCCAGCTCCTGGAGCAGGAGGCGCAGTTGCGGGCCGAACTGGCCGCCGAGGAGCGGCAGCACGAGTCGGAGGGAGCGTCGCGATGACCACGGTCGCGGTGAAGCCGGCCACCATGGCGCAGGCCATCGGGCGTGCGCTGCGCGACGCGATGGCGGACGACCCGACCGTCCACGTCATGGGTGAGGACGTCGGCACCCTCGGCGGTGTCTTCCGGGTCACCGACGGGCTCGCCAAGGAGTTCGGCGAGGACCGCTGTACGGACACGCCGCTCGCCGAGGCAGGCATCCTGGGGACCGCCGTCGGCATGGCGATGTACGGGCTGCGGCCGGTCGTGGAGATGCAGTTCGACGCCTTCGCGTACCCGGCCTTCGAGCAGCTGATCTCGCATGTGTCGCGGATGCGCAACCGCACGCGCGGGGCGATGCCGCTGCCGATCACGATCCGTGTCCCCTACGGGGGAGGGATCGGTGGCGTCGAGCACCACAGCGACTCCTCCGAGGCGTACTACATGGCGACTCCGGGGCTCCATGTCGTCACGCCCGCGACGGTCGCCGACGCGTACGGGCTGCTGCGCGCCGCCATCGCCTCCGACGACCCGGTGGTCTTCCTCGAACCCAAGCGCCTGTACTGGTCGAAGGATTCCTGGAACCCCGAAGAGCCGCCGGCCGTTGAACCGATAGGCCGCGCGGTGGTGCGGCGCTCGGGCCGGAGCGCCACGCTGATCACGTACGGGCCGTCCCTGCCCGTCTGTCTGGAGGCCGCCGAGGCGGCGCGGGCGGAGGGCTGGAATGTCGAAGTCGTCGATCTGCGCTCCCTGGTGCCGTTCGACGACGAGACGGTCTCCGCGTCCGTGCGGCGCACGGGGCGGGCCGTCGTGGTGCACGAGTCCGGGAGCTTCGGCGGACCGGGCGGTGAGATCGCCGCGCGGGTCACCGAGCGGTGCTTCCACTACCTGGAGGCGCCGGTGCTGCGGGTGGCGGGGTTCGACATCCCGTACCCGCCGCCGATGCTGGAGCGGCACCATCTGCCCGGCGTCGACCGCATCCTGGACGCGGTGGCGCGTCTGCAATGGGAGGCGGAGAACTGATGCCCCAAGTCCTCGAATTCAGGCTGCCCGACCTCGGCGAAGGGCTGACCGAGGCCGAGATCGTCCGCTGGCTCGTCGAGGTCGGCGACGTCGTCGCCGTCGACCAGCCGGTCGTCGAGGTCGAGACGGCCAAGGCACTGGTCGACGTGCCGTGCCCGTACGGCGGCGTGGTCACGGCCCGCTTCGGCGAGGAGGGGACGGAACTGCCCGTCGGGGCACCCCTGTTGACGGTGGCGGTGGGCGCGTCCGCCGCCGGCGGTGAGGACGAAGGGTCCGGCAACGTACTGGTGGGCTACGGCACGGGAACGCCGCCCGCCCGGCGCGGCAGGGTGCGGCCGGCAGGCCCCGCGGCTGCTGGGCGGCAACCGCAGGGTGAGCCCACGGAGGGATCCGCCGGCGCGGACGCCGCGTCCGCCGGTCGCGGTGCGGACACATCGGCCGCCGACCGCGACGAGGGCGGCGTTGCCGTGGGAACGGCGGCGCACGACACTGCCGCCCGCCGCCTCGCGCAGGACGTCGCATCCGCCGAGAGCCGGCCAGGTGCCGAGGACGGAAGCCGCATCGACGGCCCCGTGCCCGTGATCTCCCCGCTCGTACGCCGGCTGGCGCGGGAATACGGCCTGGATCTGCGGGAGTTGGCGGGATCCGGACCCGACGGACTCATTCTGCGGGCGGACGTGGAGTACGCGGCGCGGGCCGCCGGCGCACGCGGCCGGGCGCCGAAGACTGATACCGCGCCGTACGTGCCAGGGGCGCCCGAGTCCTCGGCCGCCCCTCACGCGCGCGTGCCTGCCGCGCCCGTTCACGAGGCACCCGCGTCCGCGCCGAGCGTTCCCGCGGCCGCGGGCACTCGCATCCCCCTGCGGGGCGTACGCGGTGCCGTCGCCGACAAGCTGGCCCGCAGCCGTCGCGAGATCCCCGACGCGACCTGCTGGGTGGACGCCGACGCGACGGAACTCATGCACGCGCGCGTGGCGATGAACGCGGCCGGGGGACCGAAGATCTCCCTGCTCGCGCTGCTCGCCCGTATCTGCACCGCCGCGCTCGCCCGCCACCCCGAGCTCAACTCGACGGTCGACATGGACGCCCGGGAGGTCGTACAGCTCGACGAGGTGCACCTCGGGTTCGCGGCACAGACCGAGCGGGGGCTCGTCGTGCCGGTGGTGAAGGACGCGCACACGCGGGACGCGGAGTCGCTGAGCGCGGAGTTCGCGCGGCTCACCGAGGCGGCGCGGACCGGAACGCTCACGCCCGGGGAACTCACCGGCGGGACCTTCACGTTGAACAACTACGGCGTGTTCGGCGTCGACGGCTCCACGCCGATCATCAACCACCCCGAGACGGCCATGCTCGGCGTCGGCCGGATCGTCCCCAAGCCCTGGGTGCACGAGGGCGAGCTGGCGGTACGGCAGGTCGTCCAGCTCTCGCTCACTTTCGACCACCGGGTGTGCGACGGCGGCACGGCGGGCGGATTCCTGCGGTATGTGGCGGACTGCGTGGAACAGCCGGCGGTGCTCCTGCGTTCCCTGTGATCGCTGCGGCACGCATACTCGGAGAGTGACCGCGTACCAGCCCCCCGGCGACCCCGACGCCGACGTCCACGACGCCGTCGTGCTCGCCGGAGGTGCCGCCCGGCGGCTGGGCGGGGCGGACAAACCCGGACTGCGCGTGGGCGGCCGCCCCCTGCTCGACCGGGTCCTGGCCGCCTGCTCCGGTGCCGCCACCACCGTGGTCGTGGCCGACCGCAGGACCACCACCCGCCCCGTGCGGTGGGCGCGCGAGGATCCGCCCGGCGCGGGCCCACTGGCCGCGCTCGACGCGGGGCTGCGAGGGACCACCGCGGAGTACGTCGTGGTGCTCTCCGCCGATCTGCCGTTCCTCGACGAGGGGACGGTACGGCGACTGCTGACGGCCCTTCGGTCGACCGAAACCGAAGGCGTGCTGCTCACCGACCCCGGCGGCCGCGACCAGCCGCTCGTGGCCGCGTACCGGAGTTCGGCGCTGCGTCGCGAGCTGGCGGCGCTCGGCGCCGAGCACGGCTCTCTGGCCGGGCTGCCGCTGCGGCGGCTCACCGGTGCGCTCGACCTCACCCGTATCGCCGACCCCGTCGCGTCCTTCGACTGCGACACCTGGGACGACATCGCTGCCGCCCGGGCACGTATCAGGGAGCATGGGCACGTGTTGGATGAATGGATTTCCGCAGTCAAGGACGAGCTGGGCATCGACCTCGACGTCGACACCGGCGTCCTGCTCGACCTCGCTCGCGACGCCGCGCACGGTGTGGCCCGGCCCGCGGCGCCGCTGACGACGTTCCTCGTCGGATACGCGGCTGCTCAAGCCAAGGGGGGCCCCGAGGCGGTGGCCGAGGCCGCCCGCAAGGCGACGGCACTAGCGCTGCGCTGGGCCGAGGAGGACACCACCGCGGCCCGGCCGGGCACGGCAGCCACGGACTCCGCGACCTCGTCCGGCGGCGGGGCCACGGAGCCCGACGCCCGCCCGGAAGCCGGATGACCGCCCGCGGGCACTACGAGGACGTCGACCTCGACGTCGAGGAGGCCCTCGCCTTGGTCAAGGACAGCGCTGCCCAGGGGCACAGCGATGCCACCCCCTGGCCAGAAGCCCGCGCCATCGCCGAGCGAGCTCCCCGCCCCCTGGCCGCCCTCGGCGCCGTCCGCCTCGACGCCGCGCTGGGCCTCGTCCTCGCCGCCCCCCTCACCGCCCTCACCGACCTCCCGTCGTTCGACACGTCCGCGATGGACGGCTGGGCGGTCGCCGGTCCGGGACCGTGGGTCGTCCGGGCGGACGGGGTGCTCGCGGGACATGCCGAGCCGGAGCCGCTCACCGACGGCGAGGCGGTCCGGATCGCGACCGGCGCGCGCATCCCGCAGGACGCCACCGCCGTCCTGCGCAGCGAGCACGGAAGCACCGACGACAAGGGGCGACTGCACGCGACCCGGGAGGTCGTGCACGGGCAGGACATCCGCCCGCGCGGCCAGGAGTGCCACTCCGGCGACACCCTCCTGCCGCCCGGGACGCTGGTCACCCCGGCCGTGCTCGGACTCGCCGCCGCCGCCGGATACGACACCGTCTCCGCCGTTCCCCGCCCGCGCGCCGAAGTCCTCGTCCTGGGCGACGAGTTGCTCACCGAGGGACTGCCCCACGAAGGCCTGATCCGGGACGCGCTCGGCCCCATGCTGCCGCCCTGGCTCCACGGATTCGGTGCGAACGTCATCGCGGTGCGCAGGCTCGGCGACGACGCCGAGGCCCTGCACAAGGCTCTGCAGAACTCCGACGCCGACCTCATCGTCACCACCGGCGGCACCGCCGCGGGCCCGGTCGACCACGTGCACCCCACCCTGCGCCGCATCGGAGCCCAGCTCCTGGTCAACGGCGTCATGGCGCGCCCCGGCCACCCCATGCTGCTGGCCCGCATCAAGAAGGACCAGCACCTCGTGGGCCTGCCCGGCAACCCCCTCGCCGCCGTCTCCGGCCTGCTCACGCTCGCCGAGCCCTTGCTGCGCACGCTCGCGGGACGCGCGGCCCCCGAGCCGTACACGCTGCCCCTCAAGGACGCGGTGCACGGGCATCCGTACGACACCCGGCTGATCCCCGTCGTGCTGCGCGAGGACCGGGCCGTGCCGCTGCACTACAACGGCCCGGCCATGCTGCGCGGCATCGCTGTCGCCGACGCGCTCGCGGTCGTCCCGCCCGGCGGCGGACGCTCCGGCCAGGAACTGGAGATCCTCGACCTGCCGTGGACGACGGCCGGGATCGGGGCATGCCTCACATGACCGGGTTGGGGTCTCTCACATGAACCGGATCGGGGAGTGTTTCACGTGAAACTTCCGGGCCATGACGCCATCGCCCGCCAGGCAGACGAACGTCTTGTGACCCACCGGGTGGCACTTCCCCGCAGAACGGTGGAGCGCCCGATACGGCAGGTCACCAAACGGGTCGCGATGGCGCTGCTGCTGCTCGTCGGCACCGCCTTCATCGTCTACCTCGACCGCGACGGCTACAACGACAACTCCGACGGCTCGGTCGACCTGCTCGACGCCTTCTACTACGCGACCGTCACCCTCTCCACCACCGGGTACGGCGACATCACCCCGGTCAGCGACGCCGCCCGGTTCACCAATATCTTCGTGATCACGCCACTGCGCGTGCTTTTCCTGATCATCCTGGTCGGCACCACTCTCGAGGTCCTCACCGAACGCACCCGGGAGGAGTGGCGACTGAACCGCTGGAGGACCGCCTTGAGGGAGCACACCGTTGTCATCGGGTTCGGCACGAAAGGCCGCTCGGCGATCCAGACCGTGTGCGCGACCGGGCTGAAGAAGGAACAGGTCGTGGTCGTCGACCCCAGCTCGAAGGTGATCGACGCGGCGACGGCGGACGGGTACGCGGGCGTGGTCGGCGACGCCACGCGCAGCGACGTACTCCTGCGGGCCGAGCTGCAGAAGGCACGGCAGATCATCATCGCGACCCAGCGCGACGACACCGCCGTGCTCGTCGCGCTGACGGCCCGGCAACTCAATCGCGGGGCGAAGATCGTGGCCGCGGTCCGCGAGGAGGAGAACGCGCCGCTGCTGCGCCAGTCCGGCGCCGACGTCGTCATCACCAGCGCGAGCGCGGCCGGACGGCTGCTCGGGCTCTCCGTGCTCAGCCCCAGCGCGGGCATGGTCCTCGAGGACCTCATCCAGCAGGGCAGCGGCCTCGACATCGTCGAACGCCCGGTCGTCAAGGCCGAAGTGGGGCTCGGGCCTCGGGAGGTGGACGACCTGGTGGTGAGCGTCGTACGAGGGCACCGGGTGCTCGGATACGACGAACCGGCCGTCGGAAAGCTCCAGTTGACGGACCGCCTGATCACCATCGTGCGGGCCACGCCGCATACGCAGATCGCACCCGACACCCGGCGGCTGCCCAAGGACTAGTCACCGGCAGGACCAGCCATCGGCCTGGCGAACCCCCGGGAGTAGCCTCGCCGCATGCGTGCGATCACGATTCCTGAACCTGGTGGACCCGAGGCACTGGTGTGGGACGAGGTCCCGGATCCGGAGCCCGCAGAGGGCGAAGTGCTGGTCGAGGTGGTGGCCGGGGCGGTCAACCGCGCCGATCTGCTCCAGCGGCAGGGGTTCTACGACCCGCCGCCCGGCACATCCCCGTACCCGGGACTCGAATGCTCCGGACGGATCGCCGCGCTCGGCCCCGGTGTCTCGGGGTGGGCCGTCGGCGACGAGGTGTGCGCGCTGCTCGCGGGCGGCGGGTACGCCGAGAAGGTCGCCGTACCGGCGGGACAACTGCTGCCCGTGCCCACAGGCATTGAGCTCCGCCAGGCTGCCGCGCTGCCCGAGGTGACCTGCACCGTCTGGTCCAACGTCTTCATGATCGCCCATCTCCGCCCCGGCGAGACCCTCCTTGTGCACGGCGGCGCGAGCGGCATCGGCACCATGGCGATCCAGCTGGCGAAGGCGGTCGGCGCGAAGGTCGCCGTCACGGCGGGCAGCAAGGAGAAGCTGGCGTACTGCGCGCAGCTCGGCGCGGACGTCCTCATCGACTACCGCGAGCAGGACTTCGTCGAGGAGATCAAGACCGCCACGGACGGCGCGGGCGCGGACGTCATCCTCGACATCATGGGCGCCAAGTACCTGGACCGGAACATCAAGGCCCTCGCGACCAACGGCCGCCTCGCGATCATCGGCATGCAGGGGGGCGTCAAGGGCGAGCTGAACATCGCCACGCTCCTCAACAAGCGGGCCGCCGTCACCGCGACCTCGCTGCGTGGCCGCCCCGTCGCCGAGAAGGCGGCGATCGTCGCGGCCGTACGCGAGCACGTCTGGCCGCTGATCGCCGGCGGTCATGTACGCCCGGTCGTCGACCGTGAGCTGCCGATGAGCGAGGCGGCCGAGGCGCACCGTGTGCTGGAGGAGAGCGAGAACATCGGGAAAGTGCTGCTGACCCTCCCGTAAGTCCCAAGTCCCAAGTCCCACGGCAGGCTCCCGCAAGGCCCACTCGGCACCGCCCACAGCGACGCTCACGTACGGCGTCTCAGCCGCGCCGTACGCGCAGGGCCAGGAACGCGAGTCCCAGGCCGAGCCCCATGAGGACCAGGCCGCTGCCCAGGGGAAGGATGCGCAGCACGGGTTCCGTGGGGGCCGGCGGCGCGGCGTGCGGTGACGGCTCGGGATCCATGTCGGAGCCGCTGGTGGTCTCCGGGCTGACCGGGACATCCGGCACCTCTGGCACCTCCGGGACGCCGGGGTCGACCTCCGGGCGTGCCGCGGCGGCGTCGTCCTCCGGCGCCGCCTCCCGCCCCGGCCTCTCCCGCCCCTCACCCGCGCGGCTGCCGGCGCGGTTGCCGACGCGGTTGCCGACGCGCGACTCGGCGGGGACGGGCTCGACGGCGTATGACGAGGCAGAAGGGGTGGACGGGGCGACGGACGGGGCGTACGAAGCGGTGGGCGAGGTGTACGAGGCATGGGCGGGGGCTGCCGCCAGGACGAGCAGCAGGCCGGCTGAACTCAGCGTGCGAAGCCACGGAGTCACGTCGATGACCCCCTCCCGAAGCTCGGGCGGCAAGATCGACCCCACCAGCGTCACACGGGCCACGCATTCCGGCATCTCGGTCACGTTCGGTGACACTCTTGGCGCCCACAGGCCCAACAACCGCCTGCCTGAAGCGAACCCCTGCCGTCCGCCCGACGCGAACACCGACTCCGTACACGGTGGATCACTTACTTGAGGGGGCACCAAGGTGGTGAGGTGTACGGGTGCGAGAGAATGGCGGCATGGAGATGCCGAGGAACGAAAGGTCGCCGGAGAATCCCCAGATCCTGGTCGTGGGCCAGGACGGGATGGCTCTCGGCGGCGGAGGAGACGACGACTCCCGCGAAGTCCCGGTGACGGAGATGGTGGAGCAGCCCGCCAAGGTCATGCGGATCGGAAGCATGATCAAGCAGTTGTTGGAGGAGGTGCGCGCGGCACCTCTGGACGAGGCGAGCCGGGTCCGCCTCAAGGAGATCCACGCCAGCTCGGTGAAGGAGCTGGAGGACGGTCTCGCTCCCGATCTCGTCGAGGAACTGGAGCGGCTGTCCCTGCCGTTCACGGAACAGGCGGTCCCCTCCGACGCCGAGCTGCGCATCGCGCAGGCCCAGTTGGTGGGCTGGCTGGAGGGCCTCTTCCACGGGATCCAGACGACCCTGTTCGCCCAGCAGATGGCGGCCCGGGCCCAGCTGGAGCAGATGCGCCGCGCCCTGCCGCCGGGCGTCGGCGGCGAAGGCGACGACGAACACCACCCGGGCGGCCGCTCGGGCGGGCCGTACCTGTAGGGCACAGCGCGCAGACGAAAGGGGCCCGGCACGGATGCCGGGCCCCTTCGCGTATCGCGTATCGCGCGTCCGGAGGATGAGGATCAGGCGGGGTTGCCGGACGAGACCCCGAGCTGGATCTTGGGCATTTCCTTCGGGTCGACGTCCGTGTCGGCCGCCGGGAACTGGTTCATGATCGTGCCGTCGCCGTAGGTGTTCTCCTCGACGGGCTTCTCTTCGAACTGCCAGCCCGCCTGCTGCAGGCACTTCTTCACCGAGTCGATGTTCTTGTAGGTGAAGTCGGGCATCTTGATCTTCTCGGGGTCGTTGTACGACTCCTCCGGCTCGGTGCACTCCGTCGCCTCGATCGTCTTCGAGGGGTCCGGACCCTTGTACCCGGCCTCCTTCGTCACCGAGGCCGACGCGTCGACCTCGCCGCCGCCCCCGCCCTCCTCTTCGCCGCCGCCACCGAGGTTCAGCGCCAGGATCAGGCCGACGACGGCGGCGAGCGCGACGAGGCTCGCACCGATGATCACCGGCAGGTTGCTCTTGCGGCCACCGCCGCCGGAGGCAGGCGTCGAGTGCTGCGGGGAGATCGCGTACGGCGGCGGGGTCGACAGGCCCTGCTGCGGGGAGTACGCGGCGGTCTGCGGCGGCGTCTGGTAGCCGCCCTGCTGCGGATAGCCGTACGCCGGGGACTGCGGCGCGGGCGAGGGGGTCGGCGGGCCGTACGGACCGGGCGTGTACGGCGTCTGTACGTTGCCCGCCGGACCCGGGGCCGGGGCCGACTGGCCGATCGGCGGGAACACCGCGGAGCCGACCCCGGCGCCGCTCGACGTCTGCACGCCCGGGACGATGCTCGGCGCGGCCGTGTGGAGCGACTGGGCCACGCGGTGGCACTCGTCGCGCATCGACTCGGCACTCGGGAAGCGCTCGTTCGGGTTCTTCTTCAGCGCGCGGGCGACCAGGGAGTCCATGGCCGGCGGCAGCGAGCGGTTGATCGAGGAGGGCGCGACGGGCTCCTCCTGGACGTGCGCATACGCGATCGCCAGAGGCGAGTCCGCGTCGAACGGCAGCCGTCCGGTGATCAGTTGGAAGAGCATGATGCCGACGGAGTACAGGTCGGAGCGCGCGTCCACGCCACGGCCGAGCGCCTGCTCCGGGGAGAGGTACTGCGGCGTACCGACCACCATGCCGGTCTGGGTCATGGACGTGACGCCGGACTGCATGGCGCGGGCGATGCCGAAGTCCATCACCTTGACGACGTTCCGCTTCGTCATCATCACGTTGCCCGGCTTGATGTCCCGGTGGACCAGGCCCATCTCGTGGCTGATCTCCAGCGCCGCCAGCACGTCCGCGGTGATCTTCAGAGCCTTGTCGGCCGGCATCGCGCCGTACTGTGCGATGTCCGCGTCGAGGACCGAGCCGAGCGGCTTGCCCTCGATGTACTCCATGACGATGTACGGAGTGGTCGCACCGTCAAGGTCGTCCTCGCCGGTGTCGAAGACCGAGACGATGTTCGTGTGCGTGAGTTTGGCCACTGCCTGGGCCTCGCGGCGGAAGCGCTCGCGGAAGGCCTGCTCCCGCCCCAGCTCGGTGTGCAATGTCTTGATCGCGACTTGCCGGTCCAGCACCGAGTCGTACGCGAGATGCACCGAGGCCATGCCGCCCTCGCCGAGCAGATCGCGGAGTTGATAGCGGCCGCCGGCGACCGCACGCCCCGCGTACCGGCCCTGTGCGCCGTCCTGGCTCATGTTCTGCGTCCCCCATCAGCATGCGCCGTCGCGGGCGAAAGCTGCTGGCGTGCTCCCGCGGTCGGTGATCCTTTGACCTATTCCCGGCCAAGTCTGCCGGAGGGCACTGACACGTCAAGCTCGGTGCCCGATCCGTGACCGTACGCGAAAGAAGAGTCGCGGAAGCGTTACAGGTGACGTGCGGCCGGTACACAGAATTTGCACCCGGAGACCTGCTACGGGTTTCATGGCCCGTCCATCTCGGACCGGCACCTCACGTGGAGGCTGTAGCGTGGCCCGACGGAGACCGTAACAACCACCGCGCGGACGCGGGCTGAAACGACGGCGAGGACTGATGGCACAGCAGCAGCGCGCTCAGGGCCCGTCCGACCCCGAGGCGACTGGCGGCGGTATGTCAGATGCGCCGGAATTGTGGGGCAACGGCGGGCTGGTCGGGGACGGCCGGTATCGGCTGACCAGCAGACTCGGCCGGGGCGGCATGGCCGAGGTGTTCGCGGCCGAAGACGTACGTCTGGGACGTACGGTCGCGGTCAAGCTGCTCCGCTCCGACCTGGCCGAGGACCCCGTCTCCAAGGCCCGCTTCACGCGCGAGGCCCAGTCGGTCGCGGGCCTCAACCACCACGCGGTGGTGGCGGTCTACGACTCCGGCGAGGACGTGATCGGCGGCAACACCGTGCCGTACATCGTCATGGAGCTCGTCGAGGGCCGCACCATCCGCGATCTGCTGCTCAACGCCGAGGCCCCCGGGCCCGAGCAGGCGCTGATCATCGTCTCCGGTGTGCTGGAGGCGCTCGCGTACTCGCACCAGCACGGCATCGTGCACCGCGACATCAAGCCCGCGAACGTGATCATCACCAACACCGGTGCGGTGAAGGTGATGGACTTCGGCATCGCGCGCGCCCTGCACGGCGCGCAGTCGACGATGACCCAGACCGGCATGGTCATGGGCACGCCCCAGTACCTCTCGCCCGAGCAGGCGCTCGGAAAGGCGGTCGACCACCGCAGCGACCTGTACGCGACGGGCTGTCTGCTGTACGAACTCCTCGCGCTGCGGCCGCCGTTCACGGGTGAGACCCCGTTGTCGGTGGTCTACCAGCACGTTCAGGACATCCCGGTCCCCCCGTCCGAGGCCTCGGACGTGGCGCCGCCGGAGCTGGACGGCCTGGTCATGCGCTCGCTCGCGAAGGAGCCGGACGACCGGTTCCAGACCGCGGAGGAGATGCGCGGGCTCGTCCAGTACGCGCTGCAGATGCTGTACGACCAGGGCGGCCACACCGGCACCTGGAACACCGGCCCCGTGGACATGCACGAGGGCGGGCACACGCCGGCGATGGGCATGGCGGGCACGAACGTGATGCCGCACCCCAGCGACTCCGGCACCTCGCAGATCCCGTCGCCGATCCTGCCGCCGAGCCGCGGCGGAGGCGGGGACGACGGAGGCTTCGACGGCAACGGCAACCGGGGCAGTGGCCGCGGCAAGCTGTGGATCCTCGCCGTATTCGCGGTGATCGCCATCGCGGCGGGCGTCGCGCTGGCCCTGCAGGGCGGTGACGGCGGCGGCGGCGGGGGCGGCGGCACCAAGGAGACGCCGACGACCTCGCAGACCGACAAGGACACGACGCCGAGCGAGAGCGCCACGGACGAGCCGACGGACGAGGCCACGCAGAGCGACGACGCCGGGACGGGTGAGAACCCGGACTACACGCCGTCGTACACGCCGTCGCCGAGCCTCACCAATGAGCCGAGCGGGCAGCCGTCCAAGCCGTCGGACGAGCCGACGGACAAGCCGACGGCCTCGCAGTCGCAGCCTACGGACCCGGAGCCGAGCAATTCGGAGCCGAGCGGCGTGGAGTCGAGCGACGTGGTGCCGACGGAGTCGAACGGCGCAGGCGGCGGCGAGAACTGACGCCGAAACACCCTCACACGCGCGCGTGCGACCCGAAAACGGGCTCCACGCGCGCGTGCCGTTCGCCGGCCGGTGGACGGGAGCCGCCTTGTGCACAGGGCTCGTGGACAGGGCTTGCGCGCACAAAGCCTCATCCCACGAACGCCTCGCACACCGAGCCGTACTCCCGGGTCCACCACACCGCCAGCGCGGAAACCGCCGGGAACTGCGGGTCCGCGCGGGTGTCTCCGCGCTCGTAGTGCCAGCGCAGTATCCAGAAGTCGTTGAGCCGCTCCCACCACACGCGGTGCACGGCGGCCGCGAGTTCGGCCGGGGTGGCATGCGCGGAGCGCCGGTACGCGCGCGCGTAGGCCCGCACTTTCGTCAGGTCGAGCGTGCCGGCGGGACGTACGAAGAAGATCACCGCGGCGCGTACGGCCTCCTCCGCACGCGGCTGGACACCGAGGCGGTCCCAGTCGACGATCGCGGCGGGAGCGTCCCCCTTGTAGAGCACGTTGAAGGGATGGAAGTCCCCGTGCACCCAGCCGACCGAGCCGCCCTGCGGAGGCCGCCGGTCCGCGTGTCGCTCCAGGAGGGCACGCCGTTCCAGGAGCCGGTGGCGGGCCAGCTCGTCGAAGGCGTCCGGCGGGCGGTGGCGCCGCACCCGGGCGAGCAGGTCGTCGATGAGCGCGAAGGTGTCGGCCGGATCGGCGCTCTCCGCCCGTGCCTCGGACCGGCGCGGTGGCATCACGTGCTCCAGGGACGCGTGTACGACGCCCAGGAGCGCCCCTAGGCGCCGGCACTGCTCCGTGGTCAGCTGGGCGCCACCGCGATGGCGTCCGTCGATCCAGGGGTGCAGCGCGTAGGCGTGGCCGCCGATGACGGCGACCGTACGGCCGTCGGTGCCGGCCAGCGGCGGGGCCACCGGGACGCCGAGGTCGGCCAGGCGCCGGGTCGCGTGGTGCTGGCGGGCGATCGCGGCCGGATCGGCGGTCTCGGGATCGAAGTGGTGCTTGAGGAAGTACCGGCCGCGGGTCGTGGCGAGCCGGTAGCCGCGATTGAGCAGCCCCTGGTCGACGGGTTCGCAGGCCAGGGGAGCCCCGGCGGCGTAACACCGCAGCAGGGCGCCGAGAGGGGGCGCGGGGGAGGGAGCGGAAGGTACAGATGAGCGCGGCACGCGCCAGATGTTAGGGCACTGGAGACGCCTTTGACCTTGCGTTTGTCACAGAGGGTGCCCATGTGGTTCTTGGTTGCACACCCGATCGGCCCCACGTGCGATCACCTCTTCCACACACGGCGAGCTCTTCCCGTCCCCGGGGTGACCGGGATAACGTGCCCGTGTTCCGGCCCCCTGCAAGGCTGTGACCAGCGGCTGTTCCCGACCTGAGCGATCTGTTAGGAAATCCGACTAAAAACTACTTGGATATCCAAGCAAAATCGCAGGTCAGGAGGGGTTTCCCACAGATGTGGGGCACTGGGTAACGTGCTAGTTGCAGGGCGCTCGCCGGGGCACCTGTCACGCCTGTTCCCGGCCGAGGGCACCAACCCCGTGCACGGGTACTGGAACAGGCGAGCCGCACTGGTCACCCGGCAACCCCGGGGGGCCGGACCGACGGAGGAGCACACGTGACCGTGGAGAGCACTGCCGCGCGCAAGCCGCGACGCAGCGCCGGTACGAAGCGCACCAGCGCCAAGAAGTCACCGGGCCAGACCACCGAACTCGTGCAACTGCTGACGCCGGAGGGCAAACGCGTCAAGCACGCCGAGTACGACCCGTACGTCGCCGACATCACCCCCGAAGAGCTGCGCGGTCTGTACCGCGACATGGTGCTCACCCGCCGCTTCGACGCCGAAGCCACCTCGCTGCAGCGCCAGGGCGAGCTGGGCCTGTGGGCCTCGCTGCTCGGCCAGGAAGCCGCCCAGATCGGCTCCGGGCGGGCCACCCGCGAGGACGACTACGTCTTCCCGACCTACCGCGAGCACGGCGTCGCCTGGTGCCGCGGGGTCGACCCGACGAACCTGCTCGGCATGTTCCGCGGCGTGAACAACGGCGGCTGGGACCCCAACAGCAACAATTTCCACCTCTACACGATCGTCATCGGCTCGCAGACCCTGCACGCCACCGGCTACGCGATGGGCGTGGCCAAGGACGGCGCCGACTCGGCCGTGATCGCGTACTTCGGGGACGGCGCCTCCAGCCAGGGCGACGTTGCCGAATCGTTCACCTTCTCCGCGGTCTACAACGCACCCGTCGTGTTCTTCTGCCAGAACAACCAGTGGGCCATCTCCGAGCCCACCGAGAAGCAGACCCGCGTCCCGCTCTACCAGCGGGCACAGGGCTACGGCTTCCCGGGCGTCCGCGTCGACGGCAACGACGTACTGGCGTGCCTGGCCGTCACCAAGTGGGCCCTGGAGCGGGCCCGCCGGGGCGAGGGACCCACCCTCGTCGAGGCGTACACGTACCGCATGGGCGCGCACACCACCTCCGACGACCCGAGCCGCTACCGGCACGACGACGAGCGGATTTCCTGGGAGGCGAAGGACCCGATCCAGCGCCTGCGCAGCTATCTGACGTCCGAAACTGACACGGATGAGGGATTTTTCGCGGAACTCGAAGCCGAGAGCGAGGCGTTGGGAAAGCGAGTGCGCGAAGTGGTGCGTGCCATGCCGGACCCGGACCACTTCGCCATCTTCGACAACGTGTACGCGGACGGGCACGCGCTCGTCGACGAGGAGCGGGCCCAGTTCGCCGCCTACCAGGCGTCGTTCGCTGAGGAAGGGGAGGGCGAGTAGCGATGGCAGCAGAAAAGATGGCGCTGGCCAAGGCGATCAACGAGTCGCTGCGCACGGCACTCGACGCCGACCCCAAGGTCCTGATCATGGGCGAGGACGTCGGCAAGCTCGGCGGTGTCTTCCGCGTCACCGACGGGCTGCAGAAGGACTTCGGCGAGGACCGGGTCATCGACACCCCGCTCGCCGAGTCGGGCATCGTCGGCACGGCGATCGGCCTGGCACTGCGCGGCTACCGCCCGGTGGTGGAGATCCAGTTCGACGGCTTCGTCTTCCCCGCGTACGACCAGATCGTCACGCAGCTCGCGAAGATGCACGCGCGGGCGCTCGGCAAGATCAAGCTGCCGGTCGTCATCCGCATCCCGTACGGCGGCGGAATCGGCGCCGTCGAGCACCACTCCGAGTCCCCGGAGGCGCTGTTCGCGCATGTCGCGGGCCTGAAGGTGGTCTCGCCGTCGAACGCGAACGACGCCTACTGGATGATGCAGCAGGCCATCCACAGCGACGACCCGGTGATCTTCTTCGAGCCCAAGCGGCGGTACTGGGACAAGGCCGAGGTCGACGCCGAGGCGATCCCCGGGCCGCTGCACAAGGCCCGTGTGGTGCGAGACGGCAGCGATCTGACGCTCGCCGCGTACGGGCCGATGGTGAAGGTCTGCCAGGAGGTCGCGGCTGCCGCCCAGGAGGAGGGCAAGTCCCTCGAGGTCCTGGACCTGCGCTCGGTCTCGCCCCTCGACTTCGACACCGTCCAGGCCTCGGTCGAGAAGACCGGCCGCCTGGTCGTGGTCCACGAGGCCCCGGTGTTCTTCGGCTCCGGCGCAGAGATCGCCGCCCGCATCACGGAGCGGTGCTTCTACCACCTGGAGGCGCCCGTCCTGAGGGTCGGCGGCTACCACGCCCCGTATCCGCCGGCGCGCCTGGAGGACGAGTACCTGCCGGGTCTTGACCGGGTACTCGATGCCGTCGACCGCTCGCTGGCGTACTGAGGAGAGGGTCGTGACGACGATGACTGAGACTGCCTCCGGCGTCCGCGAGTTCAAGATGCCCGACGTGGGCGAGGGCCTCACCGAGGCGGAGATCCTCAAGTGGTACGTCAAGGCCGGTGACTCCGTCACCGACGGCCAGGTGGTCTGCGAGGTCGAGACGGCCAAGGCCGCCGTCGAGCTGCCGATTCCGTACAACGGGGTGGTACGCGAGCTCCGGTTCCCCGAGGGGACGACCGTCGACGTGGGGACGCCGATCATCACGGTCGACGAGGCGGGGACAGGCGGGGCTGCTCAGGCCGGTGGGGCCGCTCCGGTCGCGGAGCCCGGTACGCCTGCCCAGGCCCAGGCCCAGGCCCCGGCCCCGGCTCCCTCCTCGCGCGAGGAGGAGCCCAAGCCCGAGGGCCGCAAGCCGGTCCTCGTCGGATACGGCGTCGCCGAGGCGTCGACGAAGCGGCGTCCCCGTAAGGGGGTTCCGACCCAGCAGGCGCAGCAGGCCCAGCAGCCCGAGGCGGCGGCCGCGGTCCAGAGCGAGCTGAACGGGCACACCACTCCGGTGGCCGGTCCGGCTGCGGTGGCCGACCCGGCCGCGGTGACCGGTCCGGCTCCGGCCGGCCGTCCGCTGGCGAAGCCGCCGGTGCGCAAGCTGGCCAAGGACCTGGGCGTGGACCTGGCGACGGTCACCCCGTCCGGGCCGGACGGGATCATCACGCGCGAGGACGTGCACGCGGCGGCGGCGCCCCCGGCGCCCGAGCCGGTGGAGACGCCCGTTGCCGCTCCTTCGGCACCGGCGGCGGTGTCGTACGACGGCGCCCGCGAGACCCGTATCCCCATCAAGGGCGTCCGCAAGGCCACGGCGGCCGCGATGGTGGACTCGGCCTTCACGGCGCCGCATGTCACCGAGTTCGTGACGGTCGACGTGACCCGCACGATGAAGCTCGTCGAGGAGCTCAAGCAGGACAAGGACCTCGCGGGCCTGCGCGTGAATCCCCTCCTGCTCATCGCCAAGGCGCTACTGGTGGCGATCAAGCGGAACCCGGAGGTGAACGCGTCCTGGGACGAGGCCGCCCAGGAGATCGTCCTCAAGCACTACGTGAACCTGGGCATCGCGGCGGCCACCCCCCGCGGCCTGATCGTCCCGAACATCAAGGACGCCCACACCAAGACCCTCCCCGAGCTGGCCCAGGCACTCGGCGAGTTGGTGTCGACGGCCCGCGAGGGCAAGACGTCTCCGGCGGCCATGCAGGGCGGCACGATCACGATCACGAACGTAGGCGTCTTCGGCATCGACACGGGCACGCCGATCCTCAACCCCGGCGAGTCCGCGATCCTCGCCGTCGGCGCGATCAAGCTCCAACCGTGGGTCCACAAGGGCAAGGTCAAGCCCCGCCAGGTCACGACGCTGGCACTGAGCTTCGACCACCGGCTGGTGGACGGCGAGCTGGGCTCCAAGGTGCTGGCGGATGTGGCGGCGATCCTGGAACAGCCGAAGAGGTTGATTACCTGGGCCTGAGGGCCGTCGGCCGGAAGGTTCAACGCAGAGAGGGCGCCGCAAGCTTGAATTGCGGCGCCCTCTCTGCCTGCGAAAACGCTGAGACCGTAAGCTCTGATTACGGTCTCGGGAATCTCTCCCCCGGCTGTGGAACGACACAGGGGTGGCGCTGGAACGCCTCGGCCGTGCTGACGAGGCGGCCACGGCCTTTGAACGCGCTCGCCGTGGCGAGTGGTACCTCAAGGATCTGTTCGTGACCGCGTCGCCCGGTTGCCGGCCACGATCAGGCTCGCCCCCGAACATTGCGACCACAGTGACGAGGTGCTTCGCCGCATCGGCGGCCCCGCGTTGCTCACCGTCCAGTTCCAGACCGACACCAACTGGCAGGTCCGTTACGTGTGCCAGTGCCTACGGTATTGGCCTGCAAGGCAGACGTCGACGCCGCCCTCAGGCACAGAGGTCGGCGTCGACAGACGTTGTGTTGACTAGAAAGGGGGGTTGAGGCAGGCGATAAAGCGACCGCCCTCGGTAAACAGCGGCCACTGCATCTGTTCACGGGTTGCCGGCCCGTAGTCGCCGTCGGCGCTCACGCCGAGGCGGTTGGCTTGGAGCCACCGAACGGCATCCACCGTGCCGGTGCCGTAGCTCCCGTCCACCCCTCCGGTGGCGTTGATCCGATTGGCGGCATAGGTACCGGGATAGCAGTCAGTGATGGCTCTCTGTAGCGCCATCACGGCGAGTGTGCTGCCCGTCTGATATTCCATGTAACAGCTCAGACCGTTACCGGTGCGCGCGGGGATTTTGTAGTGATTGCCCGGGTTGCCGCCACTGCCCAACCCATCGGTGCGCTTCACCGTCGTGTTGCACGGACCGTAGGCGGCGTGGGCCGGCGCAGTCATCATCGGGCTGGCCGTCAGGCCGGCGGCGAAGAGGAGAGCCAAAGCTCCCAACACTCCGATCCGCATGCGGAGCGTCGTTGATACTCGCTGCACGATGCAATCCCTCCGGTCGGTGATGTCGTCTCAGTGACGGCCTCTCCGATGGACCTTAGGGTTGTCGTGGGCTTCGGACTTTGTCGTCCGTGCAGGGAACTTTGTCAGCGGTGCACCGCCTCAAGGCCGCGCCGCTTCACGCGACCGCCATGGCCGGTGTCAGCCCCGTACGACGGGCACGGTAGTCCGGCTCGGTCGCTGAGTGTGCCGGTCGTTTGACCCACAAGGAACGGCCGCCGCGCACACCGGAATACGGCCAAGGCGGCGGACGAGACCGCCTCTGGTCTACAGCCCCGAAACCCCGGCCCGCCCGGTAGCGGCGGCGGGCCGTCCGGCCCGCTGACTCCGTTGAGACTGAGCACGATAGGAGTCGTATTTGCATGACAACTATGGTGGAAGCTCTGCCGGGAGGGAACTGCGGATGCGAGCGGACGAGTCGGTGCCGTTGGGCCGCACAGCCCTGCGGATCACCCGCCTCGGTCTGGGACTTGCCTCTCTCGGAGGACTGTTCACTCCTGTCTCTGACGACGACGCAGCGCACACCATCGACCGTGCCTGGGATGTCGGCGTCAGGCTCTTCGACACGGCACCCGTCTATGGCTATGGCCGGTCGGAGCGCCGTGCGGGGGCAGCCCTCGGCAGCCGTCCCCGTGCGCAGTACACGCTGTGCACCAAGGTGGGCCGCCTGATCGAGCCCGGGGGCCGTGACACCCAGCCCATCTGGGCAGACCCGCCGCCCGGTGTCGGGCCCCGGCGCGACTTCTCCTACGCCGGGGTCATGCGCTCGGTCGAGGACAGTCTGGAGCGTCTCGGGCTCGACCGGATCGATGTCCTCCATGTGCACGACCCGGACGAGGATTTCGCCATGGCCGTGTCGGACGCCTATCGAGCGCTGGCCGAACTGCGCCGCCGGGGCGTGATCGGCGCGGTGTCGATCGGCGTCAACCATGCTCCGGTGGCGGCCCGTTACCTCAAGGAGGTGGACGACCCCGGTCCCGACTGTGTCATGCTCGCGGGACGGTACAACCTTCTCGACCAGTCGGGCCTCGACGCGGTGCTACCGCTGTGCGCGTCTCGGGGCGTGGCCGTCATGGTCGCAGGGGTCTACCAGTCCGGACTGCTCGCCGACCCCCGCCCCGGCGCGCCGCACGGCTACACCAGGGTCCCGGGCGAACTGGCCCGGCGGGTCGCCGCGTGGCACGCGATCTGCCGAAGTTTCACTGTGCCCCCGACAGCGGCGGCCGTCCAGTTCCCCTTCGGGCACCCCGCGGTGACGAGCGTTGTGGTCGGCGCTCGGACTCCGGAAGAGGTGGACGCGACCGCCCGCATGCTCGCGTTCCCCATCCAAAGGGAATTCTGGGCCGCTGTGCGGTCGGCCGGGCTGCTGCCCGCCCGGGTGCCGATCCCCGATGGGTGACCTGTGCGAAGTACCGTGGCCTCGGCGCTGGGCCGCGTCGGCGAGTGCCTGGGGCCACCAGTGGTTGAGGAACGCGTCGAAGCGGGCGGAGTCGGTCAAGGTGCCCAGCTCCGTGGAGAAGTCGGCCCGGTGATCGAGGCGCAGGGCTGCTCCGATGCCGTCGACAGTGCGTTGGACGACCTCGCCCGTGAACCCGCTCGCTTCACGGGCCTCTGCCACCGCGACCTGCCACTCGGCTGGGGCTGCCATCTGCATCCCCTTTCGCCGTGGCGCCAAGGTACCGCTGCGGCACCCTCGCACACGGCCGAGCCGCCTACGCATCCTGTGCTCCCGGAATATCCAGCTCCGCCCACACTGTCTTGCCCACCGTGAGCTTCTCCACGGCCCAGCGCGCGGCGACTGTACGGACGATGAGCAGCCCGCGCCCGAACTGGTCGCCGTCGTCCGCCGCAGGGGGCTCCGGCAGACGCTCGCCCTTCGCGTCGGTGACGGCGACACGCAGCGCGTTGCCGGTCAGCGAGGTCTCCACCTGCGGGTTCCGGGCCGCCCGCCCCGCCGTGAACGTGCCCGGATTCGCAACTAGCTTCGGCTGCGGATCATCGACATCAGCAGCCCGTGGGTCTCCTCGTCGGCGGCGACCACAAGCCCACGACTCGCCTCGCCGATCGGGACACCGTCGATCCCGGTGACAACACAGCCGGCAGCCCGGCACAAAGCGATACCGGCCGCGAAATGCAAGCTCCCGGAGAGGTCGCCGCCATCGGTGACATAAGCGGCGCGCCTGCCGGCAGCCACCCAGGCCAGCGCCAGCGTCGTGGACACGACGCGCGGCCGGAAACGCTCGACGAACTCAGGGTGGGCCAGCAGATCCACGGCCCGGAATCCCGGCGCGTTAGGGAACGGCGGATCCAGGTTGACGTCCACCAATCGGGTGGCCGACGTGGGCGTCAGCAGTGCGTCGTCGGCCCCGTCGTGCCGCACCCAGGCCGTCTCCCCGTCGGTGAAAAAGACCTCGCCGCCGAACGGGTCGGCCACCGCTGCTGCCCCATCGCGCAGCGCCACGTTGACGGCCACCAGCATGTTGCCGACGGCGTAGTTCAGCGTGCCGCACAAGGGGTCCACCAGCCACTGGCGCACAGCGTCGGCGGCGCCCTGCTGCCCGCCTTCCTCGCCGAGCACCGCGTCATCGGGCCGGGCGGCACGGATGACGCCGAGGATCGTCTGCTCGGCCTCCACATCGGCGGCGGTGGCAAAGTCCCCGGCACCCTTGTCGATGCGGTTGAGCCGCTGGCCGTACATGCTGCGGACCACGTCCGCGCCAGCCCGCGCCCCGGCTGTCGCGACTGCAGCATCGTCGGCGCTCGCGTATGAGTCGATCATGCCGTGCAGACTATCGAGGCGAAGCTGTCGCCCAGGCGAACCTTCCCGGTCAGAGCACTGGCTGGATGATTGGTTCCAAGGTCAGTGGTCGTAGCCGTTCGCGTTTGTGAGAGAGGGAGGGGAGTTGGACGGGACAGCTTCTGCCCTCCGTCCAACTCCCCTCCCTGCCGTCCTACTGCCGCCCTACTTCTTGAACCCGTAATCCATGAGCTTCTTCGCATCCGTCGCACGCTGGGTCGCCGAAGTCGACGCCAGGACCGTGCCGATGACCGTCTTGCCGTTGCGGGTGGCGGCGAAGACCAGGCAGTACTTGGCCTCAGGGCCGGAGCCGGTCTTCACGCCGATGGCGCCGCTGTAGGTGCCGAGCAGGGTGTTCGTGTTCGTCCACGCCGCCATCGTCCGGGTGCCGCCGGTCTTCGTGGTCGTCTTCGCCGTGTACTTCTTTGTCTTGACGATCGCGCGGAACGTGGAGTTCTTCATCGCGCTGCTGGCGATCTTCGTGAGATCGCGCGGCGTCGAGTAGTTGGCGCCGTTGCCGATGCCGTCGAACGAGTCGAAGTGCGTGTTCGTCAGGCCGAGGTCCTTGGCCTGCTTGTTCATCTTGCCGATGAACGACTTCACGCGGGCGGCCCGCGTCGTGCCCGAGCCGAACTTGTCGGCGAGCGCGTACGCGGCGTCGCAGCCGGACGGCAGCATCAGGCCGTACAGCAGCTGGCGGACGGTGACTTTGTCGCCGACGATCAGCTTGGCGTTCGAGGCCCAGTTGTTGGCGACGATGTAGTCGCTGTACGCCTTCTGGACCGTGACCTTGGCGTCCAGGTTGAGGTTCGGCTGCGACAGCACGACCTTCGCGGTCATGATCTTCGTGGTGGAGCCGGTGGAGCGGCGCGTGTCCGCGGCCTTCGTGTAGAGCGTCTTGCCCGTGCCGTTGTTCATCACGTAGCCGCCCTTGGCGGCGATCGTGGGCGTGGTGAGGGCCTGCGCGGGCGCCGCGGTGAGGGCGCCGGTCGCGAGCACGGCTCCGGTGGTGACGACCACTGCGGCAGCTCTGCGAACGCGCATGCCCTTGATGCCGATCTTCAAGTCGAGTACCCCGATTACGTTAAATGCACCGCTTGGTGTCAAATGCAACGAGAAGGCGGCTACTTGAGAGATCCGCCTTCTCGTACGACACGTAACTAGCACAGAAAGTTGTGCTGTTCCGAGGCGGGGTGCCCAAAAAGATGCCGCGAAGCGGCCGTACAGGTGTCGCGAAACGGCCGCGTCCGCATCCTGGACGGTCCATGACCATGCGTACGTGTTGTATCTATGCTGTAGCCATGTCCCTCGACGTCAAGCAGCCCCCCGCCGCCGACCGTGTATACGCCCACGTCAAGCAGGGTGTCCTGGAGCGCCGGTACGAAGGCGGGACGCTGCTCACCGAGGGCGAGCTGGCCGAGGCGGTCGGGGTCTCGCGCACTCCCGTCCGCGAGGCGCTGCTCAAGCTGGAGGTCGAGGGGCTGCTCAAGCTCTACCCGAAGAAGGGCGCGCTGGTCCTGCCCGTCTCCGCCCAGGAGATCGCGGACGTGGTGGAGACCCGGCAGCTCGTCGAGGAGCACGCGATCCGCAAGGCGGTGCCGGCCTCCCCCGCGCTCATCGAGCGCCTCACGGAACTCCTGGAGAAGCAGCGGGAGCAGGCCGCGGCCGGAGACCTGGCGGCAGCCGCCGTCACCGACCGCTGCTTCCACGCCGAGATCGTCCGCAGCGGCGGCAACGCGATCCTCTCCCGCCTCTACGACCAGCTCCGCGACCGCCAGCTCCGGATGGGCGTCGCCGTGATGCACGCCCACCCCGACCGCATCACCAAGACGCTCACCGAGCACCGGGAGATCCTCGAGGCGCTGCGCTCCGGCGACGCGGAGGCGGCCGTCGGCCTCGTCCACCGGCACGTCAGCTGGTTCTCCAGCCTGGCGCGCGGGGACATCCGATGACGGCCGGGGGACGCTCGAAGGCCCCGACCCTCCCCGGCGACCCGCCCGGCGGCCGCCGGGCCGTCCTCGTCTGGTCCGTCGGCGTCGCCGTCTACTTCGTCGCCGTCATCTTCCGTACGTCGCTGGGGGTGGCCGGTCTCGACGCGGCCGACCGTTTCGACGTGGGCGCCTCCGCCCTGTCCACCTTCTCGATCCTCCAGCTCCTCGTCTACGCGGGCATGCAGATACCCGTCGGCCTGATGGTCGACCGGCTCGGCACCAAGAAGGTGCTGACCATTGGCGTACTCCTGTTCACTGCGGGGCAGCTGGCCTTCGCCTTCTCGCCCTCGTACGGAATGGCGCTGGCGGCTCGCGCGCTGCTCGGCTGCGGTGACGCGATGACCTTCATCAGCGTGCTGCGGCTCGGCGCGCGCTGGTTCCCGGCCCGGCGCGGCCCGATGGTCGCGCAGCTCGCGGGCCTGGTGGGCATGGCGGGCAACCTCGTCTCGACGCTCGTCCTGGCCCGGCTGCTGCACGGCGTCGGCTGGACCGCGGCCTTCGCGGGCAGCGCGCTCGCGGGCGTCGTCGTCCTCGTACTGATGCTGCTGTTCCTCAAGGACCACCCCGAGGGACAGGAGCCGGAGCCGTTCCCGCACCAGGGCGCCGCGTACGTGCGACGGCAGATCGCCGCATCCTGGCGGGAGCCCGGGACGCGGCTCGGGCTGTGGGTGCACTTCACCACGCAGTTCCCGGCGATGGTGTTCCTGCTGCTGTGGGGCCTGCCCTTCCTCGTCGAGGCGCAGGGCCTGACGCGGGCGTCGGCCGGTGAGCTGCTGACGCTTGTCGTGCTCTCCAACATGGTCGTCGGCCTGGTGTACGGGCAGATCGTCGCCCGGCACCACGCGGCACGGCTTCCGCTGGCGCTCGGCACGGTGCTGTCGACGGCGGTCGTGTGGGCCGCCACGCTCGCGTACCCCGCGGACCATGCGCCGATGTGGCTGCTGATCGTGCTGTGCACGGTGCTCGGCGCCTGCGGACCCGCCTCGATGATCGGCTTCGACTTCGCACGGCCCGCGAACCCGCCCGAGCGTCAGGGCACGGCCTCCGGAATCACCAACATGGGCGGTTTCGTCGCCTCGATGACGACGCTGTTCGCGATCGGCGCGCTGCTGGACGCCACCGGGGACGACTACGGCATCGCCTTCTCCTCGGTGTTCGTGCTCCAGGCGCTGGGCCTCAGCCAGATCCTGCGCCTGCGCCGCCAGGCCGCCCGCCGCGAGCGCGAACGGCTGGTCGCCAGCCGGGTGGAGACCGTGCACGTACCGGCGTGACCTGTGCATATGCCCACGTGGCGCACGACGGTTCACTGCAACTGCCCTTCACAGCCGAGGTGTTGCTCTGTCATGGCCCGGTGACAACGGTGTCGTGAAGCGGGGACGGGTGTGGACCTGAGGGACCCTCAGGACCTCTTATTGATCACACAGCGGGGGACGGCGGAAGCGCGCCGACGCTCCCCACCAGTGCTCGCAACTCCTCGTAACTCCTCGCAACTCCTCGCATCGGGAAGGGTTTCCGTGATGAACCGCCAGCTGCGCAAGGCCTTCGTCGTCACCGCCGCGATCACCACCGCCGGGGTCCTGATGACGGCGTGCCAGAACGACTCCTCGTCCTCCGGCAGTTCGTCGTCCAAGTCCTCCAAGTCGTCGGGTGAGCAGGACTCGGCCGCGGTGGCGAACAACGCGTCGGGCTCCAAGGCGGGGGCCGACGTGACGATGAAGAACGGCGCCGCCACCGTGGTCCGCGAACGGCACGACGCTCAGAACGGCACCACCGAGGGCGTCAACGGGACATGGCTCGGCAACGTCAGCTACCTCGCGCCGGGCAAGTACACGGTGTCCGAGATGAAGGGCGTCGAGCAGGCCTTCTGGGTCGCCGACGACACTCTCGTCTACGGCGCGGGCGCCATATGCGGCAGCCCGCGGTCCGCCGAGATGTCGCCGTGCACGCCGGCCGAGCTGGAGGCCGCCGCGAAGAAGGGCGTGTCCGCCGAGGTCAGGATCACCGACGGCATCGCGACGCGCATCACCGAGGACCGCTGAGCACCACCGCGACCGTACGGTGGCCGACCCCGACCCCGACTCCGGCGCACCCCCGAGCCTCCCTGGTGCGGTTACTGCGTGACCACGAAGTTCCGCAGGATCGCCGCCGCCAGCTCCGGGTCCCCCTCCGTCTTGATGCGGTCCGCCACCGCGTCGGCGGTGACCCGGCCGCAGGCCAGCCGGAAGTACGTCTCCCAGTCCAGCGTGAGGGTGGCCGCGGGGCCGAGCGACGGGGCGCCGTCCACCGTGCCGCGGCCCTCGGCGTCGACGCGGACCGTGCGGAGGAAGTCGACCGGCCCGTGCACGTCGAAGACGACCGCGGAGTTCGCGGGCGCGCCCGCGTCCTTGGCGACGACCTTCGGCAGCACACGGAGCAGCTCGTCCCGCACGACGTACGCACCCGGCGAGTCCAGGTTGCCCGGCCGGCCGAGGGCGGCGCGCAGGTCCTGCTCATGCACCCACACGTCGAACGCCCGGGTCCGCATGGCCTGTTCGAGGGTGACCTCCGTGCCCAGCGGGCCGCGTACCTTCGCGTCCGGCTGCCGGGACTCGTTCCGCAGCTGACGGTTGCGGCGGATGATCGTGTACTCCAGCTCCGACGTCATCTCGGGGGCCGTGTGGTGACGGCGTACGTCGACCTGCATCTCCATGTACCGCTGGTGCTCGTTCGTCACGTGGTACAGGTCGCGCGGCAGCGTGTGGATCGGGCGGGGGTCGCCGAGCATCTCGCAGTCCAGACCGATCACATGCGAGACGATGTCCCGGACGGACCAGCCCGGGCAGGGGGTCCGACGGTTCCACTCACCCTCCACGAGCGGCGACACCAGCTCGGATATCGCTTCCACTGAGTGGGTCCAGGCGTCGGCATAGGTCTGAAGGCTGGGATGGAGACTCACGGGACCCCTCGGGCGGTTCGTGCGCGGGCATGGGTGTCTTGGACCGCTAAGTTACGCTGCTGCAAGGCACCCCGGCAGTGCTTTCGTGTGACGATCGTAGGCCCGTTTCCCGGGTCGAATGTCAGGACGGTGGTAGTGTGCGCGCCTCCCTCATCCAGATCGGTGTATACGACGGCAAAGGGGCCGAATCGGTCGAAGCGCGCCGACGGCGTGCGGCCTCCCTCGTCCGTGAAGCCGGCGAAGAGGGCGGTGCCGATCTCGTCGTACTGCCGGAACTGTGGACGACAGGCGCTTTCGCGTACGAGTCCTTCGGGACGGAGGCCGAGCCGCTCGAAGGGCCGACGTACGAGGTGATGGCCAAGGCGGCGAGCGACGCGGGCGTGTGGCTGCACGCGGGCTCCATCCCCGAACGCGACCCGGACGGCCTCCTCTACAACACCTCGCTCGTCTTCTCCCCCTCCGGTGAACTGGCCGCCTCGTACCGCAAGATCCACCGCTTCGGCTTCGACAAAGGCGAGGCGGTGCTGATGGGCGCGGGCGCCGACCTCGTCACCGTACGGCTGCCGTCGACCACGCTCGGCCTGGCGACCTGCTACGACCTCCGCTTCCCCGAACTGTTCCGCCGGCTCGTCGACGCGGACGCCGAGATCTTCGTCATCCCGGCCGGCTGGCCCGAACGCCGCCGCTCCCACTGGACGCTCCTCGCCCAGGCCCGGGCCGTCGAGAACCAGTCGTACGTCCTCGCCTGCGGAACGGCCGGTACGCACGCGGGAGTTCCCCAGGCCGGCCACTCGATCGTGGTGGACCCCTGGGGCGAGGTGCTGGCGCAGGCCGGCCCCGACGAGGAGGTCCTCACGGTGGACTTCGACCCGTCGAAGGTCGGCGCGACGAGGGACCAGTTCCCGGTGTTGAAGGACCGGGTGCTCTGACCGGCTGGACCGGCTGCACCTCGGCGCTGACTCCCCGCACGGGGCGGGACCCCGGCACGGGGCGGGCTATCGGCAGACCAGTGTCTCCCCGGCCGAACTCGTCACGGTCTCGCCGACGTCATAGCAGCGATCACCCGGCTCGGAGGGGCCGGGATCGCAGGAGACGCCGAGCCAGATGAGCCCCCCGATCAAAGCGAGGAACACCCAGCAGCCGCCGCAGGTCCGCCAGTCCCTCGCGGTCATCCGCGGGCGTTCCGGCTGCCCGGAGGCACTGCCGCCACTGCCCGTATCCGAAGTCATGACGCCCCCCGTATGCCCCATGTGTCCTTTGTAAGGGGCGATTCCCGGGATGGTGGTCATTACTCATACATCTCGAAAGGTGCGGAAATCAGTCCGATTCTCGCTCCTTCTCCGCGAGGTGGATCACGCACACCGTCACCGCGATCAGCAGCGCCGGATCCGCGTCCTCCCGGACGACGTCGACCCCGTACGTCTCCCGCACATGCAGCCACCGCCGGGAAATGACGGCGAGCAGCTCGCCGTCGTACTCGATGGCGAACTCGCGGTCGAGGATCTTGCCGCTGACGTCGAGCTCCGTGCGGCCGTCCGCCAAGGACACCCGGTAGTGGTTGCGCAACAGCGACAGACGCCTGCGCCGGATCGTCGCGAGCGGCTCGCCCTCCCGCTCGATCACCATGGCGTCCCGCAGGGCGAACATCTTCTGGCGGATGTCGATGAGGACACGCCCCTGGGGGTCCTTCAGCTCGAAGGTGTCGCGCAGGCGCATCGCCTTGCCGTCGACGAGGAAGACCTTGTTGCCCTGGTCGTCCTCGATCCAGTAGTCGTCACCGAGGCCGAGGAGCCGGTCTCGTACCAGGAATCTCATGACACCAGGGCTTCCCCGGCGGACGGTCCGAAACGCCGCCGGTAGGCCGAAGGGCTGAGCCCGGTCTCGCGCCGCAGCCGTGCGCGGAGGTTCGCGGCGGTCCCGAGCCCGCTCCGGGCCGCCACCACATCCAGCCGCTCCTCCCCGCGCTCGATGAGCCGGCAGGCCAGCGCCACGCGCTCCCCCGTGAGCCAGGCGAGAGGAGTCGTCCCCGTCTGCGCGCGGAAACGCCGGTGGAGCGTGGCGGGGGAGACGGCCGCGCGGGCCGCCAGGTCCGCCACCGTCAGGGCCTCCCCCAGCCGCTCCTGAGCCCACGCCAGCAGCGGGCCCAGCGACTCGTCGGGCACGTCCGGTACCGGCCGCTCCACGAACTGCCGCTGCCCGCCGTCCCGGTGAGCGGCGAAGACGAGTCGCCGGGACACCGCGTTGGCCACCTCCACGCCGTGGTCCCGGCGCCAGATGTGCAGCGCGAGGTCCAGCGCGGCCGCGCTGCCGGCGGCGGTGAGGATGTCGCCCTCGTCCACGAACAGTACGTCCGGTTCCAGCAGGACCTTCGGGTGCGACTGCCGGAAGGAGTCCGCCCACAGCCAGTGCGTGGTGGCCCGCCGCCCGTCCAGCAGCCCGGCCTCGGCGAGCGCGAAACTGCCGGTGCAGAAGCTCAGGACGCGGGCGCCACGCGCGTGCGTGCGGCGGATCGCGTCGCGTACGGCGGCGCCGCGCGGTACGACATTGTCCGGACGGCCGGGTACGACCAGCGTGTCGGCGTCGTCAACGGCGTCCAGACCGCTCACCCCGGTCAGCGTGAAGAACCCGTGGTTCATCCGCACCTCGGGCGCCGGCGCGCACAGCGTCACCTCGTACGGCGGGCGGTCCAGCCTCAGTTCGGGCCGCGGCAGCCCGAACAGCTCGGTGGCCACACCGACCTCGAAGGGGTTCGTGCCCTCGTCGACGATCACGGCCACTCGATGAGGGCGCTGAGAGAATCCTTGCGGCATGTGCGATTTCTAGCACTCGTACGACGTGTACGGCGCACCTCACGATGGGCCCATGACCACCGAACCCGTCTCGCTCGCCGCCGCCCTCGCCTCCTTCGACGACCTGTGGAGTCCGCGCATCGTCACCGCCGTCAACGACTACGACGTACGCGTGGCCAAGGTCGAGGGCGAACACCTCTGGCACACCCACGACCACACCGACGAGTTCTTCCTGGTCGTGGAGGGCGAGCTGCACATCGCGCTGCGCGAACCGGCGGGCGAGCGCACCGTCACCCTCCCCAAGGGCTCCGTCTTCACGGTCCCGCGCGGCACCGAGCACAAGCCGTCCGCCCCGGCCGGGGCAGCCATCCTGGTGTTCGAGCCCACGGGCACGTCGACCGTGGGTGACCGTCATGACGAGGTCCCAGCCCACGTGGACGCCACGACGGGACATGCGCTGCGCTGACCGCGACGGTCGGGGTCAGTACTCGCCGTACCCCCCGTGGTACCTGCTCCCGTGGTGATGGTCCCGCTCCTCGTCGATCACCGGCGTCGCGGGCGGCACCACCACGCGCCTGCGCTTGGCGATGCTGCTGAACGTCGCGACGCCGATCAGCCCGACGAGCATCAGGATGACCCCGACCAGGTCGAGGTTGACTCCCTGCATGTCCCAGTCGGTCGCGAACGTGAGAATGGCCCCCACCGCGATCAGAATGATGCATCCACCCAGACCCATGAGTCTGGCCTCCCTGTCCTGTCCGTCTTCAACGGCTGTTGCGGACCCGGGCCGGGTACCCTCCGCCGGACCGGCCATGCGGAGGCGACCGCTCACTTCAGGCGGAAGCGCAGGGAACAGCGCAGGAAACGCTGAGGCGGAAGCGAGGGGAACGCTAACCCTCCAGAAACGCCACCATCGCGTTCGCCAGCAGGAACGGGTCGTCCGCGCCGCACAGTTCGCGGGCGCTGTGCATGGAGAGGATGGCCACGCCGATGTCGACCGTCTTGATGCCGTGACGGGCGGCGGTGATGGGGCCGATGGTGGTGCCGCAGGGCATCGAGTTGTGGGAGACGAACGACTGGAAGGGCACGTCGGCCTTCTCGCAGGCGGCGGCGAAGACGGCGCGGCCCGAACCGTCCGTGGCGTAACGGTTGTTGACGTTGACCTTCAGGATGGGGCCGCCGCCCGCGCGCGGGTGGTGCGTCGGGTCGTGCCGCTCGGCGTAGTTGGGGTGGACCGCGTGCCCCGTGTCGGAGGACAGGCAGACCGTGCCGGCGAAGGCGCGCGCCCTGTCCTCGTACGTACCGCCGCGCGCGAACACCGAACGCTCCAGCACACTGCCGAGCAGCGGACCGTCCGCCCCCGTGTCCGACTGCGAACCGTTCTCCTCGTGGTCGAACGCCGCGAGCACCGGGATGTACGGGAGGGCCTCGTCGCAGGCCGGTACGGCTGCCAGCGCGGCCGTACCGGCGTGCACGGACACGAGGTTGTCCATGCGCGGGCCCGCGACCAGCTCCTTGTCCCGGCCCAGGTACGACGGCGGCTCGATGGAGTGCACCATCAGGTCCCAGCCGGTGACCTCGCCCCCGGCCAGCCCCGACTCCCGCTCCAGGAAACGGATCAGGTCCCCGTCGCGTACGTCGTCACCGAGGCCCCAGATCGGCTGGAGATGCCGCTGCTTGTCGAGCTTGAGGCCTTCGGAGGTGACCGAACGGTCCAGGTGGATGGCGAGCTGGGGGACTCGCAGCAGGGCGCGGTCGATGTTCACCAGGCGGGTCGTGCCGTCGCGCAGCGAGAGCCGGCCGGCCAGGCCGAGGTCGCGGTCCAGCCAGGAGTTGAGCAGCGGGCCGCCGTAGACCTCGACGGCGACCTGGCGCCAGCCGTGCGCACCGCTGTCGGGCAGCGGCTTCACGCGCAGGTTGGGGGAGTCGGTGTGCGCCCCGACGATCCGGAAGGGCGTGTGCGGCTCGGCGCCCTCGGGCACGTACCAGGCCACGATCGCGCCCCCGCGCACCACGTACTTCCCGCCGCGCGCCCCCTCCCACGCGTCCGTCTCCGCGACCTGCCGGAATCCGGCCTTCTCCAGCCGCTCGGCCGCGTTCGCCACCGCGTGGTACGGCGACGGGCTTGCCGTCAGGAAGGACATGAGGTCGTCGGTGTGGCCGCGATCGAAGCGTGGGGGTGTGCGCATGGGTTCACCTTAACGACGTACGAGGGCCCGCTCCCTGTGATGGGAACGGGCCCTCGTAAGGGGTGTGTGGAGGACAGGGCCTGACCGGAAGGTCAGTCTCCGGTACGGCTCCAGTACGTACTGAGAGGTCCTAGAAGGCCGCCTCGTCCAGTTCCATCAGGTCCAGGTCGGTGCCCTCGGCGAGCTTGCGCGCACCGGTGACGCCCGGCAGGACGTTCGCCGCGAAGAACTTCGCCGCCGCGATCTTGCCGGTGTAGAACGCCTTGTCCTTGGCCGGTGCCGTCTCCAGCTTCTCGGCGGCGACGGCGGCACCCTTGAGGAGCAGGTAGCCGACGACCACGTCACCGGAGGCCGTCAGCAGGCGGGTGGTGTTGAGGCCCACCTTGTAGATGTTCTTGACGTCCTGCTCGGTCGCCGCGAGGTCGGTGAGCATGAGGCCGACGATGGCCTCCAGCTCGACGGCCGCCTTGGCGAGCTGCTCGCGGGCCGTGGCCAGCTCCTCGCCGCCCGTACCGAGCGCCAGGAACTTCTTGATGTCCTCGGCGAGCGAGTTCAGCGCCGCGCCCTGGTTGCGGACGATCTTCCGGAAGAAGAAGTCCTGGCCCTGGATCGCGGTGGTGCCCTCGTAGAGGGTGTCGATCTTGGCGTCCCGGATGTACTGCTCGACCGGGTACTCCTGCAGATAGCCGGAGCCGCCGAGCGTCTGCAGCGACTGGGCCAGCTGCTCGTACGCCTTCTCGGAGCCGTAGCCCTTGACGATCGGCAGGAGCAGGTCGTTCAGGGCCTCGAGCGCGGCGGCGTCCTCGCCCGCGGCCTCCTTGACGGCTATCTCGTCCTGGATCGACGCGGTGTACATGACGAGGGCGCGCATGCCTTCCGCGTACGCCTTCTGCGTCATCAGCGAGCGGCGGACGTCCGGGTGGTGCGTGATGGTGACCTTGGGGGCGGTCTTGTCCATGAAGTTCGCGAGGTCCGGACCCTGGACGCGCTCCTTGGCGTACTCGAGGGCGTTCAGGTAGCCGGTCGACAGCGTGGAGATCGCCTTCGTGCCGACCATCATGCGGGCGAACTCGATGATCCGGAACATCTGGCGGATGCCGTCGTGCTTGTCGCCGATCAGCCAGCCCTTGGCGGGGTGGCGGTCGCCGAACGTCATCTCGCAGGTGTTGGAGGCCTTGAGGCCCATCTTGTGCTCGACGTTCGTGGCGTACACGCCGTTGCGTTCGCCGAGCTCGCCGGTCTCGAAGTCGAAGAGGTACTTCGGTACGAGGAAGAGGGACAGGCCCTTGGTGCCGGGCCCTGCGCCCTCGGGGCGCGCGAGCACGTAGTGGAGGATGTTGTCCGACATGTCGTGCTCGCCGGACGTGATGAACCGCTTCACGCCCTCGATGTGCCAGGAGCCGTCCTCCTGCTCGACCGCCTTGGTGCGGCCGGCGCCCACGTCCGAGCCCGCGTCGGGCTCGGTGAGGACCATGGTCGAGCCCCACTGCTTGTCCACGGCGATCTTCGCGATGTGCTTCTGGACCTCGTTGCCCTCGTCGAAGAGGATGCCCGCGAAGGCCGGTCCTGAGGAGTACATCCAGACGGCCGGGTTGGCGCCGAGCACCAGCTCCGCGTACGCCCAGATCAGGGAGCGGGGGGCGGTGGTGCCGCCGATCTCCTCGGGCAGCCCGAGCCGCCAGTACTCGGAGTCCATGAAGGCCTTGTAGCTCTTCTTGAAGCTGTCGGGTACGGGTGCGGTGTTGGTCTCCGGGTCGAAGACGGGCGGGTTGCGGTCCGCGTCCGCGAAGGACTCCGCCAGCTCGTTCTCCGAGAGTCGGGTCAGCTCCTCGAGAATGCTCTTGGCGGTCTCGGTGTCCATCTCCGCGAACGGGCCGCTGCCGTACAGCTTGTCGCGCCCGAGCACCTCGAAGAGGTTGAACTCGATGTCGCGGAGATTCGACTTGTAGTGCCCCATGGCGACGGCTCCGTTAAGGGATCGGCGAGGCGGTGATTCCTCGTATCTGGTTCGCGTACCAACAAGTAGCTACTGATGATGCTACCCGTCGGTAATAAGAATCAAGCCCTAGTGGCCCAAGTGTGAGCCAAACCCTCCGGGGGTTGGGCGGTTGGGTTCGTTTTTGGGTGCGGGTGTGTGGGTGGCTGGTCGCGCAGTTCCTCGCGCCCCTGGGGTCCGGTGGGTGGGTCGGGGCCGTGGGCCGGTGCGTCAGCCCGTCGCAGGGTGGGCATACGGCCCTTTGCTGGTACAAGGGGCGGGTTTCCTGAGACAAGCCCTACGCGACGGGCATACGACGCACCGACCCACGACCCCTCCAGCCGGTGGGAGGCTGCGGGCACGTGGTGGCTGGTGAGCATGATGACTGACGGCTCCGGGAGCGCCCCTTCAGGGGCGCGGGGAACTGCGCGATCAGCCACGACGGGCCCGAAGTCGCCCACGAACCGAACCCACCACCCCCGTAGGCGCCCGGTCCAACCGCCGGCGGCACCCCGCTACGCTGGGGCCCATGTACGGCTACGACCAGACCGCGGGACCAGGGCAGCAGTATGCGCAGCCTCAGCCGCCGCCGCAGCAGCCCGGTGGGTACGGCCAGCAGAGCGGCCCGCTGTACCCCGAGCCGTCGCCGCCCTCGCTCGCGGACGCGGTGCGCGCGTTCACCACGGGGACGATCTCCGCCGAGGACTTCCAGCAGGTCTTCGCCACGTCCAAGGTCTACTGCCCGCGCGGTGACAACCCCGGTTTCCTCGCGCTGCACAACACCCAGCAGCCCGTGATCCCGATGTTCACCTCGCTCAAGGAGCTGCGCCGGTACGCCGGCAAGGAGTCCAAGTACTTCGTGATCACCGGAGCCGAGGTGATCGACCTGCTCCCCACCGGCTACGGCTTCGTCCTCGACATGGAGGGCGAGCACCGCATGGTCTTCGACGCGAAGGCGGTCGAGCAGATGGTCGACTTCGCGATGCGCCGAATGTACGGCTGACGTGCCCCGACATCGCGGGACGCCCGGAGGGAATTCCCTCCGGGCGTTCTCTGTTCCGGGTGGCAGGAAGTTCAATAATCAACTAAACTCGGAGCACAAGGAGGTACCGACATGCCTGCAGTGACCGTCGAGAACCCGCTGACCCTGCCCCGTGTGGTGGCGTCGGCCGAGGCCGTGGCACGTCCCGTGCTCGCCGTGAGCACCGCGCCGAGCGGCTTCGAGGGTGAGGGCTTCCCGGTTCGCCGCGCGTTCGCCGGGATCAACTACAAGTACCTCGACCCGTTCATCATGATGGATCAGATGGGCGAGGTGGAGTATGCGCCGGGGGAGCCGAAGGGGACCCCGTGGCACCCGCACAGAGGCTTCGAGACCGTCACGTACATCATCGACGGGATCTTCGACCACCAGGACTCCAACGGTGGTGGTGGCACCATCACCAACGGTGACACTCAGTGGATGACCGCGGGTTCGGGGCTGCTCCACATCGAGGCGCCGCCGGAGTCGCTCGTCGTGTCGGGCGGGCTCTTCCACGGGCTCCAGCTGTGGGTGAACCTGCCGGCCAGGGACAAGATGATGGCCCCGAGGTACCAGGACATCCGTGGTGGTCAGGTGCAGCTCCTCAGCACACCCGACGGCGGCGCGCTCCTGCGCGTCATCGCCGGTGAGCTGGACGGCCACCAGGGACCCGGCATCACGCACACGCCGATCACCATGATCCACGCGACCGTGGCGCCGGGCGCCGAGCTCACGCTGCCGTGGCGCGAGGACTTCAACGGTCTCGCGTACGTGCTGGCCGGGCGCGGCAGCGTCGGTACGGACCGTCGGCCCGTCCACGCCGGGCAGACCGCGGTCTTCGGCGCGGGTTCCTCGCTGACCGTCCGCGCGGACGAGCAGCAGGACTCCAACACCCCGGACCTGGAGGTCGTCCTCCTGGGCGGGCAGCCGATCCGGGAGCCGATGGCGCACTACGGGCCGTTCGTCATGAACACCAGGGAAGAGCTTCAGCAGGCGTTCGAGGACTTCCAGAAGGGGCGGCTGGGGACGATTCCGGCCGTGCACGGGATGTCTGAGGGCGGACTGTAGGGCCCGTCGGCATCACACAGAGTCACACAGGGACGAGTCCCGTCCGGACATGGACGGGGCTCGTCCCTGCTGTGTGGTGCGGTTCGCCGGTTTCAGGGCGCTGAAAGCGTCCTGAAACCGCGTTGAATGCGCCCCGCCGCAACCTCTGCGGCATGACGACAACGACATCGCTCTCTCCCGCCATCGCGGCCAAGGGGCTGCGCAAGGCCTACGGCGACAAGGTCGTGCTCGACGGCGTCGACCTGGCGGTTCCGGTCGGGTCCGTGTTCGCCCTGCTCGGCCCGAACGGTGCCGGCAAGACCACCGCCGTGAAGATCCTCTCCACGCTCATCTCCG
>NZ_JAAKZY010000084.1 GCF_011045015.1 Streptomyces scabichelini | reverse complement strand
AGGGGGCGGGGTGTGGGGAGCCGTGTGTGGACCGGCTGCGTATGGAGAAGCCGCCGACGGATTGGCCGGGTGCGAGGTGGCCATACGGTGGAGGTTGGGGTCGGAGTCAGTCGCGGGCGGCAGGCCGGAGCCGGAGGCGGTGCCAGAGCCGGAGTTGGCCGTGGGCCGGAGGCCTGAGTCGGCCGTGCCTCCATGCGGGAGACCTGGGCTGGAGCCGACGCCAGGCGCAACCTCCGAGCCGGTCGCGTGCGGAAGCCCCGTGCCAGTCCCGGCCGGGTTTCCCGAGCCGGTCGTGCCTCCCGGTGGGAATCCTGGGCCGGAGCCGACGCCAGGCGCAACCTCCGAGCCGGTCGCGTGCGGAAGCCCCGTACCGGTCCCGGCCGGGTTTCCCGAGCCGGCCGCGCCTCCCGGTGGGAAGCTCGGACCGACCCCGGCGGTCGGACCCCCTGAGCCGTTCGCACCTCCAAGCCCGCCCCGTGAGTCGGCCGCGCCCCCGGGCGGGAAGCCCGAGCCGATTCCGGCGCCGGAGCCGGAGCCGATGTCCGTGCCCGTGTCAGCCTCTGGCGTCAGGCCCGAGTTCGTCCCAGGTCGGCCTCGCGAAGCAGCCGCACCCCCCGGCAGAACCTCCGTCCCGAATGCCGTTGCCTTTCGGTGGGTCCTTCCCGCTCGCCATCTGGCGACCGTGCCCATGACGAATACCGTCAGTACCAGCAACACCATCAGCTGGCCGATGAACAGGCCCCAGAACAGGCCGTACCCCGAGAGCTGGCTCTCCGGGGTTTCCGGCCAGGCGCCCGCGACGTCGTGCGGGTGCTGGATCAGGTGGCGCATTGCAAGGGGCGTACGGCCGAAGGTGACCTTGGTGGGCCAGGAGCCGTGGTCGAAGAGGCCTGCGAGGCCTGTCGCCGACCACACCAGCAGGGTCATGCCCAGCAGAAAGGCGAGGACCCCGATCAACAGGCCGTCGGGGATGCCCCCTTCGTCCCGTCCGCGGTCCCGGCGCCGCTCTTCCGGTCTCATCTCGCCCCCACCGCTTTCACCCCACCGCTCTCACGCCACCGTGGACTCGGACGAGTCGTCGAGATCGCTCAGGTGTTGCTCCATGAACGCCGCCGCGCGCTCCTCCGCCTCCAGCTCCGCGGCCCGCAGCGCGTCGTCCGACAGGTCGGGTGTGGACGACTCGGTCATGGCGCGGTCGGTGAAGACGAGGGGGCGTTCCGTCTCGGTGACCAGGTGTTTGACGACCTGGACGTTGCCGTTGACGTCCCACACCGCGATACCGGGGGACAGCGACGGAATGATCTCCACCGCCCATCTGGGCAGGCCGAGCACACGTCCCGTCGCTCTCGCCTCGTCCGCCTTCTGGGCGTAGATCGTTCGGGTCGAGGCCATCTTCAGGATTGCCGCGGCCTCCTTCGCCGCCGCCCCGTCGACCACGTCCGACAAGTGGTGGACGACCGCCACGAACGACAGGCCCAGTCGTCGGCCGAACTTCAGCAGGCGCTGGAAGAGCTGGGCCACGAAGGGGCTGTTGATGATGTGCCAGGCCTCCTCGACGAGGAAGATGCGCTTCTTCCGGTCGGGGCGGATCCACGTGTGCTCCAGCCACACGCCGACGATGGCCATCAGGATCGGCATGGCGATGGAGTTGCGGTCGATGTGGGACAGGTCGAAGACGATCAGCGGGGCGTCGAGATCGATGCCGACCGTCGTCGGGCCGTCGAACATGCCCCTGAGGTCACCGTCCACCAGGCGGTCCAGGACCAGCGCCACGTCCAGGCCCCAGGCCCGTACGTCGTCTATGGCGACGTTCATCGCCTCCGCCGACTCCGGCTCGGGGTGGCGCAGTTGCTCCACGATGTCGGTCAGGACGGGCTGGCGGTCGACGATCGTCTCGGTCACGTACGCGTGCGCGACCTTCAGCGCGAAGCCCGAGCGCTCGTCGAGGCCGTGGCCCATCGCGACCTCGATGATCGTCCGGAGAAGGGCCAGCTGACCCGTCGTCGTGATCGCCGGGTCGAGCGGGTTCAGGCGGATCCCCATGTCCAGGGCCGCCGTCGGGTCGAGCCGGACGGGAGTTATGCCCAGCTCCTGGGCGATGAGGTTCCATTCGCCGACCCCGTCCTCGCCCTGCGCGTCGAGCACGACGACCTGCCGGTCGCGGAAGCGCAGTTGCCGGAGCACGTACGTCTTCTCCAAGGCCGACTTGCCGTTTCCCGACTCGCCGAGTACCAGCCAGTGCGGGGCCGGCAACTGCTGCCCGTACAACTGGAAGGGGTCGTAGATGTAGCCCTTCCCGGAGTACACCTCGCGGCCGATGATGACGCCGGAGTCGCCGAGGCCGGGTGCGGCGGTCGGGAGATAGACCGCCTGGGCCTGTCCCGTCGACGTGCGCACGGGCAGCCGGGTCGTCTCGACCTTCCCGAACAGGAACGACGTGAAGGCTTCCGTGAGGATGGACAGCGGATCCCGCATAGAGTCCTACCTCCGGATGCCGGTCGCGAACGGGAGTGTGTTGACGAAGGCGCGGTGGTGCTCGCGGTCGCACCACTCGAGTTTCAGATACGACTTGCCGGCCGAGGCGCGGATCGTCCGCTTGTCGCGGGCGAGTGCCTCGGGGGAGCGGGACGAGACGGTGATGTAGCCGACGAGGTTGACGCCGGCCGCGCCGCTCGCGAGATCCTCGCCGCGCTGGTCGAGGCGGGTGTGTGAGGCGATGTCGCGCGGGTCGACGGTCCGGTTCATCTTGGCCTGGCGGCTGGCCTCCGCCTCGTCGTTCGTCTTCTCGGTCAGCATCCGCTCGATGGCGATCTCGGTGGGTTCGAGGTCCATCGTGACGGCCACGGTTCGGATGACGTCGGGGGTGTGGACGAGGAGCGGGGCGAGGAAGTTGACGCCGACCGGGGTCATCGGCCATTCCTTCACCCAGGCCGTGGCGTGGCACCAGGGCGCTCGGGTGGAGGACTCGCGGGTCTTCGCCTGGAGGTACGTCGGCTCCATGGCGTCCAGCTCCGCCGGCCAGGCGTTCCGTTTCGTCATCGCCTGGATGTGGTCGATGGGGTGGTCCGGGTCGTACATGGAATGGACGAGGGAGGCCAGGCGGCCCTGTCCGAGTGGCTGGCGTACGCGGATGTCGGCTTCCTGGAGCCGTGAGCAGATGTCCGTCAGCTCACGCGCCATGACGACGGCGAGTCCCGCGTCCTTGTCCAGCTTCTTGCCGCCCTGGGGCCGGGCGGCGCGGGCCATCGCGTGTCCCTCGGCGGCAAGCTCGCGCGAGTAGTGCATGCAGGCCACCAGGTACGCGCGGTGCTGTTCGCTGCTGGTGGACACCATGGACTGGAGCTGGTCGTACGACTTCTGCAGCCAGCCGGGGGCGCGCTCGTCGCCTCGTACGACGACGTCCTTGGCGTGGGCGTCCGGGTCGGCGGGGAGGGTACGGGCGAGCATCTGGAGGCGGGTGACGAAGCCGTCGCCGTTCGCCACGTGCTTGAGGAGCGTGCCGAAGCGGTCGACGAGGGCTTCCTGGTCCTCGGAGTCGCGCAGGCCGACGCCCGGGCCCTCGATCTCGATCGCGGCCGTGACCGTGCGCCGGTCGGCGTGCAGGAGGACGGCGATCTCGTCGGGTCCGAAGGGCGCGGCCAGCCAGTTGATGCGTCCGATGCCGGGCGGCGGTCCGACCTCGATCTCCCGCCCGTCGATGTGTGTCCCGGCCTCCATGGCGTTGCTGCGGTACGTGGTCCCCTGACGGAGCGTGCGCTTGTAACTGCGGTTGATCTCGTACCACTTGTAGAAGGTGCGCCGCTTGTACGGGACGTAGACCGCGGCGAGCGCCAGCATGGGGAAGCCCACCAGCAGGACGATGCGCAGGGACAGCACGGGGACGAGCAGGCCGCACATCATGCCGAGGAACGCGCCCACGATGATCAGCGCGATCTCGCCGGATTCGCGGTTCTTGCCGACGATCGCGTTCGGCCGGGCGCGGCCGATCAGATATGTACGGCGGGGCGTGACCGGATGGGACACGTGGGCCGCATGGGAGTCGGTCGTCAACGCCCTTCACCTCCCGGGCGGTTGGTACTGCTGCTGTTGCGGGTGTTGCCGGCGTGGGGGGTGTTGACCGGGCTGTTGCGCGGTGGGGGTGCGGCCGGGACGGATCCGCCTCCGCCACCTCCGTTGGAGGACGGGCGCGTGCTGTGGGCGGCCACGCCGCCGGAGGCGGGGTTGGCGGGCCGGGAGCCGCCGCCGCTGTTGCCGCCGCCGTTGCTGTCGGCCCGGGTGCTGTGCGTCTTGATGCCCTGGGCGACGAGGCTGGCGGGGGAGCTGATGACGGCCGCGGCCTTGCCCTCGGCGCCCTGCATGATGCGGTTGTTGCGGGAGTTTGCGATCTCGTCGCCGAAGCCCGGTACGAAGCGGTAGATCATCGCGCTCGCGAAGATGGCCAGCAGGATGATGGAGAGGCCGGAGACGACGGCGGAGAAGGCGTCCGGACCGTCCTCGGCGGACAGCGCGCCCGCAAGGCCGAGCACTATCACGATCACCGGTTTGACCAGGATCACCGCGATCATGATGCCCGCCCAGCGGCGGACGTGGCCCCACAGGTTCTTGTCGACGAGGCCCGCGTACACGACTGTTCCGAGCAGCGCGCCGACGTAGAGGAGGGCGGCGCGGATGACCAGTTCCAGCCACAGGACGCCCGCGGCGAGGATGGACACGAGGGAGACGACGATCAGCATGATCGGTCCGCCGCCGATGTCCTCGCCCTTCTCCAGGGCGCCGGAGAAGTTGCCGAAGAAGGTATCCGTCTGGTTGCCGGTCGCCTGGGCCAGGACTTCTGAGACGCCGTCGGTCGCCGAGACGACGGTGTAGAGGATCAGGGGTGTGAACGCTGACGCGAGGACCGTGAGCCAGAGGAAGCCGATCGCCTCGGAGATGGCCGTGGTGAGGGGGACGCCTCGTACGGCCCGCTTGGCGACCGCCAGCAGCCAGAGGAGGAGGGTGAGGATCGTCGACGCCGCGAAGACCACGGCGTACTGCTGGAGGAACTTGGCGTTCGTGAAGTCGACGTTCGCCGTCTCTTTGACTGCTTCGCTGAGCTTGTCGACGGTCCAGGAGGCGGCGTCGGCGCAGCCCTTGGCCAGGGAGGAGAGGGGGTCGAGGGTGTCGGTGACGGAGGGGGCGGTGCCGCCGGGGCTGTCCCCTTCGCCGGAGTCGCTCTCGCAGATTCTCTTGGCCTGGCCCGAGAGGAGGCCGCAGTTGTCGTCGGACGGCGTCGGCGTGGGCGTGGGGGCCGCGGCGGCCCGCGTGGCCAGCAGGACGACGGCGGTCTGTACGGCTGTGAGGGCTGCCGTGACCTTGAGCACACGATGTGGGCTACCGGGCATACGTGAACCCTCCGTACTCCTCGACGGCCTTCGAGATCTCTTCGGACGTCGAGACCGTGTTGTCGCCGTTGACCGGCGCGGGACCTTCCTTCTGCGTGAAGGTGTCGACCTTCCAGTCACCGTCGGCCCAGCGCATCTGGAGGGTCATGGTGAACCAGTCGCTGGTGACCGGGCTGGTCGAGTTGTCGGCCGCCATCCCGAACACGCCGGCGCACCAGACCTGGACGGTGGCCGCGCTGTCCGAATAGCTCGTGACCTTGGTGCCGACCGGCATCGTGCGGGAGACGTAGGTGCTTCCCTTCGGCGCGTTTCCGTCCTTGTCCAGGCCGACCTTGTCGAGGAAGGCTTTGTCGTACGTCTTGTCGAGCTTGTCCTCCAGCTCGGACACCTTGTCGGCGACGAAGACCTGGCGGACGATTTCGCTCCGCCGGGCGGGCTTGAGGATGTCGGACGAGACCAGCGCCACGGAGTAGTTCGCCGCCGCCGACTCCACCCCCTGCCGGTCATGCGCGAATCCCGAGGGAATCCCCCCGGCCTCCGACTGCACCGGCCGCGCGCCGGAGGCAGCCGTAGGCGCCGCCTCGGTTCTCTCGCTGCCCCCGCCCTCCGATTCGGAATCACCGCCACCACGGTTCGCGAAGGCGATGGCCGCGATCAGGAGCACCACCACCCCCACCACCGTGACGAGGCTGCGGGAGGAGGAGCGGCCGGTGCGGCGCGCGCCGCCGTAGACGTCGCCGGTGCCGTCGGGGAGCCGCGTACGGGTCTGGCCGGAGCCCCCGTATCCGCCGTCGTCGCCGCGCGAACCGTGCTCGTCACCGAGACTCATGTCGCGTACGTCCCCTCAACCTCGTGCTGAACCGCGTAGTACGACGGTAGCCGCGCTGGTTCCCGCGCGGGCGCGGTGTGGTGACTCGACATCAGGGAAACGCAACCTCAGCCGGTGGGCACGACGGACGGGTGAGTAGAGGGAACCGGGCGCACCCGGCCGGGTCTGAGGGGGGCGCCGGACCGGCGGGCTACACGGCCATGCCGTACACGATGGTGAAGAGCGTGCCGAGTGAGCCGATGATGAAGACTCCGGTGAGGCCCGCGACGATGAGACCTTTGCCTTGTTCGGCACTGAAGGTGTCGCGCAGGGCGGTCGCGCCGATACGCTGCTTCGCCGCGCCCCAGATCGCGATGCCGAGGCAGAGCAGGATGGCGACCGCCATCACGACCTCGATCATCACCCTTGCCTCGGTGCCCAGGCTGCCGAAGGGGCCCCAGTCCGGGGCAATCCCGCCGATAATGGTGTTGATGTCGCCCTTTTCGGCTGCAAGGAACATGTAAGTCACCGCCCCTAGTGGGTAGTTCCGCATCCCCTGCCACTCTGCGCAGAGGTCAGGCCTCATTGTCGCCGACAAAGACGCTGTCGTATGTCGACTTGGCGCCATTGGTTGGCGGGTTTTGTACGCACGGCTTGCCGCCGGCCCTCGGGAACCCCTGTGGGCGGTGGGACGGTATGCAAGTAGACGTACGGTCACTCTGTGTATCACGGCAGGTCACGCCGGGCAATGAAGGTGTACCGGAACCTGTCGTGTGGTTCCGTCGTTGACCCCTTCTACGCGACGGCCGACTACTCCGCCCGTTCCATGGGCCCGCCCGCGTCCCATGTGCGCCGGTGCGTCGGGCCGATGCGCTCCGGGTCGTTCCGTCTGCTGGTAAGTAGACGCCACCCGTTCCGCCTTCGCGAAGGCTATCTCGGGGTGGAGGCGGGGGAGCTGTCGGGGTGTCAGGGGCGGGACTCCGTCCCGGCCTTCCACGGGGCCAGCTCGGGGCGTTTGGCCGTACGCCCGTCTCCCGAGGAACGGCCCCGGAGCCGCCGCCAGACCCAGGGGCCCAGGAATCCCGCGGCCCAGACCACATCGGTGCTCAAGGTGCGCAGGTAGGGGACAGGGGCGAGCGGAGGCAGCGGGGCGGACCAGTCCTCGTGGCCCGGCAGGCCGAGGGTGTGGGCCATGCCCGAGGCGATCCGGGCGTGGCCGAGCGGTCCGGCGTGGATGCGGTCCTGGCTCCACAGCCGCGGGTCGGTCGTGACGGGATGCGCGAACACGTCCATGACGGCGACGCCATGACGTTCCGCGGCGGCGCGCAGGCGGGCGTTGAGATCGATGACACGCGGCAGCGCGCGGCGTGCGAGCGGTGAGATCTTCCCCAGGTTGGGGAACGTCGAGGTGGCCACCCGGGCACCCGACTCGGTGAGCCGCGCGAACATCTCCTCGATGTCCCCCATGACCTGCTCGGTGTCCAAGCCGGGGCGCATCAGGTCGTTCATGCCCGCCATGACGGTCACGAGGTCCGGCTTCAGCGCGAGGGCCGGTTCGAGCTGCTCGGCCCTGATCTGCGCGGTCACCTTCCCGCGTACGGCGAGATTGGCGTACGTGAGGTCCGGTTGCCCTTCCGCCAGGATCTCCGCGAGCCGGTCCGCCCAGCCCCGGTAGCCGTGCACCTCGTCGCCGTCGCCGATGCCCTCGGTCTGGCTGTCGCCGATGGCCACGTATCGCTTGTACGGGTGCATGGTCATGGTCATGCGCCGAGCCTGGGGCCGGGCCGGCGGGGACGTCAATGTTTCCCGTTCGCTCGGGAGCGAGATCCCAGCTCTCCAAGTCAGCTGGCGCTTATATAAGTGAGCGATGATACATTGCTCGTATGCACGCGTTCGATGTGCTCGGAGACCCCGTGCGCCGCCGGATTCTCGAGCTCCTCGCCGACGGGGAGATGAGTTCCGGGGAGGTCAGCGAGGTCATCCGGGCGGAGTTCGGGATATCGCAGCCCGGCGTCTCGCAACACCTCAAGGTGCTGCGGGAGAACGGGTTCGCCACCGTACGGCCGGAGGGCACCCGCCGCCTCTACGCGGTGAACTCGGACCCGCTCCGCGACATCGACGCGTGGCTGGACCGTTTCCGGCGGTTCTGGACCCCGCCTCTCGAGGCCCTGACCACCGAACTCGCCCGGGGCAAGCGCGAGCGCCGCCTTCGCGAAGCCGACCGGGACGGGGACGTGGGAGACCAAGTACCTCCTCCAAGGAGCAAGCCATGATCGACGTCACCCAGCAGATCAATGCCGTACGGCGCCAGGTCGGCAAGCGCACGTTCAAGGCCGGCGAGGCGCGCGTCGTGACCATCAGTCAGACGTACGACTCCGACATCGAGGACGTCTGGGACGCGTGTACCAACGCCGAGCGCATCCCGCGCTGGCTCATGCCCGTCTCCGGCGACCTGACCCTGGGCGGCCAGTACCAGCTGCACGGCAACGCGCACGGCACGATCGAGCGCTGCGACCCGCCCAAGGGCTTCGCCGCCACGTGGGAGTGGGAACAGAGCGTCAGCTGGATCGAGCTGCGGCTCACGCCGGAGGCGGACGGGAAGACGCGCTTCGAGGTCGACCACATCGCGCATGTCGACGACGACACGAAGTGGCCGGAGTACGGGCCCGGTGCGGTCGGCGTCGGCTGGGACCTGATGGTCATGGGCCTGTATCTGCATCTGTCCTCCGGTCGGGCCGTGGATCACGAGGCGGCGGAGGCCTGGATCATGTCCGACGAGGGCAAGCGCTTCGTCTCCCTCAGCAGCGAAGCCTGGTACGGGGCGAACGTCGCCTCCGGCGAGGACCCGGTGACGGCTCGCGCGGCGGCGGACGCCACGACCGCGGCGTACACGGGGGCGGAGGCGCCGCCGGAGTCCTGACACCGGTCACGGTTGCACGCTGTCCACCGGATTCAGGTCCGCGGATCCGACCTGAGTGTCCTCCGGATTCTCGACCTACGATGCGCTGTCTTCCGCGCCGTCCGTGCCCTCCGTGCCCTCCACGCCTTCCACAAAGTGGTCGAACTCGCCTGCCTGTACACCGAGTACGAAGGCGTCCCACTTGCGGCGGTTGGTCGTGACGACGTTGTCCGGGTCGTTCGTTTCGCGGATGTAGACGGGGGCTTCTCCGTCGTCTCCCTCGCCGAAGGCGATCTCGATCCAGGGGCCGGGGCCCGTCGCGTCTTCGGGGGCGGCCCGGACCCAGTCCAGGTTCGGGGGGATGTCGGCCACGGTTGGTTTCCTTGCGCTCGAGGGTGTGGAGGTGGTCCCGAGTATCGCTTCTGTGGGGTCGCTGTTTTCGGTGAGACGGACCATTCCTACACCTCGCCGCGCGCCGGGAGGACTGCCGCGTCGTAGTGCCGGCCGGTGGTCTGTTGATCATTCCGTCGGCCCCCGCCCCCCTCTACACTGACGCTCGGCGGACTAGGACTACCGTGCGGCGAGGGGCGGTTGACGGTGCGTAAGGCGTGGGTCGTGGGGATCGGCCTCGCGGGCGCGGGGCTCAGCTTCGTCCTGCTGCTTGTCGTCGGGGTCTACATGACCGCCGGAAACCTTGCCAACGGGGTGGGGAAGGGCGCCGTCGGGCTGGCCAAGGGGGCCGTGCCGGCGGCGTATCAGACGCTGGTGCAGAAGTGGGGCAATCTGTGCGGCGCCATCAATCCGGCGCTGCTGGCCGCGCAGTTGTACCAGGAGAGCGGGTTCAATCCCAAGGCGCAGAGTCCGGCCGCCGCTCAGGGCATAGCTCAGTTCATCCCGGGGACCTGGGCCACGCACGGAGTCGATGGCGACGGGGACGGCGACCGCGACGTATGGGATCCGAATGACGCGATTCCGTCGGCCGCTTCGTACGACTGCAAGCTCGCCTCGTACGTGAAGGACGCGCCCGGCGACCCGACGAAGAACATGCTCGCCGCGTACAACGCGGGGGCGTATGCCGTCATCAAGTACGGGGGCGTGCCGCCGTACCAGGAGACGCAGAACTACGTGAAGACGATCACCACGCTGCAGGACAGCTTCGCCGCGCCGGTCGGCCGGGTGCAGCCCTCTCAGCAGGCGGCCGCGGCGATCGAGTACGCGCAGACGAAGCTCGGGACGCCGTATCTGTGGGGTGGGAACGGTACCGCTGACCAGGGTGGACGATTCGACTGCTCGGGGCTGACGAAGGCGGCGTACGAGAGGGTGGGGATCGAGTTGCCGCGGGTCGCGAACGACCAGTACAACGCCGGGCCGCACCCCAAACGGGACGAGTTGCTGCCGGGCGATCTGGTGTTCTTCTCCGACGACCTCACCAACTCGCGGGCCATCCGGCATGTGGGGATCTATGTGGGCGGCGGGTACATGATCGACGCGCCGCGGCCGGGTGCCGTGATCCGGTTCGATCCGATCGATACGCCCGACTACTTCGGGGCGACACGGGTCACCGAAGATGGCGCGAAAGCATTGCCCACTCCGGTGTGAACTGGCCAGATCCTTTCGTTACTGCCTGTTACAGTCGCCGCCTGAGCTGCGGGAACGAGTCTCTCTTCGATAACGTCTGCGTGATCATTCGGTGGAGTGTGGAACGTAGAGAAGGGGACCGTGCGTTCCTTTGACGTAGCCGACCACGGGGGTTGATGGCGGGGCGCATCGGTGAGGTGTGCCCGGAAGATGACGACGAAGGGGCCGCTGCACCATGGCTGGACTCGCCGAATCCGGGGCGAACCCCGACGTCGACCTGCTCTACGACATCAACGGGCTCGCCAAGGACGCCCCCCGCTGGTTCGACCAGATCATGGAATTCGTGGGTGAGTGGGGGATCCTGCTCGCCATGGTGCTGCTGGTGCTGTGGTGCTGGTGGACCGTGCGGCGGCGGGGTGGCGAGGACGCCGCTCCCTCCCTGGCCGCGCTGGTGTGGGCGCCGCTCGCGGCGGGCGTCGCCGTGCTGGTGAACGTGCCGATACGGGGCTTTGTGGAGCGACCCCGGCCCTTCCGTGATCACCAGGGGATCGAGCTCCTCATCGGCGGCAAGAACGACTACTCGTTCGTGAGCGATCACGCGACGCTCACCATGGCGATCGGTGTCGGGCTGTTCGTCGCTCACCGGAAGTTCGGGCTCGCGGGGATCGGGCTTGCGCTCCTTGAGGGGTTCTGCCGGGTGTACATGGGCGTGCACTATCCGACGGACGTCATCGGCGGGTTCGCCCTGGGGACGGCCGTCGTACTGCTGCTCTCGCCGCTCGCCATGGCGCTGTTGACGCCGGTGACGCGGGCTGTCGAGCGGTCGGCTCGTGTGGGGTGGGTGGTCCGGGCTCGAAGTGCTTCTCCTGACGGGAGAGAACAGGTGATTCCCGAGACTCGGGCCGAGGCCGACGCCGACGCCGAGGCCGCCGATGCGGAGCAGCGGGACCTCGCGGCGTAAGCGCTCCGCTGGGAGTGCGGTTCGGAATCTGCGGGTCGGTTGTGGCTGGTCGCGCAGTTCCCCGCGCCCCTAAGGGGCCTGCGGCCTCCTCAGGGGCGCGGTACAGCACCGTCACAGCGCCTGTGGGTACGTGAACGATCCGTCCGGGTCGTACCGTCTCTTCAGCTTCGTCAGGCGGTTCGCTGCCGGGCCGTAGTACGCCGTGCGCCAGTCCTTGAGTGTCGGGTCCGTGTAGTTCTGGTATGCCGCGCCCGAAGCGTGGCGTTTCATTGCCGTATGGGCTTCGCTGAGCCATGACTGGGACGTCGTGCCGGAGGTTCCCGCGCGCCAGGACGCGATGTACTGGGCCAGCATGCGGGAGCGGCGGTGGACGAAGGCCGTCGATGTGGGGGCCACGCGGTTGATCTCGCCGCCGAGGGCCGTGAGCATGAAGCTGCCCGCGCCGCCCCGTACCGACTCCATCTGGCGCAGCAGCGTCTGGATGCCCGCGGCCGAGATCGAGCGGTCGAAGAAGTCCGAGCGGCCCGCGTACGTCTCGCGGCCCAGCGCGCCCTCGGGGGAGCGGCCGGGAGTCGTGCCGGGCAGATGGCACTGGGCGTCGGAGGAGAAGGCGGAGCAGCCCGCGTACACCTCCATCGACTCCTCGTACGAGCGGCGCTTGAGTGAGACGCTGCGGGCCGGGGCGCCGATCGTGTCCGCCAGCCGGTCCACCGCGTTCTGGAGCTCGCCGTAGGTGCCGAGGGAGAAGGCGGCGATCGAGATGGTGGGGGTGCCGCCGGTCGCGTTCGCGAGGTGCGCCGATGACCAGATTGCGTCGGGCTGGTCCGGGCCCCATTCCTGCCAGGCCGCGAAGACGGCGGCGGCCTTGGACCAGGGCCAGGACAGGTTCGCCGTTACGGCCTGGGGCGCCGGGTGGGTCCGGAAGCGGAGCTCGGTGACCACGCCGAAGTTGCCGTTGCCCGCGCCGCGCAGGGCCCAGAAGAGGTCCTTGTTCTCGCCGGAGTCGGCGGTGAGCTGCTTGCCGTCGGCGGTGACCAGGGTGGCCTGTGTGAGGCTGTCGCAGGTCAGGCCGTACGCACGCGAGACCACGCCGTGGCCGCCGCCCAGCGTGAGGCCCGAGACGCCGACCGTCGGGCACGATCCCGCGGGGATCGTGACGCCCTTCGCGGCGAGCGCGCGGTAGACGTCGATCAGCTTGGCGCCCGCGCCGACGACCGCCTCGCTGCCCGAGGCGCGGACCTTGGCGATTTTCGATACGTCGACGATGAGGCGCCCGTTGCCCGAGGACCAGCCGGCGTAGGAGTGGCCGCCGTTGCGGATGGCGATCTTGACGTCGCGGGCTCGGGCGTAGGTGAGGGTCGTACGGATGTCGGCGGCGTGCGCGACGTATACGACGGCCGAGGGCTTCAGCGAGTCGAAGCGGGTGTTGTAGAGCTGGCGGGCCGCCGCCCAGTCGCCGTCGCCCGAACGGACGAGGCTGCCGTCCAGGTCCTTGGCGAGGGCCGACAGGTCGGCCGCGGCCGACCCGCTCGTCGTCGTGATTGGCGTACTTGACGTGCGCGCCCCCTCGGTGGACCGCGGCTCGGACCCGTCGCCGCTGCACGCGGCGGTGACCGCGGTGGCCAGGGCCGCGGTGCCTCCGCCTACGAACGTACGCCGTCGCATGTGCGCCTCCCGTTGGTTCACGTGGAACGAGACGGGTCTGTCCTGTAGAGGGTTCCATCCGCGCTGCGGAGGGTTCCAGCCGCCGGCGCAGAGGGTTCCCTTGACCCGGCCGGGGTTACCCGGACGTTGCCGCGAGGCGCGGAGGTGTCGGAACCCTCACGTGTTCTCCCCGTGAGCATTCCGTGACCTCACCGCACTGACGGCAGGGGTTCACCTTCCGTTCACTCACGGCCATCGGCGGCTTCACCTGTTCTGCCTAATTTCAGCCTTACGCGGTGCGTGGTGCGAACGGAAGAACGCTCACGTATCCCTGGATATCGGTGGTACGTGCGTTATGTCGCTGTACATGGTGGCAATGACGATACGTATCGGCAGTACGACGGCAGTCTCCTGCGGACGAGGAGCTGCACCATGACTTCGCACGCCGCCCGTGAGGCGGCTCCTGGAAGGAACTCCCGAAAGTGAAGCTTCAGCGCAAGAACCGGCTTCGCGCCCTTTCCCTCGGTGCTGTCGCCGTCTCCAGCGCCCTGGCCCTGACGGCGTGCGGCTCGGACGATACCGGCGGCGACACCGGAAGCGGCGACAGCACCGCCGCGGAGAGCAACATCAAGTGTGATGACGCCAAGGGGCAGCTGCTCGCCGATGGTTCGTCCGCGCAGAAGAACGCGATGGACGCCTGGATCAAGCAGTTCTCGCCCGCCTGCGGCGTGGAGATCAACTACAAGGCCGGCGGCTCGGGTGCCGGCGTCACGGCGTTCACCCAGGGTCAGGTCGCCTTCGCGGGTTCCGACTCCGCGCTGAAGCCCGAGGAAGTGACCGCCTCCAAGAAGCAGTGCGAGGGCGGCCAGGGCATCAACCTCCCGATGGTCGGTGGCCCGATCGCCGTCGGTTACAAGCTCTCCGGGGTCGACAACCTGGTCCTGGACGCGGACACGCTGGCCAAGATCTTCGACAGCCAGATCACCACGTGGAACGACCCGGCGATCGCGAAGCTGAACCCCGACGCCAAGCTGCCGGCCACCAAGATCCAGGCCTTCCACCGCTCGGACGAGTCCGGCACCACGGACAACTTCACCAAGTACCTCAAGGCAGCGGCCCCCGACGTCTGGGGCAAGTACGAGGGCGGTAAGGCCTGGGAGGCCAAGGGCGGCCAGTCCGCTCCGCAGTCGTCCGGTGTCTCCGCGCAGGTGAAGCAGACCGAGGGCGCCATCGGCTACATGGAGCTGTCGTACGCCAAGGAGGGCATGAACACGGTTGACCTCGACACGGGCGCGGCCGCGCCGGTCGAGGCCACCATCGACAACGCCACCAAGGCCATCGCCGAAGCCAAGGTCGTCGGCACGGGCAACGACTACGCGCTCAAGCTGAACTACGAGACCAAGGCCGATGGTGCCTACCCGATGGTCCTGGTCACGTACGAGATCGTCTGCGACAAGGGCAACAAGGCCGACACCCTGCCCGCCACCAAGGCGTTCCTGCGCTACATGGCGAGCGAGGACGGCCAGAAGATCCTCGCCGAGAACGACTACGCGCCGATCCCCCCGGAGATCATCGCCAAGGTCCGTACGACCGTCGAGGGTCTGAGCTGACCTGAGTGCGGCCCGGCCCCGTTGTGACGGGCCGGGCCGCACTTTCCGGTGCACCGCCGCCAGGAGCCGCTCAGCATGGGGTGGCTCCGCAGACCGGAGAACCCGATGGGTATATCTACACAAGACACAGCGCCTCCCCCCACCCCCAAGCCTTCCGCGGCCGAACAGAAGCGAGCGGCCCGCGGCGCCACCCGCCCCGGAGACCGGATCTTCCTCGGTCTCACCCGCGGTTCGGGCATCTTCCTGCTGGTGATCATGGCCGCCATCGCGGGCTTCCTCACCTATCGCGCCGCACTCGCGATCAGCAAGGACGAGGGCAACTTCCTCACCACCTTCGACTGGAACACCTCCGCCGACCCGCCGGTCTTCGGCATCGCCGTCCTGGCCTTCGGCACGGTGGTCTCCTCGGTCATCGCCATGGTCATCGCGGTGCCGATCGCGGTCGCTATCGCGCTCTTCCTCACGCACTACGCCCCGCGCCGCCTCAGCGGCCCCATCGCGTACGTGATCGACCTGCTCGCCGCGGTGCCGTCCATCGTGTACGGCCTGTGGGGCGCCCTCGTCCTCGTACCGCACCTGGTCGGCCTCTACAGCTGGCTGGACGAATACCTCGGCTGGACCGGCATCTTCGAGTGGCAGGGCGGCGCCCCCCGCACGATGCTCACCGTCGGCATCCTGCTCGCGATCATGATCCTGCCGATCGTCACGAACGTGAGCCGTGAGGTCTTCCGCCAGGCCCCGCAGATGATCGAGGAGGCGGCTCTCGCCCTCGGTGCCACCCGCTGGGAGGTCATCCGCATGGCTGTCCTGCCCTTCGGCCGCTCCGGCGTGATCTCCGCCTCGATGCTCGGCCTCGGTCGTGCGCTCGGCGAGACGATGGCCGTCGCCACCGTGCTGTCGTCGGACTTCCTGATCCACACCAGCCTGCTCGACCCGGGCGGCGGCACCTTCGCCCAGAATATCGCCAGCAAGTTCAGCGAGGCGACGCAGTTCGGCCGTGACGCGCTCATCGCCTCCGGTCTGGTCCTGTTCGTCATCACCCTGCTGGTCAACGGTGCGGCCCGCGCGATCATCGCCCGCCGCAAGGAGTACTCGGGGGCCAACGCATGAGCCACGCAGTCGTCACCGACAAGCGCCCCAGCACCCTGCGCGGCGCCAGCCTCCCCAAGTGGTTCGCATGGGCGACCGCAGCGGGCTCCCTCGCCCTCGCCGTCGGCATCGGCCTGGCGGCCGGCCTGCACAGCAAGGTCCAGTGGGGCCTGATCGCCTCGATCCTCTTCGTCCTCGGTACGTACGTCGTCTCCACGAAGGTCGAGGGCAAGCGGCAGGCCAAGGACCGCGTCGCGACCTCCCTGGTCTGGGTGGCCTTCCTGCTCGCCGTCATCCCGCTGGTCTCCCTGGTCTGGACGACCATCTCGCGCGGTGTGAAGGTCCTCGACGTCTACTTCCTCACCCACTCGATGGGTGTGGTCACGGACACCGAGGTGGGCGGCGGTATCAACCACGCCATCATCGGCACCGCGCAGCAGGTCGGCCTCGCCACCCTGATCGGTGCGCCGATCGGTGTGCTCACCGCGATCTACCTGGTCGAGTACGGGCGCGGCAAGCTCGCCAAGTCCGTCACCTTCTTCGTCGACGTCATGACGGGTATCCCGTCGATCGTCGCGGGTCTGTTCATCCTCAGCATCATGCTGATGTTCGAGATGCAGCCCTTCGGCTTCGCCGGATCGCTCGCGCTGGCCATCCTGATGATGCCGGTCGTGGTCCGCTCCACCGAAGAGATGCTCAAGCTCGTGCCGAACGAGCTGCGCGAGGCCTCCCTCGCGCTGGGCGTCCCCAAGTGGCGCACCATCATCAAGGTGGTCGTGCCGACCTCCATCGGCGGCATCACGACCGGCATCATGCTGGCGGTAGCCCGTATCGCCGGTGAGACCGCGCCCATCCTGCTGCTGGTGTTCGGCGCCAAGTTCATCAACACGAACCCGTTCGAGGGCGCGCAGCAGGCGCTGCCGCTCTACATCTACCAGCAGTACGGCGCGGGCGAGGCCGCGGCGTACGACCGTGCCTGGGCGGCCTCGCTCGTGCTGATCGCCATCGTGATGATCCTCAACCTCGCGGCTCGCGGCATCGCCCGCTGGAAGGCCCCGAAGGCTGGTCGCTGACGCGGCCATACAGCGACCGGACTGGAACTCCCGAAAGAAGCAGTGATCCCATGGCCAAGCGAATCGACGTAAGCGGTCTGACCGCCTACTACAGCGCCCACAAGGCGATCGAAGACATCTCCATGACCGTCGAGCCCCGCTCCGTGACGGCCTTCATCGGCCCGTCCGGCTGCGGCAAGTCGACGTTCCTGCGCACCCTGAACCGTATGCACGAGGTCACCCCTGGTGGCCGCGTCGAGGGCAAGGTGCTGCTCGACGACGAGGACCTGTACGGGTCCGGGGTCGACCCCGTTGCCGTACGCAGCACGATCGGCATGGTCTTCCAGCGGCCCAACCCCTTCCCCACGATGTCGATCTTCGACAACGTGGCGGCCGGTCTGAGGCTCAACGGCTCCTACAAGAAGGCCGAGCTGGCGGAGGTCGTCGAGAAGTCCCTCAAGGGCGCGAACCTCTGGAACGAGGTCAAGGACCGCCTGAACAAGCCCGGTTCGGGCCTGTCGGGTGGTCAGCAGCAGCGCCTCTGCATCGCGCGGGCGATCGCGGTCGAGCCGCAGGTGCTGCTGATGGACGAGCCCTGCTCCGCCCTCGACCCGATCTCGACGCTCGCGATCGAGGACCTGATCGGTGAGCTGAAGGAGCGCTTCACGATCGTCATCGTGACGCACAACATGCAGCAGGCGGCCCGTGTCTCCGACCGCACCGCCTTCTTCAACCTCTCGGCGGTCGGCCAGCCCGGCAAGCTCATCGAGATCGACGACACGGAGCGGATCTTCTCCAACCCGTCGGTCCAGGCGACGGAGGACTACATCTCGGGTCGCTTCGGCTGATCCGACCGGCTTCGGCCGGCCAAGACCCCTCGCGGTGCTGCATGGCGGTGCCACCGCGAGGCCGATAGGGCCCGCCCCCGGCTCCCGGGGGTGGGCCCGTCGTTGTTCTCGCTCCCGGCGGCGGGGCGAGGAACCCTTACAGAAAGGCCCTCACAGAAACGCCCCTACAGAAACGCCCCTACAGAAACGCCAGGTTCACAACCCAGAAGCTGACCGCCGCCACCGCCGCCGCCGCCGGCATCGTGATGAACCAGCCGAGGATGATGTTCTTGGCGACACCCCAGCGCACGGCGTTCACCCGCTTCGTCGCGCCCACGCCCATGATCGCCGACGTGATGATGTGGGTCGTGGAGATGGGCGCCTTGAAGAGGAAGGCCGTGACGAACATGATCGACGCCCCGGTCGTCTCCGCGGCGAAGCCCTGAGGCGGATCGAGTTCGATGATCTTGCGGCCGAGGGTGCGCATGATGCGCCAGCCGCCCGCGTACGTGCCCAGCGACAGCATGACCGCGCAGGCGATCTTCACCCAGACCGGGATCGGGTCGCCGTAGTCCTCGACATCGGCGATGACCAGCGCCATCACCACGATGCCCATCGTCTTCTGGGCGTCCTGGAGGCCGTGCCCGAGGGCCATCCCGGCCGCCGACACCGTCTGCGCTATACGGAAACCGCGCTTCGCCTTGTGGGGGTTCGAGCGGCGGAAGATCCACATGATCGCGGTCATCACCAGGTAGCCGACGCCCAGACCGACCAGCGGCGAGATGAACATCGGGATGACGATCTTCTCGAGCACACCGGACCAGTACACGGTCGTACCGCCGGCGAGAGCCGCCCCGACCATGCCGCCGAAGAGGGCGTGAGAAGAGGAGGAGGGAAGGCCGTAGTACCAGGTGATGAGGTTCCACGTGATCGCGCCGATCAGCGCCGCGAAGAGAATCCCCATCCCCTTCGAGCCCTCCGGCGTGGAGATCAGGCCCTCGCTGACGGTCTTGGCGACCCCGCTGCCCAGGAAGGCACCTGCCAGGTTCATGACCGCTGCCATCGCGAGCGCGGCCTTCGGCGTCAGGGCGCGCGTCGACACGGACGTCGCGATCGCGTTCGCCGAGTCGTGGAAGCCGTTCGTGTACGTGAAGAAGAGCGCGACCCCGATGGTCACGACCAGAGCGAAGGTGTCCATGGAGAGGTCAGGACTCCTTGACGGAGATGGTCTCCACCGTGTTCGCCACGTGCTCGAACGCGTCCGCCGCCTCCTCCAGCACATCCACGATCTGCTTGAGCTTCAGCACCTCGATCGCCTCGTACTTGCCGTTGAAGAGGTGCGCGAGCAGCTTGCGGTGGATCTGGTCGGCCTGGTTCTCGAGGCGGTTGACCTCGATCCAGTACTCGGTGAGATTGTCCATGGTGCGAAGGTTCGGCATGGCTTCCGCCGTCAGCTCGGCCGCCCGCGCCAGGACCTCGATCTGCTGCTCGACGCCCTTCGGCAGTTCCTCCACGTTGTAGAGGACGACCAGGTCGACGGCTTCCTCCATGAAGTCCATGATGTCGTCGAGGGAGGACGCGAGCTTGTAGATGTCCTCACGGTCGAACGGCGTGATGAACGAGGAGTTCAGCTGGTGGAAGATCGCGTGTGTGGCGTCGTCACCCGCGTGTTCCGCGGCCCGCATACGCTCTGCGATCTCGGTCCGGCCGGGGGCGTCGGCCCCGAGCAGTTCCATCAGGAGCTTGGAGCCCGTGACGATGTTGTCCGCGGATGCGGCGAACATGTCGTAGAAGCTCGTCTCCCTGGGGGTCAGACGAAATCGCACGTGGGGTCCTCGGATTGCTTTGGTTTCGGTCAGGCTGATGCTAGGCGCATCATCAGGCCATGGCTAAGGGGCCGTCGTCCAGTGTCGCCCATCAGGCAAAGTGCTCAGCACGGGGTCCATCGGGTGAACGGCCGGGGGGATCGGCCAAGGGCCCTATACCCAGCAAAATTCGTTACCATATACCCAGCAGGGGTATATGTAACCGGCGAACCAGGCAGGTTCGCCGGTCCGACGAGCAGGAGGACGCGATGACGACCACCGAGGCCGGCGCCGGTGCGCCCTCCGCGGGCGTGCCGGACGTGGTGACCGATCACGACCGCGGGATCCACGGGTACCACAAGGAAAAGGACGAACACCTCAAGCGTCTGCGCCGGATCGAGGGCCAGATCCGGGGGCTGCAGCGGATGGTCGACGAGGACGTCTACTGCATCGACATACTCACGCAGGTCTCCGCCTCCACGAAGGCGCTCCAGTCCTTCGCCCTCCAGCTTCTCGAGGAGCACCTCCGCCACTGCGTCGCGGACGCGGCCCTCAAGGGCGGCACGGAGATCGATGCCAAGGTGGAAGAGGCTACGAAGGCGATCGGGCGGTTGCTGCGCACGTGACCCTCCGGGGGTGGAGCCGTAATCGGCCGGTGCCGTCGTTGTCTGCCGGCCGGTGGGGGCTTGTCGCGCAGTTCCCCGCGCCCCTGACAGGGGCGCGGGCGCGCGCGTCTATGGGGGCGGCTCGTCCCCGGGGGTGGAACCGCAAAGGGCGGTGCGTTGTTGTCTGCCGGTCGGTGGGGGCTTGTCGCGCCCGCGCGGCGGAGCCGCAAATTGATGCAGCCCCGCGCCCCTGAAGGGGCGCGGAAAGGTCGGTGTGTTGTCTGCGGGGCGGTGGGGCTTGTCGCGCCCACGCGGCGGAGCCGCAAATTGATGCAGTCCCGCGCCCCTAAAAGGGGCGCGGGCGTGCGCGTCTAGCGGGGCTGCTCGTCCCCGTGGGGGCGTTCTTCCCATACGCCCAGAACCTCGTCGATCCGGTCCGGGCTCAGCCGGTCCCCGTCGATGGCCGAGGCTGCGATGATCAAATCGCCGCACAGCTCGATCTCGGCGAGGGCCACGTGGTCCTGAACCGCCGTACCGCCTGCCGGAGCCACGTGCATCACCTCTTCCTGCCGTCACCGACTTCCTAGAGTAGGGAGCGGCCTACGCACGGCGCATGGCACCAACGGACCATTTCCGGCCCCGTAGATTCCGGCTGACCGGGCCCGGGCCACGGTTTCCCTACTCGGCGATCTTCCCCGCGAAGATGTCCTCGGCGTCCGGCAGCCGTACGTCGACGGGGGCCCCGAAGTCGTACAGCAGCATCGTCGAGGCGACCGCGACCGTACCCCCCTGCTGCCCGTTCACAAAGCTGAACCGGTGCCGGAGCTTCCTGATGCGCCCCTGTTCGTCGAGGTAGGCGTCGAACGGGACGTCGGCCGTGGCGAACCCTTTCGCCGCCGCCCGGAGGGGGCCGCGGTTGCCCTCGGAGGCCCGCTCGGCCGCCTTGCCGAGGTCGGCGGTGCCGCGATAGTGCCGTACGGGAGTGCCGGCGACCGTCGTCTTCCCGATGTACGTCGCCTTACGCGTGCCCCGCAGCAGTTCGGCGGCGGCGAGCGGATCGGTGGCGCCGCCGGTGACGAGGTTCCCGTCGGAGAGCGTGGCCGTGTCGACGCGAACCCACTTGTCGGGGGGCACTCCGGCTCCGCGGTTCTTCATGTAGAGGGCGCCCGGCGCAAGGAGTTCGGTGATCGGGCGGTGCCCGGGGGTGCCGGCCGGGTCCTGCGGGAGGCGCACCTTCAGGCGGCCGACCTGCCGCCGGTAGTCGTAGACGCCCTCGCCGCGGATGGTCACGCGGGTGCCGCCGGTGGCCATCTCCATCGACGTATGCGCTTTGGAACTGCCCGCGCGCACCAGGCTCGTGGAGGCCTGCCGCAGTACCCCGACCGGGGCGGTGGCGGCGCGCGCGTCCTCGGCGGCGGCTCCGCTGCCCGAGCATCCGGTGGCGCAGACCATCAGCCCCGCCGCCGCGGAGGCCAGGACGGCCGCTCCGCCCTTCCGCCTGTGCTGCCGCTCCACCATCGCCTGCCTACCCCCAAGCCGGGCCGTTCTTGAGCGCCTCCTGTCGTTCCGCTTAACGACGGGTCAGGGGGGTCGTCACGCCACGGCGAGCCATGGGTAAGCGTTTACTCAGAGTCGGTACCGTGGTTGGCGTGGCGCAGCAGGACGAGGGCGACCCTCCGGAACACCGCACGACAACCGTCGATCAAGGCCGTTTCTGCACGGCCCGCTGCAGCTGTGGCTGGCGGGGTCCGGCGCGGCGCGCGCGAAGTCTGGCGAGGCGGGACGCGGAGGGGCATACGGCCGCCCATTGAGCTCCGGGCCCAGTGTCGCGCCCCTATAGGGGCGCGGGGCTGTATCAATTTGCGGCTCCGCCGCGATGGGGGTCCCCCCGCTCGAGCGAAGCCGAGAGTGGGGGAGCGACCAGCCACGACGGACCCGCAGTTTTCGCACGGCCGCCCGCAGTTCAATGGCGTTCCGAGCGGAGCGCCACGGCCAGCAGCTCGTCCACCAGCGCCTGGTCACGGGGCTGGGTGAGGCGGTCGCGGGCCGCGGCCGGAGGGAGCCAGCGGACGCGGTCCACCTCGCGGTTGGGGGTGAAGTGGCCCTCGGTCGCCTCGGCCGCCCAGTAACTGACCTGCTTGGGGCGGCCGTTGGCCAGGTAGCGCACCGTGGACAGCCGGGGACCGGGTACGCAGCCGAAGCCGGTCTCCTCCTCGACCTCCCGCATCGCGCCCGCGAGCGGGTCCTCGCCGCGCTTCAACTTGCCCTTCGGATGCGACCAGTCGTCGTACTTCGGCCTGTGGACCAGGCAGATCTCCAGTTCGCCGGCGACGGGCGAGCGGCGCCACAGGACGCAGCCCGCCGCGAGCACGAGGTTGCCGTTCGTCGTGTCGTGCACAGGGCCTCCATCAGTCACGGCGTGCCGACTGTCTCCCTCGACCAGGCCCGCTGGAACGCGAACCGGGCCGCTTCCACTTCGTGTCGCTGGTCCGCGTGGAGCACCCCGAGCGCGTACGCCGTCGCCGGGGCGATCCGCGGGGTACGGGCCGCCGAGGCCGCCGCCGACGCCGCCTCCGCCGCGTCGCGGTGCCGGTCCAGGGCCTGACCCGCGCTCAGCATGCATACGTCGACGGGGGCGTCGGCGCCGTACAGGACCTCCCGGGCGTAGCGGTGCAGGCGCAGCAGGAGGCGGACCTGGTGCCAGGGGGCGTCCTGGGGCTGCGGGGCCGTGTCCGCGGAGAGGCCGTGGACGAGGGCCTCCGCGTTGTACGGGTGGCCCGCGCTGACCAGGGGCAGTCCGGAGATGGCGTCGGTGAGGCGGTCCTCCGCGGCGGCCGCCAGCGGTTTGAGGTCGGCGGTCGTGGCGGCCTGGGTCAGCGGGACCTCGCTGGCCAGGACGGCGACGCTGTCCGCGACCGCGTGGAAGCGGGAGGAGCCCAGTGCCTGGAGCGCCGCCGAGTGCGACCGGGTGCGGGCGAGGGTGAGCTGGCGTTCCAGGAGGGCGCCTGCTTTGGCGGCGCCTACGGTGAGGTTGCTCTTTTCCGGCGTGGGTCCTTTGGGCGGGCCGGAGGCCCCGGTTGCCGCCGTGCCCACAGCCGCGGACCCCTGTGCGGGAAACGCCGACGAGCCCGACAGCCGGTGCAGTGCCCCCATCAGCCGTTCCAGGCGTGCCGCGTACGCGTGTTCCCGGGCCAACGTGCCCGACAGCCAGGCCAGTTCGGGGCGCATGCCCTCCGACCAGTCCGTGTCGAGGAGGGGCCGGAACGTGTGGAGTGTGCCGCTGATGCGGCGGGCCGAGCGGCGCAGCGCGCGGGCCGCGTCGACGGTGTCCTCCGTGCCGTTCGACGTCGCGCCGCCGGTCTCGCGGTGCTGCCGCAGCGCGCGGAGGAACTCCGTGGCCTGGGTCTGGAGGTAGGCCGCCAGGGAGTCGCCGGCCACGGGCCCGGCTTTGGGGTCCGCAGGGTCAAGGTGTTGCTGTGCCACGCCGGCGCCTCCGGGCGTCTATGAGCGTCTCCTGGACGTTGCGCAGCGGCTGGCCGTCGCCGTCGGTCGCGTGGCGGGTCCACTCGCCGTCGGAGCCGAGGTGCCAGGAGGAGGTCGTGTCGGACATGCCGGTCTCGAGGAGCCGGTTGAGGGTCGCCCGGTGCGCCGGGTCCTTGACCCGGACCAGGGCCTCTATCCGGCGGTCGAGGTTGCGGTGCATCATGTCGGCGCTGCCGAACCACACCTCGGGCTCGCCGCCGTTGCCGAAGGCGAAGACACGGGAGTGTTCGAGGAAGCGGCCGAGAACGGAACGTACCCGTATGTTCTCCGACAGACCCGGCACGCCCGGGCGTACCGCGCAGATGCCGCGCACCCACACGTCCACCGGCACGCCCGCCTGGGAGGCGCGGTAGAGGGCGTCGATGATCGCCTCGTCCACCATCGAGTTGACCTTGATGCGGACGTGCGCGGGACGTCCGGCGCGGTGGTGCTGCGCCTCCTTGTTGATCCGTGCGATCAGTCCGTCGCGCAGGGACTTGGGGGCGACCAGGAGGCGGCGGTACGTCTCGCGGCGGGAGTAGCCGGAGAGCCGGTTGAAGAGGTCGGAGAGGTCCGCGCCGACCTGGGGATCGGCCGTCAGCAGGCCGAGGTCCTCGTACAGGCGGGCCGTCTTCGGGTGGTAGTTGCCCGTGCCCACATGGGAGTACCGGGCGAGCGTCTCGCCTTCCTGGCGGACCACGAGGGACAGCTTGCAGTGCGTCTTGAGGCCGACGAGGCCGTACACGACGTGGCAGCCCGCCTCCTCCAGCTTGCGGGCCCACTTGATGTTGGCCTGCTCGTCGAAGCGCGCCTTGATCTCGACGAGGACGAGAACCTGCTTGCCGGACTCGGCGGCGTCGATGAGAGCGTCGACTATCGGCGAGTCGCCCGACGTCCGGTACAGGGTCTGCTTGATGGCGAGGACGTCCGGGTCCATCGCCGCCTGCTCCAGGAAGGCCTGCACGGAGGTGGAGAAGGAGTCGTACGGGTGGTGCAGCAGGACATCGTGCTCCCGCAGGGCGGCGAAGATGTCGGGCGCCGACGCCGACTCGACCTCGGCGAGGTCGCGGTGGGTGCCCGCGACGAACTTCGGGAACTTCAGCTCGGGCCGGTCGAGGCGGCTGATGCCGAAGAGGCCGGTGAGGTCCAGGGGGCCCGGCAGCGGGTACACCTCGGCCTCGGAGACCTTCAGCTCGCGCCTGAGGAGGTTGAGGACGTACGGGTCGATGGACTCCTCGACCTCCAGGCGCACCGGCGGTCCGAAGCGGCGCCGCATGAGCTCCTTCTCCAGGGCCTGGAGCAGGTTCTCGGCGTCGTCCTCCTCGACCTCCAGGTCCTCGTTGCGGGTGACCCGGAACATGTGGTGCTCCAGGACCTCCATGCCCGGGAAGAGCTCCTCCAGGTGGGCCGGGGCCGAGATCACGTCCTCCAGCGGGACGTAGCGGCCGGGGGAGGCCTCCAGGAAGCGGGACAGCAGCGGCGGGACCTTGACGCGGGCGAAGTGGCGGTGGCCGGAGATCGGGTTGCGGACCACGACCGCGAGGTTCAGGGACAGGCCCGAGATGTACGGGAAGGGGTGCGCCGGGTCGACCGCGAGAGGCGTCAGGACCGGGAAGATCTGGTGCCGGAAGAGCGTGAAGAGGCGGGCCTGCTCCTTCTCCGTCAGCTCGTTCCAGCGGACCAGGTGGATGCCCTCCTCCGCGAGCGCCGGAGCCACGTCCTCCTGGTAGCAGGCGGCGTGCCGGGCCATGAGCTCGCGGGAGCGGGCCCAGATCATCTCCAGCACTTGCTGCGGCTGCAGACCGGAGGCCGAGCGGGTCGCGACGCCGGTCGCGATACGGCGCTTCAGGCCGGCCACGCGGACCATGAAGAACTCGTCCAGGTTGCTGGCGAAGATCGCGAGGAAGTTCGCCCGCTCCAGGAGGGGTGTGCTCGGGTCCTCGGCGAGTTCCAGGACGCGCTCGTTGAACGCGAGCCAGCTGCGCTCCCGGTCCAGGAAACGGTTCTGTGGGAGCTGGACGCCGTCGGTCTCCTCGTACGCGTCGAGGTCGGCGTCGATGTCCGGCTCCAGGTCGGACACCACGGCCGCCACGGTGTGCGGGCGGTGCGCGGCGATGGAGCCGACGGACGGCTGAGCGTGCTGGACCTGGATGTCGTGCTGGGTCATGAACCCATTGTTCCGCGCCGGAACGGAAACCGGCGCGTCAGAAGGAGCGGGCGGCAGCGCGGCGACGAACTGGAGGCTCCTGTTCTCCTGCACGGGCGAGGGCTCGTTCTCCGGTGGAGGCGAAGGCTCGGGTACGGAGGGGTTCATTCGCCGAGCGTCGCAAGCCCGTCTGAATCGATGGTTACGGCGACATGACGTGCGGGATGCCGGGGGGCGGCTCCCGGGCGTCTACACGCCCGGGAGCCGGGTACGCCCTACCCCCCGCAAGGGGCGTACCCGGCCAGGAGTGGCGGGTGGGATCAGGCGGCCCGGCGGCGGAGGAGCCAGAAGGCGGCGGCGGTGGCGAGGGCGGCGACGGCCAGCGCGATGCCGGCGTCGACGAACTGGAGCGGCCAGAAGTGGGACTTGGGGTGGTAGGTGGAGTAGTACCCGGCGAAGTCGGCGTCCGGAACGCAGTCGGAGCCGGGCGACATCGACTCGCCGCAGGGCTGGCTGTTGGTCCTGGCGCCGGAGGTGAGCCGTGCCCCGTCCTCCACCTGGAAGGCGGAGCGCGGCAGCTCGTAGGGTTTGCCCGTCCTGGTCACGGTGGGCCACAGGTCTTCGCGGTAGCGCTGCAGGACGTTGTAGAGGCCCAGCGTGGCGGCGAAGCCGAAGCCTGCGGCGGGCAGGGCCCGGCGGGTGAGCAGTCCGGCGAGCGCGCCGAGGGCCAGGCCCGCCAGAGCGTAGGTGACGGCTGTCGGGCCGGTGGAGACGAAGACGTCCGGGGTGTACCAGTCGCCGACCAGGTTGGGATTGTTGTCCTGCCGGGCCCAGACGTTCAGCAGCACCGCCGCGGTGGTGCCGGCGGTCAGCAGCAGCGCCGGTACGGCGAGCTTGGCGGCGAGCCAGCGCACGGGCGTGACGGACTGCGTCCAGGCCAGCCGTGCGGTGCCGTTCTCCAGCTCGCGTCCGATCAGCGCGCCGCCCGCCCAGGCGGCGACCGGGAACATCAGGTACGACACGGCGGTGCTGACGAGGCCGATGACATTGCTGTAGGTCTCGCTGAAGTTCCAGTCGGCGGTCCTCGCGGCCACATCCAGGCAGGACGGCAGCCCCGTGTCCGGCGGCATCGAGCAGCCGTCCGCCCCGAAGCGGGCCTCGTCCCCGATGGCGTACATCCAGACCAGGGCCACCGCGACGGCGAACAGCCCGGCGCCCCAGGTGATCAGCGCCGTCCGGTGAAGGCGCAGCACGGTCCACGGGAGGCCCTTGACAGCGCCTTTGACGGTCAGGGTGCTCATACGGCCGCCTCCTGACGGTCGGTGCCCGCGGCGGTGGCGGTGGCGGCCGGGGTCAGCAGCGCCGGTGCCTCGGGGCTGCGCAGGTGGGCGAGGATCAGTTCCTCCAGGGTGGGCTGGTCGCGCTGCCAGGCCGGATCGGTCGGGCCCTCGGGGCGTACCAGCGCGGTGTGGCCGCGTCCGGTGGCGCGTCGTTCGATCACCGTGTGCGGGGCGAAGTCGGCGGCCGTGCCCGTGAGCAGGGCGTGCGCGGAGAGCAGGTCGTCGCTCTCGCCGCCGAGGCGTACGCGGCCGTCCTGGAGCAGCAGCAGGTAGTCGCAGGAGCCCTCCAGCTCGGCGACGACGTGGGACGACATCACGATGGTGGTGCCGTTCTCCAGGGCCTCCGCCATCAGGGCGCCGGTGAGCTGGTGCCGGGCGAGCGGGTCGAGGTCGGCCATCGGCTCGTCCAGGAGCAGCAGTTCGGGCCGCTTGCCGAGGGCGAGGGCGAGGGCGACGCGGGTGCGCTGGCCGCCGGAGAGCGAGCGGACCCTGGCCTTCGGCTCCAGGCCGCCGGTGCCGTACGCGATCCGCTCGGCGGCCTCCTGGTTCCAGCGTCCGCCGCTGTTGAACTCGGCGCCGAGCCGGAGTGTGGCGGCGATGGTGAGCTGCGGGTGCAGGGGCTTGTCCTGGGCGACGTAGGCGACGCGGGAGCGGGCGGCGGCGGGCGTACCGCCCAGGACCGTGACCGTGCCCGCAGTGGGCCGGAGCAGTCCCGTGGCGATGTCGAGGAGGGTGGACTTGCCGGCGCCGTTCGGGCCGACGAGTGCGCAGATCCGGCCCTGCGGGAGCCGGAAGGAGCAGTCCGCGAGGACGTTCCCCTTTTTGCGCCCGTACCGCATGCCGAGCCCGGCCGCCTCGATGGCGGTGTCGGTCATTCTTGGTCCCCCTTGGAGTGTTCGTCGAGCTCGAACTGGTCGTCGAGTACGGAGGTGAAGAGCGCGGCCACGTCCTCCCGGCCGAGGCCCGCCGCGCGGGCACGAGATGCCCACTCGGTCAGCTCGGCCCGGAGGGGGGAGTCGGCCCCAGTGGTGCTCAGCGAGCGCTGCACGAAGGTGCCGAGGCCGCGTCTGGCCTCGACCAGCCCTTCGCGCTCCAGCTCGCGGTAGGCCTTCAGGACGGTGTTCGGATTGATCGCGGTGGCTTCCACGACCTCGCGGGCCGTGGGGAGCTTGTCGCCCGGTTCGAGCAGGCCCAGACGGAGTGCGTGCTTGGTCTGCTGGACGATCTGCACGTAGGTGGCGACGCCGCTGCGCCGGTCGATGCGGTATTCGACCACTGGGCAACCACCCTTTCACTAATTGAGTAGTGAAAGGGTGGTGTAAAACTGCCTGAGAAGTCAAGCGCCGAATAAAGCCCGATCCCGTGAACCGATCGGCAGGGCTCGTCCGATGAAGGGGCGTGAGGGAAACGAGAAGCGACGGGGAGCTGCTGCGGGCCATCGCGGCGGACGGGGACCGGCGTGCCTTCGAAGAGCTGTACCGGCGGTACGCGCCCTGGCTGACCGCGCGGCTGCGCGGCCGCTGCGCCGACGCCGGGATCGTGGACGACGTCGTACAGGAGACGTTTCTCGCGGTGTGGCGGGGCAGCGCCCGCTACCGCGAGGAGGGCCCCGCCGGAGATGCCGCGGGCTGGCTGTGGCGGATCGGCTCGCGCCGGCTCATCGACGCCCTGCGCGGCGACGGGGCGCGTGGCCGGCTGCGGCAGACGCTCGCGCGGCTGCGGCACCGGGACGAGGCCTCGGCGGAGGAACGCGTGCTCGCGGGAGTCGAGCACGGGGACCTCGCCGGGGCTCTGACCCGGCTCTCGCCCGAGCTCCGCGCGGTCCTCCAGGCGACGGTCATCGACGGGCTCACCACCCGGGAAGCGGCCGTCCTGCTCGGCATTCCGCCCGGCACGGTCAAGACACGGGCCCTCAGGGCCCGGAAGCAGTTGCGGGAGGCGCTGGCATGAGCGGCACGGACATGAGCGGCACGGATACGACCTGGCATGTGCCGGAGGACGACCTCCGGGCGTACGCGCGGGGCGAGCTGACCGCGCCCCGGCTCTGGTCCGCCGACACGCACCTCGCCGCATGCGCGCGGTGCCGGGCGGCGCTGGCCGACGTCGTCGATCCGGTGGCCCTTGACGCGGGGTGGGAGCGGCTAGATGCCGAGCTGGACGCGCCGCGGCCGGGCCTGGTGGAGTCGCTGCTGACGCGGATCGGTGTCGCCGACCACACGGCCCGGCTGCTGACGGCCACGCCCGTGCTGCGCCGCTCCTGGCTGCTGGCGATCGCCGCGGTGCTCCTGATGACGGTCGGAGCGGCCTACTCGGCACAGTCCGGCTCCTCGCCGACGCTGTTCCTGGCGCTCGCGCCGCTGCTCCCGCTCGCGGGGGTCGCCCTGTCGTACGGGCCCTCGCTCGACCCGACGTACGAGATGGCCGTCGTCTCGCCGCTGCACGGATTCCGGCTGCTGATGATCCGTACGGTCGCCGTGCTGAGCGTCGGGCTCCTCCTCAACGGGCTCGCGACCCTCGCCCTGCCCGCGTACGGGCTGCGCGCGCTGACCTGGCTGCTGCCCGCGCTCGCCCTCACCGCGACGGGGCTCGCGCTGACGGCCCGCCTCGGCCCCGTCCTCGCGCCCGCCCTGGTCGGCGGGACCTGGATCACGCTGCTGCTGGTGACGCACGCGACGACCGCGCCCGACGCGACGCTCGCGCCGTTCACGGCGGCCGGGCAGGGCGTCGCCGCCGCGGTCGCCGTCCTCGCCGCCGGGCTGCTCTATCTCGTACGAGACCGATTCGACTCCTCGTCCGCGCATGTGCCGTTCGGGGGCTTCACAGACGGAGGTATTGCGTGATGTCCACTGCTGCTTCGAACTCTTCTTCCCGCAGGTGGGTCGTGCTGCTCAAAGCCGGGGCGCTCGGGGCCGCCTCGATCGTCGTCTGGCTGCTCCATCTCGTCGCCCTCTTCGTCAAGGGATCCAGCAGGAGCCGGGGATCCTCCGGCAGCGACGGGAGCGACGGGTGAGGGAGTACGTCCTCTTCGCGCTCTTCTCCTTCGTTCCGATCGTCTTCGTCCTCTTCCACGGGAGTCCCGCATGACCGCCCCACGTACGGCCCCCACGGTCTCCGCCGCCGGGCTGACCCTCCGCTACGGAGGTACCGCCGCCCTCGACGACGTCTCCCTGCGGCTGACGGAGGGCGTGACCGGACTGCTGGGCCCCAACGGGGCCGGAAAGACGACCCTGTTGCGGGTGCTGGCCACCGCCGTGCCGCCCGACCGGGGCGCCTTCACGGTGCTCGGGCACGACCCGGGGACGACGGCCGGGCGGCTGGACGTCCGGCGTGCGCTCGGGTATCTGCCGCAGACGCCGGGTTTCCACCCGGATTTCTCGGCCTTCGAGTTCGTCGACTACGTGGCGATTCTCAAGGAGCTGTGGGACCGCGGTGCCCGGCACCGGGAGGTACGGCGCGTGCTGGAGGCCGTCGACCTGTCCGACGTACGGAACAAGCGCATCAAGAAGCTCTCCGGCGGCATGCGCCAGCGGGTCGCGCTGGCCGCCGCGCTCGTCGGCGACCCCGGCTTCCTGGTCCTCGACGAACCGACCGTCGGTCTCGACCCCGAACAGCGCATGCGGTTCCGGGAGTTGATCGCGCAGGCGGGGGAGGGGCGGACGGTGCTCCTGTCCACCCACCAGACCGAGGACGTCGCGATGCTCTGCCACCGCGTGATCGTGATGGCCCGGGGCCGCGTCCGCTTCGACGGCACCCCGGCCGAGCTGACCGCTCGGGCGGCGGGCCGGGTGTGGAGCAGCACGGAACGTGACCCCGCCGCGCGGGCCGGCTGGCGTACCGGCACGGGCTCCTTCCGCAACGTCGGTGACCCGCCCCAGGGCGCCGAACTCGTCGAACCCACCCTGGAGGACGGCTACTTGCTCACCCTCGACGGCGAGAGCGGTGCGAGTGGCGAGGGCGGCGAGGGCACGGACGGTGCGGCGGGCGCGGAGGTGGCGGCGGCATGAGCACCGTACTCGAGACACCCACCCGGGCCGTCGAGCCGGCGCACCCGCCACGCCCCTGGGCGGCCGTGTTCGCCCTCGCCCGGTTCGAGGCGCGCGAGCTGCGCCTGAACACCTCCTTCGTCGGCGTCGCGATCCTGTACGTCGGCTGGATCGTGTGGCAGTCCACATCGGGCGGGGACGACTACCCGGTGCTGCAGAACGTCGACCGGGCCACGCAGTCCCTCCCGATGCTGGTGGGCGTCGCGGTCCTGCTGTGCGTCAACCGTGCCGTCCTGCGCTCCCACCGGCGTGACACGGACCGCCACTTCGACGTGCTGGTCGTCGAGCCGTGGCGACGCACGCTCGCCCATCTGCTGTCCCTGATCCCGGCGGTCCTGTTCACCGCGGTGTGTGTCGTCGCCCAGTTCACCTGGGCGGCGCTCAAGCCCGGCGCGGTGGGGCACGGTTCGCCCGCCGAACTGGCCGTGGGGCCGCTGACGGTCCTGCTGTTCGGCGTGTCCGGCGTACTGCTCGCCCGCCTGGTCCGCTCCTCCTTCGCCGCAGCGGTCATCATGGTCCTCCTGCTCTTCACCCAGGTCGTCGTGCCGACGGCGTCCGGGGGCGGCTGGGCGACCTGGCTGGCCCCGGTCGTCACCCAGACCGACGCCACTCCGTTCCCCTCCGACCTGCTGGGCCGCCCCGCCTTCTGGCACGTCGTGTATCTCGTCGGGCTCGGCCTGTCCGCGGCCGTCCTCGCGGTGCTGGTCAGCGGCAGGCGTACGGCTGTCGTCGGGACGGTTCTCGGCGGGGCGCTCGCCCTGACGCTGCTGGGTGCGGTCGCCCAGTCCGGGGGCACTCCGTCCGCGACGACCGCGGCCCGCGAACGGGCGTCGGTCAGCCCGGAGAAGGTCCAGACGTGCGTCAGGCACGACAGGTCGACGTACTGCGCCTTCCCCGAGTGGACGGGCCGCACCGCCGACTGGGCCGCGGTGGCCGACCGCGTCCAGAACCTCGCGGGCGGTGCCGCCGGGGGTGAGCGGCTGACCGTACGGCAGCGCATCGAGGCCCGCTACGGGCCGGAGACCGACTCCACGCTCCCCCCGTCCGCCACACGCGGACAGGTCACCGTGGGCACGGACTGGGGCGGCAACCGGGTCCCCGAGTTCGCGGTCGGCGTCGCGTCCGTGCTGGTGGCGGGCGACGAGAAGGCCGGCAGTGTCCTGTGCGACGCCCGCATGGTGACGGTCATGTGGCTGGCGCTGGGCGCGGATCCCGACCCGATGACCGCGTTCCGCAACGTCCGCCTCGGCGACAGCGTCTCCGGCTCCGCCACTGTGCTGGCGCCCACGGAACCCCTGTCCATGAGTGCCGAACAGACCAGGATCGTACGGGAATTGCTCCAGAAGCCCCGCTACGGCGTCATCGCCAAGGTGAAGGCCCACTGGACGGAACTCACGTCCCCGAAGACGTCGACGGCACGGGTGGCGGAGCTGCTGGATGTGCCGGCCGCGGACAAGGGAGCGGCCGGGGCGGAAGCGGACGGTGGCTCGTGCGAGGAGTAGGAGTACGAGGAGCAGGAGTACGAGGAGTGGGAGCAGCCGCGGGCGGGCGGGCCCTCCTTCCCCCCGTCGCCCTCGTTCCGCCGGTGTGGCGCACGCTCCCGTGGGGCGCGCTCACGGCCGGTGGCGCCCTGGGGCTCCTGTTGGCCGGCACTCCGCGGATGCTGTCCGGCGAACCCGACCCGTTGCTCTCCCTCCACCTGCTGCGGGGTGCCGCGCTCGCCTTCGCTCTCGGTCTGGCGTTCCTGCTGGACGACCCGGCCCGGCACACCACGTCGGTCGTGCCGACCCGGCGCCCGGTGCGCGCCGGACTGCGGGTGGTCCTCGTGGCCCCGTTCGCCGCGCTGTGCTGGACGGCCGCGCTGCTCCTCGTACCGCAGGAGGCGCGGCCCCCGGTCGGCGCCGTCACCCTGGAGGCGACCGCCACCGCCGTGTTCGCGCTCGCCGCGGCGACCATGGCCGTGCGGTGCACCGACGCGACGCGGCAGGGAGCCGCGGTGTCGGCCGGACTGCTGCTCACCGCCCTCGTCGCGGCCCTGCTGCTGCCCGACGAGTGGGCGCTCTTCGTGACCCCGGACGACCCGCGCTGGAACAGCGCCCACGAACGGTGGGCGGGGCTCCTGGCCGTCGCGGCCCTGGTGGGGGCGGGGGCCTGCACGGAACCCGTACGGGCGCGGAGGCTGCGCGGGCTGACGCCCGCGAGGACCCGGTCCGGTTAGTCCCCCGTTAGTCCCCGGGCACTGGTAGTCCCCGGGCACTGGCCATCCATCCCCCCGCGCCGTACTGTCTACTGAGTAGTCTACTCAGTAGACAGTCCTCTTTTTGGAGGTTCCATGAGCGTGCGGCACGCCCTGTTGGCCCTGCTCAGTGAAGGCCCCAAGTACGGGCTTCAGCTGCGGCAGGAGTTCGAGGACCGGACCGGGGACGTCTGGCCCCTCAACACCGGCCAGGTGTACACGACCATGCAGCGGCTCGAGCGGGACGGGCTGGCGGAGTCCGACCCCGCCGACACCTCCGAAGGGCCGCAGAAGAAGTACCAGATCACCCCGCCGGGCAGCCAGGAGCTCGACACCTGGCTGCGTACACCCCCTGGGGCCGACGCGCCGCCGCGGGACGAGCTTGTGATCAAGGTGCTGGTCGCGCTGCGGCTGCCCGGCGTGGACGTGCCGGAGATCCTCCAGGCCCATCGGCGGCACACCGTCGCGCAGATGCGCCAGTACACCCGGCTCAAGGAAGACGCCCCGCAGGACTTGTCGCTGCTGCTGGTCGCCGACGCCCAGCTCTTCCGGCTCGAGTCCGTCGTCCGGTGGCTCGACGCCGCGGAGGGGCGCCTCAAGCACCACAGCCTCGACGAACTGCGCCTCGCCGACGAGACCCTTCGGCCTCCGCCCCGGGAGGCCCTCCGATGAGCGCCGTGCTCGACATCCGTAAGGTCTCCAAGACCTACGGCACGGGGACCGCCGCCGTGCAGGCGCTCGACAACGTCGATCTGAGCGTGGCCCCCGGCGAACTCGTCGCCGTCATGGGCCCCAGCGGCTCCGGCAAGTCAACCCTGCTCACCATCGCCGGCAGCCTCGAGGAGCCCACCAGCGGAGAGGTCGTCATCGAGGGGACGGCGCTGTCCGACCTCAGTTCCAACGACCGGGCCCGGCTGCGTCGCCGCCATCTCGGTTATGTCTTCCAGGACTTCAACCTGCTCGCCGGGCTCACCGCCGTCGAGAACATCACCATGCCGTTGGAACTCGACGGCATGAAGGCCAGGCAAGCCCGCCACGAAGGCATGCGCGCCCTCGCGGAGCTGGGGCTCACCGACCGGGCCGGCAGCTTTCCCGACGAGCTCTCCGGCGGCATGCGGCAGCGCGTCGCCATCGCCCGCGCCCTGGTCGGCGACCGGCGGCTGCTGCTCGCCGACGAGCCCACCGGCGCCCTCGACTCCGACACCGGCGAGAGCGTCATGCGCCTCATCCGGTCCGCGTGCCGCGACGGCGCCGCTGCGGTGCTGGTCACCCATGACTCCCAACTCGCGGCCTGGGCAGACCGGGTGGTGTTCGTACGGGACGGCGTCGTCATCGATACGAGTACGCCGACCGAAGGTCCTGAGAGTCTGCTGACCGGCGGGGAGCCGGGCCGGTGAGCGCCGCGACCCTCGCACCCGCCCCGAACCGTCCGCCGGGCGGCGGGCTGCCCGCCCGTCTTGCGGTGGTGCGCTGGGCCTGGCGGCTGCTGCGTCGCGAGTGGCGACAGCAGATCCTGCTGGTGTCCCTCGTGGGCTTCGCCGTCGCAGCAGCCGTCTGCGGCCTCGCCGCCGCGAACGCCTATCCGGAGTCCGCAGCCGGCACCTTCGGCTCGGCGCAGCAGCGCGTACGTCTGGAGGACACGAGCCGGCTGCAGGGCCAGATCGCCGCCGCTCGCGGCAAGCTCGAGCCGATCGAGGTCATCGGCCACCGGGAGGTCACCATCCCCGGTTCCGTACGGCCCCTCGATCTCCGCGCCCAGGACCCGCACGGCCGCTACGGGACGCCGATGCTGCGTCTGATCGGCGGGCGGTACCCGAGCGACGGCACGGAGATCGCCCTCACCAGGTCCGCTGCCGAGCTCTTCCATACCCGGCCGGGGGCGGACGTCACGCTCGATGGACAGCGACTCGAAGTCGTCGGCCTGGTGGAGAACCCGCAGAAGCTGGGCGAGATCTTCGCGCTGGCCGCCGCCGCGGAGGATCGGGTCGCGGGCCGCGCGGCGACGACAGCTGTGGTGCTGGCAGACGTCCCGGCCGACGTCTTCGCCGACTACCGGAAGTCCGACAACAGCCCCAAGTTCGTCCAGGAACACCGGACCTTCAACGGGGCACCTGTCGCCGCGGTGTTCGCGCTGGCGACAGTTGTACTGCTGCTCGTGTCGCTGGTCGCCGCCGCCGGGTTCGCGGTCCTGGCGCAGCGCCGGCTGCGGCAGCTGGGGATCCTCGCCTCGATCGGTGCCACCGCCCGGCACGTGCGGCTCGTGCTGCTCGCGCACGGTGCGCTGACCGGGGTGTGTGCCGTGGCTGTCGGCTCCCTCGTCGGGGTGGCGGCCTGGCTACCGCTTGCCCCGCACATGGAGCAGGCCGTCGGCCACCGCATTGACCGGCTTGCCCTGCCCTGGACGCTCGTTGTCCTGCTGGCTCTCATCGCCGTCCTCGCGCCGACGGCCGCCGCCTGGTGGCCTGCCCGGGCGCTTGCCCGGATCCCCGCGGCCCAGGCACTGTCCGCGCGTACGCCCCGGCCGGTGCGCGCCCGGCAGTCGGTGTGGGCGGCGGCCGCGCTGCTGGCCGCGGGCCTCGGCTCGCTGGCCGCGGCGCACCAGAGCAACGCGCTGCTGATCTGCCTGGGCATCATCGCGGTGGTGGGGGGGCTGCTGCTGCTCAGCCCGTTGCTGGTCCGGCTGCTGGCCGCGACGGCCGTCCGGCTGCCCTTCACCCCCCGGCTGGCGCTGCGCGGTCTCGGCCGCTACCAGGCCCGTTCGGGTGCCGCGCTCGCCGCGATCACCCTGGCCATCGGCATCCCGGTCGCGGTGTCCGTACTGGCCGCCGCCAGCCAGGTGTCGGCCGAGCGGGGCAATCTGGCCGGCAGCCAGCTGCTCGTCCGCATCGGCTCGGACGAGCCCGTCGTCCCACGCCTCAGCACCGCCGAGTTGGGGCGTGTGCAGCGCGCCATCGACCAGTACACCGCTGCCCTGGGCGGCTCGGCGACCCCGCTCGTCATGGCCTACGACCCGAAGTCGCCGCAGACAGGGGCCGGTGACTCGGAGGCGGCAGCGGGGCAGCCCACCGTGGAAGTCGGGCGTCAGTCCGGGCCGCACACCTGGAACAGTTCGGCGGCCTACGTCGCGACGCCCGAGGCGGCGCGGCGGTTCGGCTTCGAGCTCACGCCGGCGGACGCCGACACAACCCTGTTCACCCCGGCGGCCGGACGGCTGGATCTCCTCAACACCGTGCGGCGCGATCTCGTGGCCCGCACCGAGCACTACCGGGGCTCGGCCTATACCTCCGTACCCGACGCGTTCCTCACCCCTGCGGCGCTGGGGCGCTACGGGTGGAGCACGATCACCGCCGGCTGGTTCGTCCAGGCACCTCACGACCTCACCAAGACGCAGCTCACCGCCGCCCGTGAACTGGCGATCGAGAACGGCCTCGTCAACGAGGTACGCGACCAGCAGGACGGGCTCGCCACGCTGCGCTGGGCGTCCGTGGCCGGAGGCGCCCTGCTGGCGCTCGGGGTGCTGGCCATGACCGTCGGCACCATCCGCGGCGAAGCCGCCGACGAGCTGCGCACCCTCACCGCAACCGGTGCGACGACCACCATCCGTCGCGGGCTGACCGCCGCCACCGCCGGGTTCCTGGCCCTGGCCGGCGTTCTGCTCGGGACGGCCGGGGCGTACGCCATCCTGCTCGCCGCCTTCGCAGATGATCTCAGTCGGCTCGGCCACGTCCCCTATGTGCCGCTCGCGCTCACGCTGATCGGCCTTCCCATCGCCGCCGCGGCCACAGCGTGGTCGGTGTCGGGCCGCGAACCAGGGTCGATGACGCGCCGGCGGCTGGAGTGACTCACCGCCGTGGGCAGGCGGTCAGATTCCGTGCGGTCGGTCCGGTCAGGACTGCGTGCGGTCGGTTCGGTCAGGACTCCGTGCGGTACATCAGGTCCGTTTCGTACGTCACGAAGCCCAGCCGCTCATACACCGTCACCGCCGCCGTGTTGTCCGCGTCGACGTACAGCATCGCCGTCGGCACGGCCTGGGCCGCCAGGTGGCGCAGGCCGATCGTGGTGAGTGCCTTGCCGAGGCCGCCGCCCTGGGCGCCGGGGCGTACGCCCAGGACGTACACCTCGCCGAGGCCCTCCTCCGCGTGCACCTTCGTCCAGTGGAAGCCGATCAGTTCGTCGTCGCGGAAGGCGAGGAAGAAGCCGGCCGGGTCGAACCACGGCTGGGCCTTGCGGTCGTCGAGGTCGCGTTGGGTGAGGGCGCCCTGTTCGGGGTGGTGGGCGAAGGCCTCGGCGTTCACGGCGAGCCAGGCCGCGTCGTCCTCGCCGGGCACGAAGGTGCGGACGCTGACGCCCTCGGGGAGCGCCGGCGCGGGCGGGGCGAAGTCGGTCAACGGCCGCCGCATCTGGCGCAGTTCGCGGAACAGGGTGAGCCCGAGGACCTGCGCGAGATGCCGCGCGGCGGAGTGGCCGCCGTGTGCCCAGACCCGCAGCCGCTTGCCGGACTCCGCGAGCAGCGCGCTGCCGAGTGCCCGACCGTGGCCGTGCCCGCGATGGCCCGGATGTACGACCAGTTCGGCGGCCGGTGCCTCGACGGGATCGGTGTCCTCCAGCTGCGCGTATCCGACGAGCTGCCCCTGGACCGTCAGCAGCAGATGCCGTACGCCCACTCGCGGGCCCCCGCGCAACTGCAGCCGCCCCTGCTCGGACACCGCCTGCCGACCGTCGGCGCGGGCTGCCTCCGCGAGGAGCGCGAGCACGGAGTCGGTCTGCTCGGGGCGCAGCTCGGAGACGATGTCGAGGGTGCGGGTGGGGAGGGGTGGGGCGGTGTCGTCGCGCGTCATGATTACGAGAGTAAGGGCTGTCCCGTTCATGGCGAAGAGCTCCGCTGGGCGTGCGGTCCGAAGCTGCGGGTGCGTCGTGGCTGGTCGCGTAGTTCCCCGCGCCCCCTTCGGGGCCCTCAGGAACCGTGGCGTAGCAAGCCGCCCCCTTCATGGCGAATTGCCCCCAACGGCAACCAGTCCGTAACCCTGAACCTCTGTTCGCGCTACGCGCGTTGACTCTAGGCTGCGGCGCGACGGGGCCCAGATCTCAGCCGACCCACAGGGGGGCACATGTCAGTCACACCCCAGCCGTACCGCCGCAGACGCCGGACCCAGCGCCTCCTCGCGGCCGCCGCCGGTCTCGCCACCGTCGGCGCGCTGGCCGCCGCGCTGCCGGCGGCGGCGGGCGAGACGAAGAGCGGGACGACGTCCGGTTACCAGAAGCCGAGCCGCTATCAGGACGTGCAGCTGCTGTCCTTCAACGACCTGCACGGCAACCTGGAGCCGCCGTCCGGTTCCTCCGGCCGCGTCACCGAGGTGCACGAGGACGGGACGACGGAGACGATCAACGCGGGCGGTGTCGAGTACCTTGCGACGCATCTGCGGCAGGCCCGTACGGGCAACAAGTACTCCATCACCGCGGCCGGCGGCGACATGGTCGGCGCCTCCCCGCTGATCTCCGGGCTCTTCCACGACGAGCCCACCATCGAGGCGCTGAACAAGCTGGACCTCGACGTGACGAGCGTCGGCAACCACGAGTTCGACGAGGGCGCCAAGGAACTGGCCCGTCTTCAGAACGGCGGCTGCCACCCCACCGACGGCTGCTACAACGACGGCGAGACCTTCGAGGGCGCCAACTTCCCCTACCTCGCCGCGAACGTCCTCGACGAGAAGTCCAACAAGCCGATCCTCAAGCCCTACTGGGTGTGGAAGCAGAACGGCGTCAAGGTCGGCTTCATCGGCGTGACCCTGGAGGACACCCCGGGCATCGTCTCCGCCGAGGGCGTCAAGGGCCTGAAGTTCAAGGACGAGGTCGAGACGATCAACAAGTACGCCAAGCTGCTGGAGAAGCAGGGCGTCAAGTCGGTCGTCGCGCTGATCCACGAGGGCGGCTTCCCGGCCTCCACGGCGTACAACTACGACTGCGACTCCCCGGGCGCGGGCGACGGCATCTCCGGTCCGATCGTGGACATCGCCAAGAACATCACGCCGAAGGTCGACGCCCTGGTCACCGGCCACACGCACACCGCGTACGCCTGCACGATCAACGACCCGTCGGGCAAGCCGCGCACGGTCACCTCGGCCGCGTCCTTCGGCCGCCTCTACACCGACACGACGCTGACGTACGACCGCTGGACCGGCGACATCGCGCGTACGGCCGTCGACTCCGCGAACCACGTGGTCACCCGGGATGTCCCCAAGGCCGCCGACATGACCGAGCTGATCAGCAAGTGGAACACCCTCGCGGCTCCGATCGGCAACAAGCCCATCGGCTACATCTCGGCCGACGTCCCCGCCACCGGCTCCGAGTCGCCGCTCGGTGACCTGATCGCGGACGCGCAGCTCGCGTACGGCAAGGAGCTCGACCCCGAGACCGATCTCGCGCTGATGAACCCGGGCGGCATCCGTACGGGTCTGACGTACGCGGCGAAGGGCAGCGAGGGCGACGGGGTCGTCACGTACGCCGAGGGCTTCGCGGTGCAGCCGTTCGCCAACACGGTGAATCTGCAGGACTTCACGGGCGCCCAGCTCATCAAGGTGCTCCAGGAGCAGGTCAGCGGCACCAACGCGGCCTCGCCGAAGGTCCTCCAGGTGTCGTCGGGTCTGACGTACACCCTGGACCTGACGAAGACGGGCGCGGACCGTGTCGTGGCCGGCTCGGTCGAGCTGAACGGCACCGCCATCGACCCGGCCGCCACCTACCGCGTCGCGATGAACAGCTTCCTCGCGGGCGGCGGCGACGGCTTCACCACGCTGGGGCAGGGTACGAACGACCTCGTCGGCGGCGATGACCTGGCAGCCTTCGAGAAGTACCTGACGGCCAACTCCTCGGCCACGGACCCGATTGCGCCGCCGGCGGCGGACCGGATCACGGTCGTGCAGTGACGACCGTGAGGAATCTCCCTTACTAGCAGTACAGCTTGCGGGTGGGGTCGGTACGCATGGTGAGATGAGCCGATGCGTACCCCCCACCCCACAGAGACGCATCCCGCAGCGACGCCTCCCTATACGAACCCGTACGACGAGCTCGGCGCCCTGGACGACGGGCCGCTGGAGGAGTTCCTGCACGAGGAGAACCACGAGGAGAACAAGGAGTACGACGAGCACGACGAGTACGCGGATTCCGACGAGGCCGGCGGGGAGTGGGCTCCGCCCAACCACCGCCGGGGCGCCCGCACCCGGCGCCGCCGAAACCGCTTCGCGGGCCTGCCACTTGCCTTGAAGGCCGTGATCGGGATCGTCGTCCTCGCCGCGTTCCTGACCCTGGCCGACCGCTGGGCCCTCCTCTACGCCGAGCACGCGGCGGCCGACAAGCTCAAGGACCAGCTGGATCTGAGCGCCGCGCCCGAGGTCGAGATCGGCGGCTTCCCCTTCCTCACCCAGCTCGCCGACAGCCGCGTCGACACCGTGAAGGTGACCGTGCCGGACGTGGCGGCGGACCGGGTCTCCCTGGCGAAGGTGTCGGCGACGGCCACGGGCGTACGGATCGAGGGCGGCCCCACGTCCGTACGCGGCGCGAGCATTCCCCGGTTACAGGGCGAGGTGCTGCTCTCCTTCGCGGACCTGAACCGTGAACTCGGCGCCTCCCAGGTCACGTTCACCGGTCATGGCAGCGACGAGGTGCGGGCGCGCGGCACGCTGCCCGTCGCCGGGCACGATCTGAAGCTGCGCGCCGACGCGCGGATCCAGCGTGACGGGGACCGCGGGATCTCGACGGAGATCGGCGGAATGCGCCTGGACATCGGCGACCTGGCCACCTACCGTCCCGGCAGCCGCGCTTCGGAGGGGCTGCACCTGACCCCCGAGTCCGCCGAGCGTCTGGCCAAGGAGACCAAGAAGGCGAAGGCACTGCTGTCCGTCCCCGCGATCGTCCAGCGCCTCGGCGTACCGGACGCGGCGGTCCAGGAGGCGCTCAACGACGACACCAAGCTCGCCGAACTCACCGGTTCCGCGGACTTCGCCCGCCAGGCCATGGACCTCAACCTCATCGACGTGGCGGTGGACAACCCCGAGCTCCTGAAGCGCCTCGGCTTCGACCCGGCCCTCCTCGACGGCCTCACCCAACTCACCCGCCCGGTCCTCGTCGACCGCCTCTCCCTCGGCTTCCGCCTCCCGAAGCCGGCGGACGGGGACGTACGACTGCAGGACGTACGCGTACAGAAGGACGGGATCAGGGTGCGGGTGACGGGGGAGGGGTTGTCGATCGGAGGCTGAGGGGGACTTGCCGAAGCCCGGTGGCTACGCGCCCCGAGGGGGCCGCAGGCCCCTTAGGGGCGCGGGGAACTGCGCGACCAGCCACGACGAACCCGCAGCTTCAAACCGCATCTCCACCACAGCGGCGTGCCTCCGCCCGGCCCGGGCGGAGG
>NZ_JAAKZY010000083.1 GCF_011045015.1 Streptomyces scabichelini | reverse complement strand
GCGGCCTCGTCCTCAAACGCCGGACGGGCTGATGGTGCCTGGGGCTGGTGGGCAAGTGCGGGTGGGTGGGAACGCGCGGACTGGTGGGAAGCCGCGGATGGGTGGGAAAGCGCGGACCGGTGTGATTCTGCCTCGCTGCCTCGCTGCCTCGCCCTGAGGCGCCGGACGCGGCGACGGTGCTCTTCACGCTCTCCACGCGCGCGTGCCGCAGGAAAACGTCATTCCGTGCCGGCGGCTGTCGGCTGTCGGTGGGGTGGGGCACGATGGGGGCATGGCACCTACGAATGATCACCCCGGTGAGCAGGCGGCGCAGGATCCCATCAAGGTCCTGGCCATCCGGGAAACCGCCCTCTCCGTGGACGAGGTTTTCCGCGCCGTCGGGGACGATGCCGCTGGAGGGACCGCGCTGTTCGTGGGGACCGTCAGGAATCACGACGGGGGCACGGACGTCGATGCGCTCGGGTACTCGAGCCATCCCAGTGCCGAGGCGGAGATGCGCCGGGTCGCCGAGAAGGTTGTCGCCGAGTACCCCGTGCGGGCGCTCGCGGCCGTTCACCGGGTGGGAGATCTCAAGGTCGGGGACCTGGCGGTCGTCGTCGCCGTGTCCTGCCCGCACCGTGGTGAGGCCTTCGAGGCCTGCCGCAAGCTGATCGACGACCTGAAGCACGAAGTGCCCATCTGGAAGCACCAGAAGTTCTCGGATGGTACGGAGGAGTGGGTCGGGGCCTGCTGAGGAGTGGGCGGGCCTGTTGATGCCGCGCGTCCGCGCGTGCGTTCCGGTTGCGTAACCCGACCCCTGCCGTGAGCGTTGAACACACGCATGGTTAATCTGGTGATCAGTCAGTTGCGGTCGCTCACGGGGTTCGGAGGTCGGCATGGCGGCGCTCGCCTGGTTGCTGATTCCGCTTTTGGCTGCGATCGGTGCCGGACTCTGGGGCGGTTGGGCCAGCCGCAACCGCAAGTCCATCGGAGACGGTGCCGAGCTCGCGGGCTACACACGCTTCCGCGAGGCCATGGAAAGCCCGGCGCGGACGCCTGACCAGCCCCGAAGCCAGGCCCCGGAGCCAGACCCCACAGAGGCCTGACCGGCCCCGGAGCCCCGTACGGGCGGCCCCGACGGTGCACTGACAGGGTGGTCCCGTACTGTCGTTCCATGCCACGCCGCACCGCGACGATGCTCGCCTCCACCCTGATGCTGATCGCGCTCCTGTGCGCGGGAGTCTTCATCAATGTGCCGTACTCGGAGATGTCACCGGGCCCGACGGTGAACACGCTCGGCGAGCACGACGGCGAGCCGGTGCTCCAGATCTCCGGCCGCAAGACCTACCCGGCGAGCGGCCACCTCAACATGACGACGGTCCGCGTCACGAGCGCCGACTACAAGATGAACCTCGTCGAGGCCGTGTACGGCTGGCTGGCACACGACAACAAGGTGGTCCCGCACGACACGCTCTACCCCGACGGCAAGACGGAGGAGCAGTCCACGCAGGAGAACGCCGAGGAGTTCAGCCAGTCCCAGGAGAGCGCCAAGGTCGCGGCCCTCAGGGAGCGGAACATCCCGGTGAAGTCCTGGACCATCGTCTCCTCCGTGCTCAAGGACAGCCCGGCCGAGGGCAAGCTGCACGCGGGCGACGTGATCAAGGCTGTGGACGGTACGCCGGTCAAGGCGTACGAGGAGGTGGCGAAGCTGGTCACCAAGCACAAGCCGGGCGAGAAGGTCGTCTTCACCGTCGTGCCCGCCAAGGAGCAGGCGGCCGCCGAGAAGGAGAAGCGGACGGCGACCAAGACCGAGGACATCACCATCACCACGGTGAAGTCGGACGACGACGGCGAGGAGCGTGCGATCGTCGGCATCGCGGCCGGCACCGACCACACGTTCCCGTTCACCATCGACATCAAGCTCGCCGACGTCGGAGGCCCGAGCGCCGGCCTGATGTTCGCCCTCGGCATCGTCGACAAGCTCACCCCTGGCGACCTCACCGGCGGCAAGTTCGTGGCCGGCACCGGCACCATCGACGACGACGGCAAGGTCGGCCCCATCGGCGGCATCGAGATGAAGACCGTCGGCGCCCGCGACCAGGGGGCCCAGTACTTCCTGACGCCCAAGGACAACTGCGCGGCCGCCGCCCGCGACATCCCCGACGGGCTCACCCTCGTCAAGGTCGGCACCATCGACGACGCGATGAACGCCCTCGAGGACATCCGCGGCGGCAACACGGACAACCTGCCCCAGTGCACGAAGAGCTAGCCGGGCCGGCTCATGCAGGACTACTCCGCGAACGTCGCCGCCAGTGCCTCCGCCAGCCCCGGCACCAGATCGGACCCGGTGAGGACCTCGGTCGGCGAGTCCTTCTCGCGCAGCCGCAGCGCCGACTCGCGCTTCCCGCCGCGCAGCACCGCGACGGTCATCCGGACCTCCTGGCGCTCGGGGTGCTCGGCGACCCACTTCGCCAGACGTTCCTCGTCGAGGCCGTCAGGAACGGACGCCTCCGCGCTCGGCGGCAGCATCAGCCGCTCCAGGGACAGGGCGCAGCCGGCCACCGCGTCCGGCCAGGCGATCGTGCCGAGAAACTCGTCCAACGCGCTGCCCGCGGGGAGTTCCTCCTGTTCGATAGGGGTAAGGGCGCCCTCGGGCGCGTCGTCGCCGAGACCGAGGCGTGCCGCGAGACCCGGTTCCTCGGAGCGCAGTTGAGCGGTGTCGACGAGCGCGAAGAGTCGCGCGGGCTGGTCCCAGCCGAGCCCGGAGACGTACTCGTCGATTTCGAGCACGGCACGGGTCAGGGGACTGGCCGCCATGGGGGTGCCTTTGGAGGCGGTGTTGGACATGGTCACAATCCTGCCTCGTTCGGACCCGGAACCGGGAACCGAGTAAAGCATCAGTAAGTTGCATAGATGTGGCCCTGCGTTCGCCGGGCCCCAGAAGACCAACAGCGAACTTCGAGGTGCGCACCTTGGCTTTCCAGATGCCGGACCGCGGCGGAGGCCCGACGGGGCCACGGATCAGAGTGGGCCGACCGTCCCGGCGCGTCCGGACCCTGCTCATGACACTGGGCGTACTGGCCGTGCTGGCCATGGCCTTCGTCATGTTCGCGGGGTTCTGGACGGACTGGCTCTGGTACCGATCGGTCAAGTACTCGTCTGTCTTCACCACCACCCTGTGGACCAAGATCGGCCTGTTCTTCGTCTTCGGACTGCTGATGGCCCTGGCCGTCGGCGTGAACATCTGGCTGGCCCACCGGCTCAGGCCTCCCCTGAGCGCCATGTCGATGGAGCAGCAGAGCCTCGACCGCTACCGGATGGGCGTGGCCCCGTACAAGAAGTGGATCCTGCTCGGGATCACGGCCCTCGTAGGGCTGATCGCGGGCGCCTCCGCGGCGGGCCAGTGGCGTACGTGGCTGATGTGGGTGAACGGCGTGTCCTTCAACCAGAAGGACCCCCAGTTCCACCTGGACGTCTCCTTCTACGCCTTCGATCTGCCCTGGTACCGCTTCCTGCTGGGCTTCGGCTTCGCCGCCGCGATCCTTTCGGTGATCGCCGCCGCGCTGACCCACTACCTGTACGGCGGACTGCGGATCACCAGCCCCGGCGCGCGTGCCACGGCCGCGGCCACGGGTCACCTCTCCGTGCTGCTCGGCCTGTTCGTCACGCTGAAGGCGGTCGCGTACTGGCTCGACCGGTACGGACTCGCGGTGAAGTCCAGTGACTTCAAGGCGACGGGCAACTGGACGGGCCTGAGGTACGTCGACGCGAACGCGTATCTGCCCGCCAAGACCATCCTGTTCTGCATCGCCGTCATCTGCGCCCTGCTGTTCTTCGCGACCCTGTGGCGGCGCACCTGGCAGCTGCCCGTCATCGGCTTCGGCCTGATGGTGCTCTCCGCCATCCTCATCGGCGGTCTGTACCCGGCGATCGTCCAGAAGTTCCAGGTCCAGCCCAACGAGCAGGCCAAGGAAGCGCCGTACGTCGACAAGAACCTCAAGGCGACCCGCGAGGCGTACGGGATCGACGGCACCCAGGTCAGCGACTACGCGGGCACGAGTGAGACCGACGACAAGGCCAAGCTGCGCGAGGACGCCGACACGACGGCGAGCATCCGCCTGTTGGACCCCAACATCGTCTCGCCGACGTTCCAGCAGCTCCAGCAGGTGCGGAACTACTACTCGTTCCCGACCAACCTGGACGTCGACCGGTACAGCAAGAACGGCAAGGACCAGGACACGGTCATCGGTCTGCGTGAGCTGAACCTCAGCGGCATTCCGAAGAACAACTGGATCAACGACCACTTCCGGTACACCCACGGATACGGTGCCGTCACGGCCGAGGGCACCTCGGCCGACGGCGAGGGCCGCCCGGTCTTCACCGAGTACGACCTGCCGTCCAAGGGCGATCTCGGCAAGTACCAGCAGCGGATCTACTACGGCGAGAAGACCACCCAGTACTCGGTCGTCGGCGGTCCCCAGAAGGAGATCGACTACTCCGACGACACCGGCGAGAAGACGACCAGCTACAAGGGCGACAGCGGCGTCAACCTCTCCAACCCGGTCAACCGGGCCGCGTACGCGGTGGCGTTCAACGAGCCGCAGATCCTCTACTCCGGTGCGATCGGCGAGGGTTCGCGAATCCTCTACAACCGCACCCCCAAGGAGCGCGTGGAGGCGGTCGCCCCCTGGCTGACCATCGACGGTGACGCCTACCCGGCGGTCGTCGGCGGGAAGATCCAGTGGATCGTCGACGCGTACACGACCACCAACGGCTATCCGTACGCCTCGCGCACCACCCTCGGCGACACGACGGCCGACTCGCTGACCGCCGCCAACAACCAGCGTGCGGTGGTGGCCCAGCAGAACCAGGTCAACTACATCCGCAACTCGGTGAAGGCGACCGTCGACGCGTACACCGGCAAGGTCACGCTCTACGAGTGGGACACCAAGGACCCGGTCCTGAAGACCTGGAAGAAGGCCTTCCCCGGGACGGTGAAGCCGAAGGGCGACATCCCGCAGTCCCTCATGGACCATCTGCGGTACCCGCAGGACCTGTTCAAGGTCCAGCGCGAACTGCTGACCCGGTATCACGTGAAGGACGCGACGACGTTCCTCAGCGGCAGTGAGGTGTGGCAGGTCCCGGACGACCCGACCAACAAGTCGGGCGACGCCGTGCCGCCGTACTACCTGAGCATGCGGATGCCAGGTGAGCAGTCCCAGGCGTTCTCACTGACGACGACGCTCACCCCGAACGGCCGGGACAACCTGAGCGCCTTCATGTCCGTCAACGCCGAAGCGGGCACACCCGACTACGGCAAGATCACCGTCCTGAAACTCCCGACGGGCAGAACGGTCGACGGACCCAAACGGGTGCAGAGCCAGTTCAACTCCGAGCCATCCATCGCCGAGTCCATCAGGCTCCTCAGAGGTGGTGACTCGGAAGTCGAGTACGGCAACCTGCTGACGGTCCCGCTCGACGGAGGACTGCTCTACGTGGAGCCGGTCTACGTACGCGGTGGTGGACTCAAGTACCCGCTGCTGCGCAAGGTGCTGGTGACCTACGGAGGCCAGACCGCCTTCGAGGACACCCTCGGCGAAGCGCTCGACAAGGTCTTCGGGACGGACACGGCCCCGGAGCCGCCACCGGACGAGGGCGAGGACACGACCCCGCCACCGCCAACCGGTGACGCGACGGTCCAACAGGCGCTCGACGACGCCCAGAAGGCCTACGAAGCCGGCCAGGAAGCCCTCAAGAAGGGCGACTGGGAGGCGTACGGCCGGGCGCAGAAGGATCTCGAGGATGCGCTGCAGCGGGCCGAGGAAGCGCAGGCCAAGCCCGACAACACCGGGGGTGGGGGCGCCGGCGACGGCGGCAACAGCACCGAAGAGGGCGGTGGCAGCGGCTGAGCAGCGACTGAGCGGAATCGAGTGAGCGAAAAGCCCGTCCCGCGCCGTGATACGGTTGCCGAACAACGGCGCGGGGTGGAGCAGCTCGGTAGCTCGCTGGGCTCATAACCCAGAGGTCGCAGGTTCAAATCCTGTCCCCGCTACTGAAGACGAAGGGCCCGAATCCTCAAGGGATTCGGGCCCTTCGGCGTGGGTGCACCGTGCGTGTGTTCCCCAACTGACCAGTCCTGCCCAAGTGAAGGCTGCTGCATGCGGGGAGAGTTGAGAAAACTGTGTTTGACTTGTCTCTCTGTGGGCATGTCGACAAAACGCTGAAGTGACCTCACTGGCTGCGGTATACCAGGTGTACCCAGGTTGCAGGTGGTGCGACGATGGACGTTATGGGGGACAAGGCAACTCTGTTGGAGACAGGGCGATTTGTGCAGCCCTCCGACCGGGACGAGACCGGCGAGGCTGCGGAGGAGGCACGTCAACGGCTCGCCGCCGAAGCCGGCGACGTCGCTGCCATGAGCGTCCTCGGAAGCCTGCTGCTGCGCCGCGGCGATCTCGACGGAGCCGAGCCTCAGCTGCGTGCTGCCACCGCCGCCGGTGACCGTGCCGCCGCCAACAACCTGGGTGTCCTCCTGCACCAGCGCGGATACGCCGACGAGGCCGCCGGCTGGTGGCGGATCGCCGCCGTCGCCGGGTCCGCGGCCGCCGCGCACGCGCTCGGCCGCCACCACCGTGAGCGCGGGGACGAGCCCGCCGCCGAATACTGGCTGCGCCAGTCCGCCGAGCAGGGGCACTCCCTCGGCGCCTACGCCCTCGCCGACCTTCTCGAGCACCGCGGAGACACCGGCGCCGAGCAGTGGATGCGGTCCGCCGCCGAGCGGGGGCACCGGGAGGCGGCGTACCGGCTCGCGCGTGCGCTGGACCGGCGGGCCGCCGGAGAGAGCGCGGAGCAGAGCGGCACCGACGACGGTGCCGGGCTGTCCGTCATGGCCGAGGCCGAGCAGTGGTACCGGCAGGCCGCCGCACGCGGGCACCGCAGGGCCGCGCTGCACCTCGGGGTGATCCTGGAGAGGCGCGGGAAGCTGAAGGAGGCCGGGCGCTGGTATCTGACGTCCGCCAAGGACGGCGAGGCGCGGGCCGCCTGTGCGCTCGGGTTCCTGCTGCGTGACGCGGGCGACACCGAGAGCGCCGCCGTGTGGTGGCTGCGGGCCGCCCAGGACGGCGACGGGAACGCCGCCAACGCCCTGGGCGCGCTGCACGCCGAGCGCGGCGAGACGCAGACCGCCGAGCGCTGGTACCGGGCCGCGATGGACGCCGGTGATGTGAACGGCGCGTACAACCTGGGGCTGCTCTGCGCCGAGCAGGGGCGGACCGCGCAGGCCGAGCAGTGGTACCGGCGCGCGGCGTACGCGGGGCATCGTGAGGCGGCGAACGCGCTGGCGATCCTGCTGCTCCAGGTCGGCGACGCGGCCGGAGCCGAGCCGTGGTTCTCCAAGGCCGCGGAGGCCGGCAGCGTCGACGCCGCGTTCAACCTCGGGATCCTGCACGCGGGGCGTGACGAGGACGCAGCGGCGCTGCGGTGGTACGAGCGGGCCGCCGCCGCCGGGCACACCGAGGCCGCGCTTCAGGTCGGGATCGCGCGGCTTCGGGACGGGGACGAGCGGGATGCCGAGCGGCATCTGCGCTGCGCCGCCGGCGGAGGGAGCGCGGAGGCCGCGTACCGGCTGGCCGCCGTGCTCGACGCGCAGAGGCCGCCGGCGTCCACGCATGAGCTGGGGGAGCCGGCCACCGAGAAGAGCGAGTGTGAGGAGTGGTACGAGCGGGCTGCCTCTCAGGGGCATCGGCGGGCTCAGGTGCGGGTCGGAATGCTGGCGTCCGCCCGTGGGGACGTCGTCGAGGCGGCTCGGTGGTATCGGGAGGCGGCCGAGGCCGGGTCTCGCAACGGCGCGTTCAATCTCGGGCTGTTGCTCGCCCGGGAGGGGAGCGAGCCCGAGGCCGCCCTGTGGTGGACTCGGGCCGCTGACGCCGGGCATGGGCGGGCTGCTTTGCGGCTTGCGCTCGTCTACGCGCGTCGGGGTGAGCTTGCGGAGGGGCAGCGGTGGGCCGACCGGGCCGTGTCGCTGGGGCCTGACGAGGTTTCCGAGCGGGCGGCCAGGCTTCGTGACGCCTTGGGCGAGGAACTGTCCGCTTGACCTGCCCGGGGCCGCCCGCACAGCGATTTGCGCTGGTCGACCCTGCTGACGTAACGTTCAGTTCATCGCCGCGGGGTGGAGCAGCTCGGTAGCTCGCTGGGCTCATAACCCAGAGGTCGCAGGTTCAAATCCTGTCCCCGCTACTGAAGGCCGGAGGGCCGGAATCCGAAAGGGTTCCGGCCCTCCGGTGCGTTCACCACCGGGTGCGACCGGGTGCGTTCACGGCCGGTGGCCCACCGCCTCCGCGTACAGCGAGCGGTCCACCAGGCGGGACTCCGGCAGCGCCTCCCCCTCCGAGACGCCCGCCGCGCGGTACGCGGACTGGAGCCGGTCCGTCGTCCCCCCGCGGATCTCCCAGTCCATGCGGAGGGACGGCGTCGACTCCAGGACCGTACGGTCCGTCTTCAGGAGCTTGGCCAGCGTGGCCGCGAAGGCCGGGTCCTTCTTGTAGTCACCGGCGAAGTACGTGTTGATCGTGCGGATGTACGCCCGCAGCAGCGCGACGCCCGCGTCCACGTCGTCCCTGAGCAGGTTCGGGCCGAACAGCATGCCGCCCAGGGGCTCGCCCGCGGGCTGGCCGCCGAGGAAGGCGAAGCGGTCGTCGCCGTCGACCTTGCGCCAGACCGGGTCGAGGAGCCACGCGGAGTCGACGCCGCCGTTCTGCAGAGCGGTGAGGACGTCGGCCGAGCCCAGCGCCTGGAACTGCACCTCGTCGAGGCCGCCGCCGTGCTTCTTCAGGGCCTTGTTCATGGGATACGCGATGACCGACCCCTTGCCGATCATCGTGCCGAGCTTGCGGCCGGCCATCGGGACATGGGACGCGCTCTCGCCGTCCTTCAAACGCACCCACAGGCCGCTCTTCGACTTCGGGTCGGGCGAGAAGTTCCCGGCGACCCACTTGATGTCGAAGCCGCCGTTGACGCCGTTGATCACGGCGGCCTCGGGAGCGGCCCACTGGGCGTCGACGTCGCCCTTCGCGAGCAGGGGCAACGCATCCGGGGTCGGCAGCACCTTCAGCGTGACGTCGAGGCCCTCCTTCTTGAACTCGCCCTTCTCCACGGCCACTTGAAGCGGAGCCACATACTCCGCACTGAGCGTGCCCGTCGCGATCGTCAGCTTCCGGGTCTCGGTCAGGGGCTGTGGGGCCGGAGTGCCCTTGGTACAGCGCGCGGGCGCACGGTCCGCGGCCAGGTCGGCCGGACCCGTCCAGCTCCCGGCACCGCAGCCGGACACCGCCTTGATGGTGCGCGGCTCGGCCGGACCGGCGCCCGCCCCGGAGTCCTGGGCGGCGCACCCCGCCGAGACGACCAGCGCCCCCACGGCCAGCACGGCCCTTGCGGAACGCCTCATGACTGCCCCCGTCCCCGGTCGCGCGGCGCCCACGGAGTGAGCAACCGCCCCAGAACCCGTACCAGTTCGGAAAAGACGACGCCGAGCACGGCGACGCAGACGATGCCGACGAACATCACGTCGTTCTGGAAGAGCGCACGCGAGTCGAAGATCAGATGACCCAGGCCGTTCGCCGCGGCGATCTGCTCCGAGGCGACGATGACCAGCACCGCCACCCCCGCCGCGATGCGCGCGCCCACCAGGACCGCGGGCAGCGAGGCGGGCAGCAGCACATGCCGGAACATCTGCCAGGGCGAGGCCCCGAAGACCTGCCCCGCGTCGCGGTACCCGGAAGGGATCGCCATCACGGCCGACATCGTGGAGATCCACACGAAGAAGAAGACGGTCGCCGCGACGAGCGCCACCTGCGGGCCCTCACCGAGCCCGAACATGTTCAGGAAGATGGGGAGGAGAGCGAGCTTCGGTACGACGTACAGGGCGTCCAGAAGCGGCTCCAGTGCCGCGCGTACCAGGGACAGCGAGCCCATCAGGAGGCCCAGCGCATAGCCCGCGAGGGTGCCGATCGCGTACCCGGCGAGTACGCGCTTGAGAGTGGCCCACACGTCCGGCCACAGATCCCCGGCCGCCGCGCGGTCCCAGCCGTCGGCCAGGATCGTGGTCGGTGCCGGGTAGATCCGGTCGTCGATCCAGGCCTGGGCCGCGGCCAGTTGCCACAGCAGGACCAGCACCAGGGGGACGGCGACCGCGAGGGAGAGTTCCAGGGTGCGGCGCCTGCGGTGGGTGCGTACGGGGTGCAGCTCCCGCGGGCCCGGGCGGCGGACCAGTACGGCTGTCGAATCGGTACGTTCCTTGCGTACGGCCGTGTTCATGCGGGCACCGCCTCCGGGCGCAGCAGCTGCCACAACTCGCTCTTCAGGGCGGTGAATTCGGGGGCCGAGCGGACCTCGCCGGAACGCGGGCGCGGGAACGGCGGGCGGCGTTCGGCGATGATCCGGCCCGGGCGCGCGGACATCACCAGGACGCGGTCGCCGAGGACGATGGCCTCCTCCAGGCTGTGCGTGATGAAGAGGGTGGTCGTGCGGGTCGTCTGGGTGATCTCCAGGAGTTCGTCCTGGAGGATCATGCGCAGTTGGGCGTCGAGCGCGGCGAACGGCTCGTCCATCAGCAGGATTTCGGGCTCCACGGCCAGCGCGCGGGCGATCGCCACACGCTGGCGCATGCCGCCGGAGAGCGTGGCGGGATATGCGGAGGCGAAGTCCGCGAGGCCCATGCGTGCGAGCCAGTCGCGGGCCCGGGCGTTCGCCTCGCGGCGCGTCAGGCGCTGGATGTCCAGGCCGAAGCGGACGTTCGCGAGGACGGTCTTCCAGTCGTAGATGCCGTAGTCCTGGAAGATCATGGCGGCCGGGCGGGGACTGGTCGTGCGAATCGCCAACTCGCCCGTGCTGGGGCGCAGCAGGCCCCCGGCGATGCGGAGGAGGGTGGATTTCCCGCAGCCGGACGGGCCGACGATGCAGACGAACTCGCCGGGGGCGACGGTCAGGTCCAGCGGGCCCAGGGCGTCCACGGCGGCGGGGCCCCGGCCGAAGGTCCGGCTCAGATCAGTGGCTTGGAGTTTCGGGTGCGGCTCTCCCACGGTGTCTCCTCGCGGAGTGCGGTACGGACTGGTGGGCGCCGTCGACGATATGACGGTCCGTCAGATTCGGGAAGTCCGCGTGCAGCAGAAAGCCCCGGTTCCCATGGGGTGCCGGGGCTTTGAGGAGTTGTACCTGCGGATCAGGCGGCCGTGCAGTTCGGGCACACGCCCCGGTACGTCACCTCGACGGCCGAGACCGAGAAGCCGAAGCGCTCGGAGTCGGGGAGGTCGGCGAGGGGGTTGCCGCTCGGGTGGACGTCGCGGATCGCGCCGCACTGGGCGCAGACCAGGTGGTGGTGCGGACGGTGCGCGTTCGGGTCGTACCGCTTGGCGCGCTTGTCCGTGGCGACTTCCAGCACCTCGCCGAGCGAGACCAGCTCACCCAGCGTGTTGTAGACGGTCGCGCGAGAGATCTCGGGCAGCTTCGCGACGGCGCGCGCATGGACCTCGTCGGCCGTCAGGTGGACGTGGTCGCCGTCGAGGACCTCGGCCACGACGCGCCGCTGCGCGGTCATACGCCAGCCACGTCCGCGCAGTCGTTCCAACAGGTCGCTCATGAAGACAAGCCTAACAGCAGACGACGCCAATCCCGAATGGGTGTGATTTTGGAGCCCTGCTGGACTTGGACTTTATCCAGGGTAGAGGTGGGCCGACTCCCTTCACGGGCCGGCCCGCCCCGCCCCGCCGCTCAGGCCGGTGCGTGCTGCCGCAGTGGTGCCCAGCAGCGGATGATGTCGCGGACCGAGACGATGCCGATGGGCTCGCCGTGGTCGAGGACGATCAGATGCCGGAAGCCGCCGTGCGCCATGGCGTGCGCCGCCTCCTCCAGCGTCCAGGACGGCGCGGCGAACACGACGTCGGTGGTGGTGTGGGCGTGTGCCCGCTCGGCGTCCGGGCTCTCGCCCAGGCCGACGGAGTTGAGGATGTCGCGCTCGGTGAGGATGCCGAGCCCGCTGTCGTCGGGGTCCAGGACGACGGCCGCGCCGACGCGGCGTGCGGACATCAGCGCGGCGGCCTGTCGGAGTGTGTGGTCGGGTCCGATGGTGAGGACCACCGTGCTCATGGCGTCGCGGACGAGCATGGACGGAGCCACCTCCTACGAATCCGGCTTGCGCTCGGATTCACAAGTTCACAAGTGTGGGGACTCTCAGAGTCGCAGGTAAAAGGAGGGGCAACAAGAGGGCGCGTACGGAGGCTTTGGGGTGCGCTGCCTTCCGGTTAGCGCCCCCTGGATGTCCCGGACGCCTCAGTACCGCTGGTTCAGGTAGCCCAGCAACTCGTCGTGGAGGAGGCCGTTCGACGCGGCCGCGTTGCCGCTGTGCGGGCCCGGGCGGCCGTCGAGGCCGGTGAAGCTGCCGCCCGCCTCGGTCACGATGATCGCGTTCGCCGCCATGTCCCACAGTGACAGCTCGGGCTCCGCGCAGATGTCGACCGAGCCCTCGGCGACCATCATGTACGGCCAGAAGTCGCCGTACGCGCGCGTGCGCCACACCTCGCGGGTCAGGTCCAGGAAGCCCTCCAGCAGGCTCTGCGCCTCCCAGCCACCCAGCGAGGAGTACGCGAAGGAGGCGTCCGACATGCGCGAGACCCGCGAGACATGGAGCCGGGACGCCGACGTCAGGCTGCGCCCGCTGAACGCGCCGTGCCCCTTCGCGGCCCACCAGCGGCGGCCGAGCGCGGGCGCCGAGACGACGCCGACCACGGGCTGGTAGCCGCCCTCGCTCGCCTCCATCAAGGAGATCAGGGTCGCCCACACCGGCACCCCGCGTACGTAGTTCTTCGTGCCGTCGATCGGGTCGATCACCCAGCGGCGCGGGCCCGTGCCCTCGACGCCGTACTCCTCGCCGAGGACCGCGTCCCGTGGCCGGGCCCGCTGGAGGTGGCCGCGGATCAGCTCCTCGGCGGCCTTGTCGGCCTCGCTCACCGGCGTCAGGTCCGGCTTGGTCTCGACCTTGAGGTCGAGCGCCTTGAAGCGGTCCATGGTCGCGGCGTCGGCGGCGTCCGCCAGGACATGGGCGAGGCGCAGGTCATCGCGATAGTCGGGCATGCCCGAACCGTATCTGCCCGCCTGCGGCCCCGGCCATACCGCCCGGGTGGTCGCTACAGGACCTCCCTCGCCGACCTCGCCGAAGCGGTGATCACTTCTCGCCGCGCACGAGGCCGACGTACGCTCCCCTTGACGCAGGCTCCTTGATGCCGGCGCGAACCCTTGACAGTGCCCCCATGCGCGTCAACTCTGGCCGCAGAGCCGATCGCCCCAGGGAGGCGACGATGCCTGCAGCCCGGGAATCCCTGCTCGACGCCGCCTACACGGCGCTCGCGCGCCGACCTTGGTCCACGGTGCGGATGGTCGACGTGGCCGCTGTGGCCGGGGTCTCCCGGCAGACCCTCTACAACGAGTTCGGCAGCAAGGAGGGGCTGGCCCGTGCCCTCGTACGGCGGGAGGCCGACGCCTACCTAGCGGGCGTGGAGCGTGCGCTCATGAGCCACGGCGAGCCTCGTGAGCGGTTGGCGGCCATCGCGGAGTGGACCGCGTCGGCGGCTCGCGGGAACGCGCTGGTGCGGGCGATGCTCACCGGCTGCTGGAGCGAGCGGCTGCCGTCGCCGACGCTGTCCGCCGTGCCGTCGTCCTCGGCGGTGCCGGCGCAGCGGCGGGCCGATGGTCCGTTGCCGTCGCCGGGGGATTTCGTGCAGTTGATCCGGGACCGGGCGGTCGGTGCGCTGACGGCGCCCGGGTTCTCGAAGCCGGAGGCGGCGGAGTTGGCGCGGGCCTGTGAGCTGGTGGTGCGGCTGGGGTTGTCGTGCGTGTTGGCTCCCGCCGGGGAGGGGGGTGCGGCCGGGTTGGTCCGGGACGCGCTTGCGACTGTGCGGGTGGTCAGCTGACGCGGGGGCGCTCCGCTGGAGGGCCGGTTTCTAAGCTGCGGGTTCGTTGTGGCTGGTCGCGCAGTTCCCCGCGCCCCTTACGGGGCGCTGCCCTTCGGGTCGCTTCAGTGTGCCGAGCCCGACAGTTGCAAGCCGATCACGCCAACGATCACCAGCGTGATCGAGACGATCTTCAGTGTGGAGACCAGGTCGTCCAGGAAGATCATGCCGTAGATGGCGGTGCCGGCCGCGCCGATGCCCGTCCAGACCGCGTACGCGGGGCCGACGTCGAGCTTCTTCAGCGCGAGGGTGAGGAGGCCGAAGCTTCCCAGGGCGAAGATGCAGAAGGCGATCGTCGGCCAGAGTCTCGTGAAGCCGTGTGACAGTTTCAGGCAGACGGCGAAGCCGGTCTCCAAGAGTCCGGCCACGACCACCAGCAGCCACGCCATGTGATGCCCTCCCACGCTCCGTGACCGCTTCGTCTGGCTTGGGTCCCGCTTGGTGCGATTATGCCTTTACCGTCGTGGCGGCGATGCAAACAAAACTGAGGTCACCGGCGATCAGTTGCCGTCAGTCGCCCTCGCGCCGCTCACGCGTGGCGAGCAGCCTGCGCAGCGAGTAGAGCCGGGCCGGATCTGCATGACCCTCGGCCACCCACTCGTCCAGCGCACAGTCCGGCTCGTCGTGGCTGCACGCGCGCGGACAGCCCTCGGTCCCCGGCACCAGGTCCGGGAAGGCCTGGATGACACGCGACGGGTTCACGTGGTGCAGCCCGAAGGACCGCAGGCCCGGAGTGTCGATCAGCCACCCGTCGTCGTCCGGCAACGGCAGCGCGAGCGCCGACGTCGTCGTGTGCCGGCCGCGGCCCGTCACCGCGTTGACGACCCCCGTCGTACGCCGCCGCTCCTTGGCCACGAGCGCGTTGACCAGCGTCGTCTTGCCGACGCCCGAGTGCCCGACGAACGCCGTGATCTTGCCGTCCAACTGCTTGCGCACCCGGTCCACCGCCTCCCCGCTCTCCAGCTCCTCACGGCTGGTCACCACATACGGAACACCCAGGGCCCCGTACAGCTCAAGGAGTTCGTCGGGCGGGGCGAGGTCCGATTTGGTGAGGACGAGGAGCGGGTCGAGCCCGCCGTCGTACGCCGCGACCAGACACCGGTCGACCAGCCGCGGGCGGGGCTCAGGATCGGCGAGGGCCGTCACGATGGCCAGCTGGTCGGCGTTGGCGACGACCACGCGCTCGTACGGATCGTCGTCGTCGGCGGTGCGCCGCAGTACCGAGGTGCGCGGCTCGATGCGGACGATGCGGGCGAGCGTGTCCTTCTTGCCGGTCAGGTCGCCGACGATGGCCACCCGGTCGCCGACTACCGCGGCCTTGCGGCCCAGTTCGCGGGCCTTCATGGCGTACACCACACGGTCCTCGACGAGGCACGTCAGCCGGCCCCGGTCCACGGTGAGGACCATGCCCTCCGCCGCGTCCTCGTGCTTGGGCCGGATGTTCGTGCGCGGCCGGCTGCCCTTGCGGCCCGGGCGGCTGCGGATGTCGTCCTCGTCGGTGTGCTTGCCGTAGCGACGCATGGTCCGTGTCCGCCCGTCAGTTCCCGAGCATTCCGGTCCACAGGTCGGGGAAGTCCGGGAGGGTCTTCGCCGTCGTCGCCACGTTCTCGATCCGTACGTCCGGCACGGCGAGGCCGATGACCGCGCCCGCCGTGGCCATGCGGTGGTCGTCGTAGGTGTGGAAGACCCCGCCGTGCAGGGGGCGCGGGCGGATGTGCAGGCTGTCGGCGGACTCGGTGACGTCGCCGCCCAGTTCGTTGATCTCCTTGGTCAGCGCGGCAAGGCGGTCCGTCTCGTGCAGACGCAGGTGGGCCACGCCCCGCAGGGTGGAGGGCGAGTCGGCGAGGGCCGCGACCGCCGCGATGCCGGGGGTCAGCTCGCCCACCTCACCGAGCTCCACGTCGATGCCGTGGACGGAGCCGGAGCCGGTGAACTCCAGGCCGCGGTCGGTCAGTTCGCAGGAACCGCCCATCTCGGTGAAGATCTCGCGCAGCCTGTCGCCGGGCTGGGTGGTGTGCACGGGCCAGTCGGGGACGACGATCCGGCCGCCGGTGACCAGGGCGGCCGCCAGGAACGGCTGGGCGTTCGACAGATCCGGCTCGACCGTCAGATCGCGGCCCAGCAGCGCGCCGGGCGTGACCCGCCAGACGTTCGGCTCGCCGCCCGACTCCGGGGTGTCCACCTGGGCGCCGATGGACCTCAGCATGTCGACGGTCATCCGGATGTGCGGCATGGAGGGGAGCGTCGAGCCGATGTGCCGTACCTCGACGCCCTGGTTGAAGCGCGGTCCTGACAGCAGCAGCGCGCTCACGAACTGGCTGGACGAGGACGCGTCGATCTCCACGGGGCCGCCCTCCAGGGCCCCGCCGCCGTGCACGGTCAGCGGCAGCGCGCCGCGGCCGTCGTCGTCGATACGGGCACCGAGGGCGCGCAGGGCGTCGATCACGCCGTGCAGGGGACGCTCGTACGAACGCGGGTCGCCGTCGAAACGGATGGGGCCGTCGGCGAGTGTGGCGACCGGGGGCAGGAAGCGCATCACCGTACCGGCGTTGCCGACGTCGACGGTGGCGGGACCGTGCAGGCCCGAGGGGATGACACGCCAGGCCTCGCCGGAGCCGTCCGGGCCGACGCCCTCCTCGATGCCGACGCCCATGGCGCGCAGGGCGTCGGCCATGAGCACGGTGTCGCGGGAGCGCAGGGGGCGGCGCAGCCAGCCGGGCTCGGCCGCGAGGGCGGCCAGGACGAGCGCACGGTTGGTGACCGACTTGGACCCGGGCACGTGGACCGTCGCGTGGACGGCTCCGCCGGCGTGCGGGGCGGGCCAAAGGGCGGTGTGTGCGGGGTTCGAGGCCATGGCCCCCACTGTATAAGCAGGGGGATGGGGAGGTCGTCTGTCCACTGCGGGTGCGTTGTGGCTGGTCGCGCCCCGCGGCGGAGCCGCAAATTGATACAGCCCCGCGCCCCTGAGGGTGGGCTGCGCCCCCCTCAGACCTGCAGCAGCCAGCGGCCCCCGCCTATCAGCGAGCACAGGCTCACCGCGTGGAACAGGAACAGCCACATGCCCGCCGGTACGTGTGTGAGTCGCGACAGTTGGTCCGCGTCGGAGTCGCCCGCGCCGCCCCGGGTGCGCTTCGCCTGGAGTTCGAAGGCCGGGCGTACGCCGCCGAGCAGGAGGAACCAGACCACGGCGTACGCGAACGCCGCCTGCACCTGAGGGCCCGTGAGCCAGGACACCACCACGAACGTGCCGCCGGTGACGACAACCGTGAGCGCGCCGTACGCGTTGCGGATCATCACCAGCATCGCCACGAGCAGCAGCGTGGCCAGCCACAGCAGCGCGGTGATGTGACCGGCGGCGAGGAGCGCGGCGCCGCCGAGACCCAGCAGCGGGGGAGCGGTGTAGCCCGCGGCCGCGGTGAGGATCATGCCGAGACCGGTCGGCTTGCCGCGGCTGACCGTGAGGCCGCTGGTGTCCGAGTGCAGCCGTATGCCACTGAGGCTGCGGCCGGTGAGCAGCGCGACCAGACCGTGGCCGCCCTCGTGGGCGATGGTGATGGCGTTGCGCGAGAGCCGCCAGACGCCGTGCGGGACGATCACGGTGAGGGCGGCCACCATGGTGGCGACGACCACCCAGATGTCGGGGTCGGGCTGGCTGCCGAACACCTCGTCCCAGAGGGTGGCCAGCGAGGTGGTTGCGGTGGCTTCCATTGTGTGTGGGGGCTCCTCTGAGGCGCGCGGAATCTGAGAGTGTGGCACGTATGTGCGGACGGTATGCGTCGAGTCGTAGGCCTGAGGATCTCGCAGGAATCTTTGAAGTTGAGAAGTGGGAGCCGGAGGACGGTTTCGAGCCCGACTACAACGTGGCTCCGACGAAGGACGTGTACGCGGTGTTCGACCGTCCTCTTAAGGACGTCGAAGACCCGAAGCCGGTTCGGCAGCTGCGCAGGCTCAAGTGGGGCCTTGTGCCGTCCTGGTCGAAGACCCCCGAGGGCGGCGCCCGGATGATCAACGCCCGCGCGGAGACCGTGCACGAGAAGCCCTCGTACCGGCGGGCCTTCTCGACCCGGCGCTGCATCATCCCCGCGGACGGCTACTACGAGTGGGTGACCGGGACCTCCGAGCGCGACCTCGAGGTCGAAGGCAAGAGGAAACGGCCGCGCAAGCAGCCGTACTTCGTGCTGCCCGCCGACGGTTCCGTGTTCGCGATGGCCGGGATCTACGAGTTCTGGCGGGACAAGACGCTGCCCGACGACCATCCGGGGGCCTGGTGGGCGACCTGCTCCGTCATCACGACCGAGGCGGAGACGTCGCCCTTGGCAGTGGCCCCGGCCGAGGGCCCGTACGTCCTGGCCGACATCCACCCCCGTATGCCCCTGATGCTCACGCCCGACCGCTGGGACTCCTGGCTCGACCCGTCCCGCAGGGACGTGGAGGAGCTGCGCTCCCTGCTCGCGCCGCCCCCGCAGGGGCTGATGCGGGCCTACCCGGTCTCCACGGCGGTCAGCAACGTACGCAACAACGGCCCTGAGCTGCTGAAGGAGCTGGCGGGGCCCGAAGAGGGCACACTCTTCTGATGTGACGGACATGACGGATGTGACACAGAGCGAGCTCGTGGAGACGGACGCGGGTACGGCCCGTGTCACCTGGCACCGGGCGAAGCGGGCACGGCTGGTGCTCGCCGCGAGCCATGGGGCCGGCGGCGGGATCGAGGCGCGGGATCTGCGCGCCCTCGCCGCCGAGCTCCCCGCGCACGGCGTGACCGTGGCGCTCGTCGAGCAGCCCTGGCGGGTGGCGGGCAAGAAGCTGGCGCCCGCGCCGAAGACGCTGGACCTCGGCTGGCGCGGCATCTGGCCGACGCTCGCCGGGCCCGGCCTGCCGGTCGTCGCGGCCGGTCGCAGCGCGGGCGCCCGCGTGGCCTGTCGTACGGCGAAACAGCTGGGCGCCGCCGCCGTCCTCGCGCTCAGCTTCCCCCTCCACCCGCCGGGCAAGCCGGAGAAGTCGCGCGCGGCCGAGCTGCTCGGTGCCGGTGTGCCCACGCTCGTCGTCCAAGGCGGCAACGACCCGTTCGGGAGGCCGGCGGAGTTCCCGGAAGGCTCGTACGAACTTGTGGAGGTCCCGTACGGAGATCACGGTTTCGCCGTGCCCAAGCGGGCGGAGATCGGGCAGGAGCAGGCGGTGAGGATCCTCACCGACGGTGTCGTGAAGTGGCTCGCGTCACTCGCGTGAGCCGGTGTCACGTGGCGGGAATGATGCGCTCCCGGCCTCTGTTGAGAGCGGCAGACGTACTCACACCGAGTACTTACCGTTCGTAGGAGAGGAAGTCCGCCGCATGGGTTCGACCTTCTGCCCGAACCGTCGCAGTGCCACTGACCTGGACTGGTCGGTTCTGCATGCGGCGAAGACCGCCCCCATCCGGGCTGCGGGCGGACCGGATCGGCAGGCCGCCCCGACCGTGGGCCTCCACGCCCCGGCCGCAGAAGTCCACACCCCGACCGTAGGATCCCCCACCCCGACCGCAGGTCGTCTATCCTCCGATTCGAGTGGGACCGGCTTCGGTCCCACGACGTCGCTTGAGGAGGTGGGTCCGGTCACTGGGACCGACGCAGGGACCGAATACGGCCAGGCGGAGCAGCCCGAGGGCCAGGGCAGCAGGGCGGAGTCGACCGCCGAGCGCAACGCGCGCTTCGAGCGGGACGCGATGGAGTTCCTCGACCAGATGTACTCGGCCGCGCTGCGTATGACGCGCAATCCGGCCGATGCCGAGGACCTGGTGCAGGAGACGTACGCGAAGGCGTACGCGTCCTTCCACCAGTTCCGCGAGGGCACCAACCTGAAGGCGTGGCTGTACCGGATCCTCACGAACACCTTCATCAACTCGTACCGCAAGAAGCAGCGCGAACCCCAGCGCAGTGCGGCCGAGGAGATCGAGGACTGGCAGCTCGCGCGCGCCGAGTCGCACATGTCGACCGGTCTGCGCTCCGCCGAGTCGCAGGCGCTCGACCACCTGCCCGACTCGGACGTCAAGGAAGCGCTGCAGGCGATCCCCGAGGAGTTCCGCATCGCCGTCTATCTCGCGGACGTAGAGGGCTTTGCGTACAAGGAGATCGCGGACATCATGGGGACACCCATCGGTACGGTGATGTCCCGGCTGCACCGGGGCCGTCGCCAACTGCGCGGCATGCTCGAGGACTACGCCAAGGACCGTGGCCTCGTCCCCGCTGGCGTCGGAGAGTCGGACGGAACGAAAGGCTCGGGGTCATGAGCTGCGGAGAGCCGCACGAGACGGACTGCAGTGAAGTACTCGATCATCTCTACGAGTTCCTCGATCACGAGATGCCCGACAGCGACTGCACCAAGTTCGAGCAGCACTTCGAGGAGTGCTCGCCGTGTCTGGAGAAGTACGGTCTCGAGCAGGCCGTGAAGAAGCTGGTCAAGCGCTGCTGCGGCCATGACGACGTACCGACCGACCTGCGCTCGAAGGTCATGGGCCGGATCGAGATGATCCGCTCCGGCCACTCCGTGCCCGAGCATGACGTGACGGCCTCGCCCCAGGCGACGCCGCAGGAGTCCTGACCTTCTGACGTGACGGACGTGACGGACGTGACGTTCACCGTGATCCTCGTGGGATCACGGTGAACGTCGAGTAGGTCCGTTCGTACGTCGAGCGGGTCCGTTCGTACGTCGAACGGAATCCGGTCGGGGGCCGCCCTTCAGACGTCCAGGCCGCTCTCGATCCGCTTCAGGCCGTGCCGGGCCAGCGCCAGATTGCTGCGGGATCGGTCGAGTGCCAGGTAGAGGAAGAGCGTTCCCTTGGTGCTGGTGAGCGGCCGGATCAGGTGGTACTGCCTGCCCAGGGTGATCAGGATGTCCTCGATCACGTCGTCCATGGCCAGAGAGGCCAGGGTGCGCATCTTGGCGCGTACGACCTCGGTGTTGCCCGCCGCCGCGAGTTCCAGGTCGAGGGCCGGGCCGCCGCCGAGCGTGCCGAGCGACATGCCGCTTTCGTAGTCGACGAGGGCGACGCCGATCGCGCCTTCCACCGCCATGGCTTCCTTGAGCGCTGTCTCGATGTTCATGCTCTTGCCCCAATTCCTCGGTGCTGCTGACCGGTCGATGCCCGGCCATCTACGATCGAACGCAAGCGACTTGAGAGTCAGAAGCGATCAACTTTTGGCGCGTTTCAGAAGTTGAAGTTGACGATTCAAGGTACTGTGCGGCACAGGGAGAGGGAGGGGAAATGGGGGAAATGCCGACGGCGCTTCAGGCCACCCTGGACGGGCTCCTCGATTCCCCCGGGGTCACCGGCGTCGCTCTCGTCGACGCGGTCACCGGCCTGACCTACGGCGCCGCGGGAGACATCGCCGAGGCGGGGGACGGGCCGGAGGTGTCCGAACTCGCCGCCCTCATCGCCGAACGGCTGGGCGCGGCGGGGGCCGAGGGGCAGTTGGAGAGCGTGGTCACGACCAGCAGGAAGCGCCATCAGGTGCTGTTCTCGGTGGCGCGGCCGGCGGGCGATCCGCTGTTGCTGGCCGCCGGGCTCGACAGGGACCGCGTCAATGTGGCCCTCGCCCTGCGGAATCTGGGCGACCGGGCCCGAGAGGTGCTGGCGTGAAGACGCCCGCGGCACGCAATGTGCCCGCACTCCTGCTGGGGCTCCGCGAAGAGGGATTCAGCGGCACCGTGCGCGTCTCCGGCCCACCCGCAGGATCGATTCACCTGCGGAACGGGCTGGTCTGCGCGATCGAGACACCGGGAGCGCCGACCGTCACAACGGCGCTGCTCGCCTCGGGCCGTATCGAGGACGAGGCCTGGCTGGCCGCGTGCGCCGCGGAGCCCGACGCGGACCGGCTGGGCGGACACCTGGTGGCCGAGGGCCTGATCGGTGCCGCCGAACTCGAGGTCGTCTGCTCCGCGGCCGTGTTCGACGGGGCGTTCGCCATGTCGCTGAGCCCCATGGGCAGTTGGGAGTTGAGCGACCGGGAGCCCACGGTCGTCGCCGAGCCGGGAGTCGAACCGCGGCAGCTGACCGAGGAGACCTCCCGGCGCATGGCGTCGCTGTCCCGCCTCTGGGGGCCGCCGGGTGAACTGGCCCGCGTCCGGCCCGTACCGGTCGCCGGTTCGGGCCCTCGTGGATCCGACGGGCGGCTAGCGCATCGGCACCGCGACGTCCTCGACAACGTCAACGGGCGCCGTACGCCACGCGACATCGCCTTCGCGCTGGGGCGTGGACTGTACGCGGTCATGCTCGACCTGATCCGTCTGGAGGCGCTCCGTCTCGTCCAGTGGCAGGCCGGGGCCACCCCCGACGGCCGGCCGAGCACCGCACCTCGTGTGCCGGGGAGAGACCCGTCCACGGACGCACCGGCACAGAAGGCCGGGCCCTTGCCGAGGCGCAGACCCGGCGGCGCAGTTCCCGCGCAGGACGTCGGACAGAAGGGTGGGTAGTGAGGCCAGACCATGACCGGACGGCGCGAGCCCGTCACCGGACCACGAGCGCCCACTCCCAGCGAGCCCCTACCCCCGGACGAGAAGAAGCCACGCAGGAACAAGAAGAAGCCACGCAGGAACAAGAAGAACCAGCGGCACCACAGGAACGCGAAGAACCAAAGACAACGCGCGAACGCGGAGAGTTGCCCGTACGCCGGCCGCTGCCCCGACGCGGTGCCGCACCGGTTCCCGGGAGCGGTCCGCAGGACGCTCGGAGCACGAACCCGGACGTCGCCGGCGCGAACCGGCCCGTGGTCGCGCCCGCACTCCCGCCCGCTCTCTTGTCGATGCTGTCGGCCGAGGAACTGGTCGCCGACCAGCCCTCCGTCGAAACGCTGCGGCGCGTCCGCCGAGCGCTGCGAGATCTTCCGGATGCCGACTGACTCTGTCGACCCCGGCTGACTCCGCCGACCCGACTGACTCCGCCGACCCATTTGGACCACACCGCCACCCCACATGCCAGGACCCGAGGAGCACGACCCATGACCGAAACCCCACCGCCCGATTCCCTGACCGGCATCCTGACCTCGCTGCGTGAACGGGTGATGGGGGTCTCCGAGAGCGTCCTGTCCACCGCGGACGGCCTCCTCGTCGTCGCGGACGCCGACACCGTCCATCCCGAGTCCGTCGCCGCCCTCGCCGCCGCGACCCTCAGTGTGGGACGTCGCATGGCCGACACCGCCGGCGTCGGCGCCCTCCGCGAGGTGGTGGCCCGCTGCGGTTCGGGTCACGTCATCGTCGTCGCCGTCGGTGACCGTGCCCTGCTCACCGTCAAGGGCGACGACGGCCTCGATCTCGCCGCGTTCCAGCGCGAGTCACCGGCCGCGGTGGAGCAGTTGGCCAAGGTGCTTGCCTCGGATGTGGCGCGCTGACGCGTTCCGCTGGAGAACCGGTTTGAAGCTGCGGGTTCGTCGTGGCTGGTCGCGCAGTTCCCCGCGCCCCTAAAGGGGCGCGCCTGATCGCCTGGTCACTCGTACGCGGCAATCCGCGACGCGTGGACGCGCGGATTGCGGAAAGCACGACGGGGTCGGTTCCGGCCTGCCCGGCGTGACCAGGTCGTCGTCCGGCGGGCGGTCTGACCCCCTCCTCGGCTGGGTAACCCATGGGTAGTGAGCGCCCGTCCGGCCGTACGTGGTTGGATGCGAGGAAGAGGACAACAGGGGGCACAGTCCAGCCCGAGGCTGCACGCTCTTCGACGAACTGGCAGGCGGGAATCGTGAGGATCTTCGGCAAGGGACGGCACCGGCCCTCCGCCTCATGGCGGCAGGCCACCGACCGCGCGTTCACGCTGATCGGCGACGGCCGGTACGAGGACGCGGGGGCGCTGCTGACGCGCGCGGCGGACCTGGAGCCCTGGCTGTCCGAGTCCTGGTTCAACCTCGCCCTGCTGCACAAGTTCCGGCACGACTGGGAGCAGGCGCGAGCCGCGGGCCTCAGGGCCGTGGCGCTGCTCGACCGGGAGACCGGGGCGCCTGATTGGTGGAACGTGGGCATCGCGGCCACCGCCCTGCAGGACTGGCCCCTCGCCCGCCGGGCCTGGCAGGCGTACGGGCTGAAGGTGCCCGGCGGCGCCACCGCCTCCGGAGAGCCGGTGGGGATGGAGCTGGGCAGCGCGGCCGTACGGCTGTCGCCCGAGGGCGAGGCCGAGGTCGTATGGGGCCGCAGGCTCGATCCGGCCCGGATCGAGGTGCTGTCCATTCCGCTGCCGTCCTCCGGGCGGCGCTGGGGCGAGGTCGTGCTGCACGACGGCGTACCGCACGGCGAGCGGACCACGGCCGCCGGGCACGCGTATCCCGTCTTCGACGAGATCGAGCTGTGGGCGCCCTCACCGGTCCCCACCTGGGTCGTACTCCTGGAAGCGGAGACCGAGGACGACCGGGACGCCCTGGAGCGGCTGGCGGCCGACGCGGGGTTCGCCGCCGAGGACTGGTCGTCCTCCGTGCGCCTGCTGTGCCGTATGTGCTCGGAGTCCCGGATGCCCTCCGACGAGGGCGACGGCGAGCACCTCGACCCGCACGACCACAGCGAGCCCGGGCATCCAGGACCGCTCGGCCACCGCACCGACGGGCAGCTGTGGGTGCCCGAGCGGGAGTGTGGCCTCGCGGCCCCCGCATCGCTGGTGCGCGGCCTGCTCGACGGGTGGGTTGCGGACAGCCCGGACACCCGTGACTGGCGGGATCTGGAAGAAGTCTGTTAGGGGTTGCGAGGACGGTTGTCGGCTGCGGGCTCGTCGTGGCTGGTCGCTCCCCCACTCTCGGCTGCGCTCGAGCGGGGGGACCCCCATCGCGGCGGAGCCGCATATCGACGCAGCCCCGCGCCCCTAAGGGCTGCGCCCCATATGGGGCGCGGACGGCCGCTCAGCGACCGCCGTAGGCTGTACCCGCAACTTTTTCTTGAGGATCCCAGGAAGGCATACGTCGGTCATGGCGCAGCAGGACACCGATCAGCAGCACGCGGGCGTGCTCCCCGTGGACGACGACGGCTTTGTCATCGACACGGAGGACTGCGAGGAGCGCGAGGCGGCGTACCGCGAGCGCGGCACCTCGCGGCCCATCACCGTCGTCGGGAACCCCGTGCTGCACAAGGAGTGCAAGGACGTCACGGAGTTCGGCGACGAGCTGGCCGGGCTGGTCGACGACATGTTCGCCAGCCAGCACACCGCCGAGGGCGTGGGCCTGGCCGCCAACCAGATCGGCGTCGACCTCAAGGTCTTCGTGTACGACTGCGGTGACGACGAGGGCAAGCGGCACGTCGGCGTGATCTGCAACCCCAAGCTGGTCGACCTGCCCGCCGACAAGCGCCGCCTGGACGACAGCAGCGAGGGCTGCCTCTCCGTGCCGACCGCGTACGCACCGCTCGCCCGCCCCGACTACGCCGAGGTCACCGGGCAGGACGAGAAGGGCAACCCGATCAAGGTCCGCGGCACGGGCTACTTCGCGCGCTGCCTCCAGCACGAGACGGACCACCTCTACGGCTACCTCTACATCGACCGGCTCTCCAAGCGCGAGCGCAAAGAGGCCCTGCGGCAGATGGCCGAGAACGAACCGCGTTATCCGGTCGTGGCCAACGACTGACCTCTGCTGGTACCCCGCTGATCCCTGCTGACTGCCTGCTGAACGGCTGGGACAGAAAACGACAGTTGGGGCGCGCGGGCCTCACACGAACGGCGCCTGGTCGGGAATGCCTCCCGACCAGGCGCCGTTCGTGTGTCCGTCGTACATTCGATCCCTTCTGTTCGAAACAGGCCCAAAATGAGTCACGCAAGGGGGTGTTCTCGGCATCATGGGGTAGTGCGGGGAGCAAATGTGTTCCCTAAACAGTCAGTTGTGGTGCTTCATGGAAGTGCGGGGATACGCAACGGCGCACGCCCGGCACTACGGAAGGGGCGTGTTGTCAACAGGCGGCTGAGAGGGGTTTGTTCGTGCCTGCTTTCCCAAGCACCACAACAACGCACACCCAGGTCGCGGTTCCACCGGCGCTCTCTCTCCCGGTGATCGAGGCCGAGTTTCCCCGTCAACTCCATCCGTATTGGCCCAGGCTTCAGGAGAACACCCGGGCCTGGCTGCTGGAAAAGCACCTCATGTCGGCCGACAAGGTCGCGGCATATGCCGATGGGCTGTGCTACACGGACTTGATGGCCGGCTACTACATCGGTGCGCCGGACGACGTCCTCCAGGCGATTGCGGACTACAGCGCGTGGTTCTTCGTCTGGGACGACCGCCACGACCGTGACGTGATCCACCGAAGGCCGACGGCCTGGCGGCGCCTCAAACACCAACTGCACCGAGCCCTCGACTCCCCCCGTGACCATGTGCACCACCCGGATCCCGTGGTCGAGGGGTTCGCGGACAGCATGGTGCGGCTGTACTCGTATCTGAGCAGGAGGTGGAACGCCCGCTTCGCACGGCACTTCCACGCGGTCATCGAGGCGTACGACCGGGAATTCCACAACCGTACGTCGGGCATCGTCCCCACGGTCGAGGACTATCTCGAACTGCGGCGGCTGACTTTCGCGCACTGGATCTGGCTCGACCTCCTCGAGCCGAGCGCGGAGTACGAACTCCCCACCGCCGTTCTGAAGAATCCCGCATACCGGCGGGCGGCAATTCTGTGCCAGGATTTCGCCGCCTGGTACAACGATCTCTGCTCGCTCCCGAAGGAAATCGCGGGCGACGAGGTCCACAATCTCGGAATCAGCCTCATTCATCACGAGGGAATGACGCTGAAAGACGCCGTCATAGAAGTAAGGCGCCGGGTCGAGGGAACCATCACCGAATTCCTCGTCGTGGAACAGGAGGTATTGCGGTACGCCGACCGGCTCGACAACGGAACCGCGCGGGGCGCCGCATTAGCGGCCGCCGTACGGGCGTGTCTCTTCAATATGCGGAACTGGTTCAGTTCCGTGTACTGGTTCCACCACGAGTCCGGCCGGTACATGGTCGACAGCTGGGACGACCGCGCCACACCCCCGTACGTCAACAACGAAGCGGCAGGTGAGAAATGACCGTCGAGTCTGTGAAACCCGCGCCCACTGAGGCGCGAGAGCCGCTGGAGCCGCCACTCGCCGGGGGCGGACTCCCCGTTCTCGGCCACAGCTGGAAGATGGTGCGCGACCCGCTGGGTTTCCTCACCCGGCTGCGCGACCACGGCGACGTCGTCCGGCTCAGGCTGGGCCCGAAGGCGCTGTACGCCGTCACCACCCCGGAGCTCACCGGAGCCCTGGCGCTCAACTCCGACTTCGTGATCGGAGGGCCGCTGTGGGACACCCTGGATGTCCTCCTCGGCAAGGGGGTCGCGACCACCGACGGCGCCGTGCACCGGCGCCAGCGGCAGACGATCCAGCCGTCGTTCCGCAAGGACGTGATCCCCCGGTACGAGCAGGTGATGGCCGAGGAGGCCCGTGCTCTCGCCGAACGCCTGCGGCCGGGTGACAAGGTCAACATGACGGCGGAGGCGTTTCACGTCACCGCCCGCGTGATGGCCCGCTGCATGCTGCGGATCGCGGAGACCGACCAACTCGCCGAGCGGGTGCACGCCGCGCTTGCCACGATCTTCGAGGGCATGTTCCGGCGGATGTTCCTCTCCTTCGGCCCGTTCTACCGGCTGCCGATTCCGTCCCACCGCGAATTCGACCGTGCGCTGGCCGAAATGCACCGGCTCGCCGACGAAGTAGTCGCCGAGCGCCGGGCCGCCGTGGACAGGCCCGACTGTTTGCTGACGGCTCTGCTCGACGCGAAGGACGAGAATGGCGAACCGATAAGTGATCAGGAGGTGCACGACCAAGCCGTCCAGGTTCTCGTGGCGGGCACGGAAACGACCGGGGCCACGCTGGCATGGATCATGGACTTGCTCGCCGAGCACCCGGAACACGCGGAGCGAGTGAGCGAAGAAGTCAAATCCGTGGTGGGTGACCGGATGGTGACGTTCGGCGATATCCGGAAGCTGACCCACACGAACAACGTCATCACCGAGGCGATTCGTCTGCGGCCCGCGGTCTGGATTCTGATGCGCAGGACACAGACCGAAACCGAACTCGGCGGGTATCGCATTCCGGCCGGTGCGGACGTCGTCTACAGTCCGCTGGCCATCCAGCGCGACCCGAGGTCGTACGGGCGCCATCTCGAGTTCGACCCCGACCGCTGGCATCCGGAGCGCGCCAAGGACGTCCCGAAGTACGCGATGGCTCCGTTCAGCGCCGGCAACCACAAGTGCCCGGGCGACCACTTCGCGATGGCCCAACTGGCCATCGTCGTCGCGACGTTGATCTCGAAGTGGCGCTTCGAGCACGTGTCCGAGGCCGATCGCTCGACCCGGATCGGTATCACGCTGCGGCCGAGGCGGCTGCTGATGCGGGCCGTACCGCGCTGACCCGCGGGCGCACGTTCAGGCGACCTCGGGCTCCTTGTCCTGCGGGCCCCTGAACGTGCGCCGGTACGCCTGCGGAGTCGTCCCCAGCGACCGTACGAACTGATGGCGCAGCGCGGCCGCGTTCCCGAACCCCGTGCGGCCCGCGATCGCGTCCATCGTCTCGTCCGTCGCCTCCAGCAACTCCTGGGCCAGCAGCACCCGTTGGCGCAGGATCCAGCGGTACGGCGTGGTACCGGTCTCCTGCTGGAAGCGGCGCGCGAAGGTACGCGGAGACATGTGCGCACGGGCGGCGAGCTGCTCGACGGTCATCTCCTCGTCGAGGTGGAGCTCCATCCATGCCAGGACCTCGCCGACCGTGTCGCACCGGGACAGGGGCAGCGGGCGCTCGACGTACTGGGCCTGGCCGCCGTCGCGGTGCGGCGGCACGACCATCCGGCGGGCGATCTTGTTGGCCACCTCCGGGCCCTGCTCCTTGCGGACGATGTGCAGACAGGCGTCGATGCCGGAGGCGGTGCCGGCCGAGGTGATGACCGGGTCCTCGTCCACGTACAGCACGTCGGGTTCGACGATCGCCCGCGGGTAGCGCCGGGCCAGCTCGTCCGCCTGCCGCCAGTGCACCGCGCAGCGCCGTCCGTCGAGCAGGCCCGCCGCGCCGAGCACGAAGACGCCGGAGCAGACGCTGAGCACGCGCGCGCCGCGGTCGGCGGCCCGGCGCAGGGCGTCGAGCAGCTCGGGCGGGTAGTCGCGCTGGACGTAGTCGCTCCCGGCCGGTACGGCGATCAGGTCGGCCTCTTCGAGCCGGTCGAGGCCGTACGGCGTGGAGACCGTGAACCCGGCGACATGGGTGCTGAGCGTCGGGCCCTCGGCCGAGACGACCGCGAAGTCGTACCCGGGCAGACCCTCGTCGCTGCGGTCGAGGCCGAACACCTCGCAGACGACGCCGAGTTCGAAGGGATGCACGCCGTCGAGCAGGACGATGGCGACGTTGCTCAGCATGACCCACCTCGCATGGATGCGCAGGTCAAAGGGGACTTCGGCCGGGGGTCCTGCGGTTGTCCCCCGGGATGCCACAGCAGCATGTTGCCAGTATGCCTCGGACGTGGCAGGAATTCGAGGGTGTGCGGCAGTCCTGCCACTGACGGTAAGGAGCAATCGGCGCGACAGTGGTGTCTATGACTACGACACAGACAGAAGGCCTGATCGGAATGCTCGCCGTGCTCGGGATCCTCGTCCTGCTCGTCCTCCCCGCAGTGATCGGCATCGTGCGCGACAGGCGCGTCGACCGTCAGCTCAGGGAGGCCGAGCAGGGAGACCGGAAGGATCAGAAGTCCTCGTCGAAGCCGACCGAACCCTCCACCGCCACCTGGTACGCCGAAGGCCGGCGCTCGAAGAAGTTGGTCAGCTCCTGAACGCCCTGCAGCTCCATGAAGGAGAAGGGGTTCTCGGAGCCGTAGACCGGTGCCAGGCCGAGGCGTACGAGTCGCTGGTCGGCGACGCACTCCAGGTACTGGCGCATCGAGTCGGTGTTCATACCGGGGAGGCCATCACCGCACAGGTCGCGAGCGAACTGCAACTCGGACGCGACGGCTTCGCGGATCATGTCGGTAATCTGCCGGTCCAGCTCGTCGTCGAAGAGATCCGGCTCTTCCTTGCGGACGGTGTCGACTACGGCGAACGCCGCGTTCATGTGGCAAGTTTCGTCCCGGAACACCCAGTTGGTGCCGGTCGCCAGGCCGTGCAGCAGGCCGCGGCTGCGGAACCAGTAGACGTACGCGAAGGCGCCGTAGAAGAACAGACCCTCGATGCACGCGGCGAAGCAGATGAGATTGAGGAGGAATCGGCGGCGGTCGGCTTTGCTCTCCAGCCGGTCGATCTTCTCCACCGAGTCCATCCACTTGAAGCAGAACTCCGCCTTCGCGCGGATGGACGGGATGTTCTCCACCGCGTCGAATGCGGCGGCGCGGTCCTCCGGGTCGGGGAGGTAGGTGTCGAGCAGCGTCAAGTAGAACTGGACGTGCACGGCCTCCTCGAAGAGCTGACGGCTCAGGTAGAGCCTCGCCTCGGGGGAGTTGATGTGCCTGTACAACGTCAGCACCAGATTGTTGGCGACGATCGAGTCGCCCGTCGCGAAGAACGCGACCAGCCGGCCGATCAGATGCTGCTCGCCGGGTGACAGTTTCGCGAGATCTGTCACATCCGAGTGGAGGTCCACCTCCTCCACGGTCCAGGTGTTCTTGATCGCGTCCCGGTAGCGCTCGTAGAAGTCGGGGTAGCGCATGGGGCGGAGAGTCAGCTCGAAGCCCGGGTCGAGCAGGTTCTTGTCACTCATGATTACTGGCAGGCCTCGCAGGACTCGGGGTTTTCCAGGGAGCAGGCGACGGCGTCGGGGCCGGCCGTCTGCTGTGCGGGGGCAGTGGCCTGTGCCGCGCGGGCGATGCGGGTCGCCGGGCGTGAGCGCAGGTAGTACGTCGTCTTCAGGCCCGACTTCCAGGCGTACGCGTACATCGAGGAGAGCTTGCCGATGGTCGGCGTCTCCATGAAGAGGTTCACGGACTGGGACTGGTCCAGGAACGGGGTGCGGGCGGCGGCCATGTCGATGAGGCCGCGCTGCGGGATCTCCCACGCCGTGCGGTACAGGTCGCGGACGTCCTGGGGTACCCAGGTGAAGCCCTGCACGGAGCCGCCCGACTCACGCAGCGCCTCACGGGTCTTCGAGTCCCACACGCCGAGCCTCTTCAGTTCGGCCACCAGGTACGAGTTGACCTGGAGGAACTCGCCGGACAGGGTCTCGCGCTTGAAGAGGTTCGAGACCTGCGGCTCGATGCACTCGTAGACACCGGCGATGGAGGCGATCGTGGCGGTGGGCGCGATGGCGAGCAGCAGGGAGTTGCGCATGCCTGTCGTGGCGATCCGCTCCCGCAGCGCCGCCCAGCGCTCCGGCCAGGTGAGCTCCACGTCGAAGTGGTCGGGGTGCAGGACGCCCTGTGCCGTACGGGTCTTCTCCCAGGCCGGAAGGGGGCCGTTGCGCTCGGCGAGGTCGGCGGACGCCTCGTACGCGGCGAGCATGATGCGCTCGGCGATCTTCGTGGAGAGCTGCTTGGCCTCCGGCGAGTCGAAGGGCAGGCGCAGCTTGAAGAAGACGTCCTGCAGGCCCATCGCGCCCAGCCCGACGGGGCGCCACCGCGCGTTCGATCGGCCCGCCTGCTCGGTCGGGTAGAAGTTGATGTCGACGACGCGGTCGAGGAAGGTGACGGCGGTACGGACGGTGGCGTCGAGCCGCTCCCAGTCGAGATCACCGGTCGCCATGTCGACAAAGGAACTCAGATTCACGGACCCCAGGTTGCAGACCGCTGTCTCCCCGTCGTCCGTCACCTCCAGGATCTCCGTGCAGAGGTTGGAGGAGTGGACCGTGTGGCCGGGCAGGGCCGTCTGGTTGGCGGTGCGGTTGGCGGTGTCCTTGAAGGTCATCCAGCCGTTGCCGGTCTGTGCGAGGGTGCGCATCATGCGGCCGTACAGATCGCGGGCCGGGATGGTCTTCTTCGCGAGCCCCTGCGCCTCCGCCTCGCGGTATGCCGCGTCGAACTCCTCGCCCCACAGGTCGACGAGCTCGGGCACGTCCGACGGCGAGAACAGCGACCACACGCGGTCCTCGTCGACGCGGCGCATGAACTCGTCCGGGATCCAGTGCGCGAGGTTCAGGTTGTGCGTGCGCCGGGCGTCCTCGCCGGTGTTGTCGCGCAGCTCCAGGAACTCCTCGATGTCGGAGTGCCAGGTCTCCAGGTAGACGGCGGCCGCGCCCTTGCGCCGGCCGCCCTGGTTCACGGCGGCGACCGAGGCGTCGAGGGTCTTCAGGAACGGGACGATGCCGTTGGAGTGCCCGTTGGTCCCACGGATCAGCGCACCGCGGGAACGGATCCGGGAGTACGCGATGCCGATGCCGCCCGCGTGCTTCGAGAGCCGGGCCACCTGGTGGTAGCGGTCGTAGATGGAGTCCAGCTCGTCCTTCGGAGAGTCGAGGAGGTAGCAGGACGACATCTGCGGGTGCCGCGTACCGGAGTTGAAGAGGGTGGGGGAGGAGGGCAGGTAGTCGAGGCGGCTCATCAGACGGTAAAGCGCGGCGACTTCGTCCACGGAACGGGCGCCCGTCTTTGAATTGAACACAGTGTCCTCGGCCAGCCCCGAGGCCACGCGCAGCATGAAGTGCTGGGGTGTCTCGATGACCTTGCGGGTGATCGGATGCCGGAGGAGGTAGCGGCTGTGGAGGGTGCGCAGCCCGAAGTAGCCGAAGCGGTCGTCGGCCTGGGTGTCGATGAGGGAGTCGAGCCGTTCGGCGTGGCTGCGTACGAACTCGGCGGTCCGGTCGGCGATGAGCCCTTCCCGGTGCCCCACGGCGACGGACCCGGTGAAGGACGTGACGCCCTGCGAGGCGGCCTCGGCGCGGATGCCGATGGTCAGCAGGCGGGCGGCCAGCCGCGAGTAGGCGGGGTCCTCGGAGATGAGGCCGGCCGACGCCTCCGTGGCCAGCTCCCGCAACTCCGTCTCGTCGGCGTGCGCGGACCGGCCGCGCAATGCGGCGGCGGCGACCCGGCCGGGGTCGGCGTGGGGCAGGTCGGCAGTCAGCTCGGTCAGGGTCCGCAGCAACGCGGCTCCGGGCCCGTCGCCTCCGGCCTGGGGCACTGTCCCTGTCCCTGGCGCTTTCCCTGTCCCTGGCGCTGTCGCTGAGACCGGATCGGCTGGCGCGATGGTCACGTGGGGCTCTCCCTCGCTCGGCAAGGGGCCTGCGGGGAGAGGGGGTTCGGGGCACACGGGTGTACGCGCTCTGCGCAGCGGTACGCCGCGTCCACCGGCCCACTCCGCGAGGCCCGGACGGCATGGTCGCCCGGGCCGGACGGCCTGGGCGCGCTGTCGGCAGGTCCTCGGACTGACGCTCGCGCACGGTCCGCCCTGGGGACGGACATGTACAAGTACACCGTTGCGGGACAGTTCCGGATTCGCACCGGATTCCCCTGCGGCGACAGCGAGCATGAGCATACATCTTGTGCCGGGCTGCGAAAGTACCCCCCACATGTTGTGTCGTATGTCGGCTTCGGAGGGTGTCAGAGCGTCAACTCGTAGGTGAGCAGGTAGATGTCGTCGAGGTCGGGGATGGGGTTCCAGTCGCGGTCGGGGGTGCGGGTGAAGCCGAGACGCTCATAGATGCGGTGGGCGCTGTGCATGGTCGTCTGGGTGGACAGGACGATGCGTACGCAGCCGGGGGTGGCCCGTGCACGGTCAATGCAGGCGCGTGCGAGGGTCTCGCCCACGCCCCGGCCGCGGGCCTCCCGCGCGACGGCGAGCATCCGTATCTCGGCCTCACCGGGCCCAGCGATTTCGCTCATCGGTCCGCCGGACGGTACGAAGGCCACGCCGCCCAGCACGCGGTCGTGCTCGACCGCGACCAGTACCTCCGCCGCGGCGGCCCGCTTGGCGACGTCCCGCAGCTCGTCCAGGTACGAGTCGCTCTCCCCGAAGTCGAGCAGCCCGTCTCCGAGATAGGCCTGCGCGGTGATCTCGCCGAGGCTCTCGTACTCTTCGGGGGCTGCGCGCCTGATCACGAAGTCCATGTGAAGAAGTGTGCATCAGGGGTACGACAACGGCTTCCGGCCTTTCCCAGAGGGGAGCTGCCGGCCTTCCCCGGAGGGGGACCGGTGGTTCAGCCCACGGCCGGCCACAGCGGCAGGGTCGCGACGAAGTCCTTGGTGAAGTTGCGGGGGCCCGGCCCGAGGGCGACGCGTCCGGTGCTGCGGGCGCGGGCGGTCAGGGAGGGCGACTCGGTGTAGTAGGCCCGCTCGGCGGCCGAGGGGACGAACACGGTCTTGCCGCGGGTGAGTTCACTCGCGCACTCGACGATGACGGCTCCCTCCGCGGCGGTGATGAACGACTCGTCCGCGCACACGCCCACGGCGAGCGGGTCGTGCAACGGGCAGGCGTCGCCCCCGCCGTGGCGGCGGTAGGCGTCCATGTAGACCCGCAGCAGCCGGACGGCGAGCGCCGTGCCCGCGCCCGCCGCTTCCAGGGCGGCGAGGTCGGCGGAGCCGAAGAGCCAGCGGTGCGAGGCGTCCAGGTCCACCATCGTGAACGGGATGCCGGAGGACACGACCACCTCGGCGGCGTCCGGGTCGGTCCAGATGTTGAACTCGGCGACCGGGGTCACGTTCCCGGGCACCTGTGCGGCGCCGCCCATGAAGACGAGCCTCTTGACGCGGTGGGCGAAGGCCGGGTCCTCCAGGAGCGCGATCGCCACGTTCGTGAGCGGGCCCGTGGCGCAAACGGTCAGCTCACCCTCGTAGTCACGGGAGAGCCGCAGCAGCGCCTGCGCGGAGGACTCGGCGGGGTGCGCGGCGGCCGAGTCGGGCAGGGCCTCGTGGCCGAGGCCCGCGGGGCCGTGGAAGTCGGACGCGGCCTTGTAGGGGAGGCGGCTCAGGGGGCGGCCCGCGCCGTGGTGGACCGGGACGTCCGTGTCGATGCGCACTGCCCTGGCCAGGGCACGGGCGTTGCGGTATGTCACGTCGGCGGGGAGGTTGCCGCCCACGGAGGTGTAGGCCTTCAGATCCCACAGGCCGGTGCCGAGGAGGTACTGCAGGGCCAGGGCGTCGTCGATGCCGGGGTCGCTGTCGAGGACGATCGGGTGGGCGGTCACAGCAGCCAGGGTAGCTGCGGGCGGTGGTGCCGCCAGGGGGAGTTCGCCCCCGCCGCCCTTACCCGTCCCGTCCCTGGGGGCTGCGCCCCCGGACCCCCGCTATCGGCCTGGCGGCCTCGTCCTCAAACGCCGGACGGGCTGAATTCAGCCCGTCCGGCGTTTGAGGAGGGGGCGCAGCCCCCTGGTGGGGTCTGGGGCGGAGCCCCAGGAGAGTGGATGGGAACGGGTAGGGGCGGCGGGGGCGAAAACCCCTCCCCGCGCCACCCCGGAGGGTCAGTCGTCCGAGTCGCTGTCGTCGGAGCCCTGGTCGGCCTTGTCCGCGGTGACCGTGGCCGTCTTCAGGCCGACGTTCCACTCGCGCTCCGTGCTGCCCTTCGCGGCACGCGTCTCCGCGTCCCAAGCCTTGGAAGGGCCGTCCTCGTCGAGGTCGACGGACGTGACCGTGCCCTTCGCGGCGGCGGCCTTCGCGGCCTCCTCGGCGGAGACGGACGTGCCCTTCAGGGCCGCGCGCACCTGGGCGGTGTCGTCCTCGTGCTCGACGTGCGAGCCGAGGACCTTGCCGGTGGCCGGGTCGATCTGGATGCTGTGCCAGGCGCTGTCCTTGGCGAGGACGTCGACGTCCCAGAACACCGCGCCGCCGTCGTCCTCGTCGTCCAGGTCGGCGGAGACCGCGGTACCGGGAGTGTGGCGGAGGGCGGAGCCGATGGCCTCGGCCGCCGTGATCTTGGAGGACGTGACCTGGGTGCCGTCGTCGTCGGCTCCGTCGGCTCCCTCGACCCCGGTCCGGCTGTCGTCGCGGGCGGCGTCATCGTCGCGGCCGTCATCGTCACGGCTGTCGTCGGCCGGCCGCACGCTCGACGGCTTCGTCGACGCCGCCCCGTCGTCGCTCGTGACCGCGAGTGCCGTCGCCGTACCGCCTCCGACGAGGGCCGCGGCGGCGACGGTGGCGATGACGATGTTGCGCTTCATGAGTGTTCCTCCCGAGTTGTTCTGCTACGCCGTGTTTCGACGTGAACCAATCTGCCGGAGGCACGCTGAAGCGGACCTGAAGGACCCTGAAGAGCGCTTCAGGTTCGCTTTGGGAAGCTGGGGGACATGCGCCTGTTGATCGTGGAGGACGAGAAGCGGCTGGCCCTGTCGCTCGCCAGGGGACTGATGGCCGAGGGCTACGCCGTGGACGTCGTCCACGACGGCCGGGAGGGCCTGCACCAGGCCGGCGAGGGCTCGTACGACCTGGTCATTCTCGACATCATGCTGCCCGGCATGAACGGCTACCGCGTGTGCGCCGCCCTGCGCGCCGCCGGGCACGACGTGCCGATCCTGATGCTCACCGCCAAGGACGGCGAGTACGACGAGGCCGAGGGCCTCGACACGGGCGCCGACGACTACCTCACCAAGCCGTTCTCGTACGTCGTCCTGGTGGCCCGGGTGAAGGCGCTGCTGCGGCGGCGCGGGCCCGCCGGCGCGTCCCCCGTGCACGTGCTCGGCGAGTTCAAGGTCGACACCGCCGCCCGGCGGGTCTTCCGCGACGAGGACGAGATCAGCCTCACCGCCAAGGAGTTCGCGGTCCTGGAACAGCTCGTGGTGCGGGCCGGCGAGGTGGTCTCCAAGTCCGAGATCCTGGACCACGTCTGGGACTTCGCGTACGAGGGCGACCCCAACATCGTCGAGGTGTACATCAGCACCCTGCGCCGCAAGCTCGGCGCCTCACTGATCAGGACCGTACGAGGCGCCGGTTACCGCCTGGAGGCGAGATGAGGCGCGTCCTGGGATCCGTACGCGCCAGGGCCACGCTCGCGGCGACCCTCGTGGTCGCCATCGCGCTGGTCGCGGCGGGGACGGCCGTACTGCTGTCCCTGCGGTCCAACCTCACCGACCAGACGGACGCGCAGGCGGACAGCGCGGCCCGGCGGGTCGCCTCGCAGCTCGCCGCCGACATCCCGTACGCGAAGGTGGAGATGCCGGACGCGGACGACGAGCGCCCGGTACAGATCGTCGAGGAGGGCGGCCGGCTGGTCGCGGTCAGCGAGGACCTGGAGAAGGTCACCGGTACGGGAGTCGAGGCCGTACGGCCCCAAGGTGGTTCCGGCGCGGGCGGGAAGGAGGAAGACGGGGACGACGACCGGGACGAGAACGACCACGATCCCGAGGTCGGCGAGATCTCCGACGGCGTCGTGCAGGGGTCGGGCACCGCCACCGTGGACGGAGAGAGCCAGGAGTACCGGTTCGTCGCCGTCGAGGCGACCACACCCAAGGACGTCACGTACACCGTGTACGCGGGAGCACCGAGCTCCGCCGAAGAGAGCGCTGTCAGCACGGCGTTGACGACCATGCTGATCGGGCTGCCGGTACTGCTGCTGACCGTGAGCGGAGTGACCTGGCTCGTCACCCGGCGGGCCCTGCGCCCCGTCGAGGGCATCCGCGGTGAGATGGCCGCCATCACAGCCTCCGAGGACCTCGCACGGCGCGTCCCCGTGCCGGACACGCACGACGAGATCGCACGCCTGGCCCGTACGACCAATGAGACGCTCGCCGCGCTCGAGGCCTCCGTGGAGCGGCAGCGGCGGTTCGTCGCCGACGCCTCGCACGAGCTGCGCAGCCCCATCGCCTCGCTGCGCACCCAGCTCGAAGTGGGCGTCGCGCACCCGGAGTTGCTCGATGTCGAGGGAGCCGTGGAGGACACCGTACGGCTTCAGCGGCTTGCCGCCGACCTGTTGCTGCTCGCCCGGCTGGATGCGGGGGAGCGGCCCACGGACGCGCGGTTCGACCTGGCGGCGTTCGTGCGCGAGGAGGTGTCCCAGCGGAACGGTGACCGGCCGGCCGTGAGCGTCGACGCCGAGCCTGTCGAAGTGGCCGGGTCACGGAGTCAGTTGGCCCGGGTTCTGGGCAATCTGCTGGACAACGCGCAGCGGCACACGCGGTCCTCGGTCACGGTCACCGTGCGGCGCGAAGGACAGCAGGCCGTTCTCGCGGTCGACGACGACGGCGACGGCGTGCCCGCCGCCGAACGTGAGCGGGTCTTCGAGCGCTTCGTACGGCTCGACGAGGCCCGCGCCCGTGACGACGGCGGAGCCGGTCTGGGGCTGGCCATCGCCCGCGATGTCGCCGTACGGCACGGTGGATCACTCACCGTCCACGAGGCGCCGGCGGGCGGAGCCCGGTTCGAACTCCGCCTGCCCCTCGGCTAAGCCGACTTGCCGAGGTCCGATGCGGCCCCGCGCCCCTGAAGGAGGCCGCAGGCCTCCTAGGGGCGCGGGGCTGTGTCAATTTGCGGCTCCGCCGCGATGGGGGTCCCCCCGCTCGAGCGAAGCCGAGAGTGGGGGAGCGACCAGCCACAACGGACCCGCAGCTTCGAACCGCACCCCCAGCGAGCGCTCAGCGCCCCCGCTGTCCCCTCAGATGCCCCGCGATCGGCATCAGGGACTTGTGGAGCGCTTCCAGTGCCTCCGGCGGGATGAGGTCGATGAAGTGCCGCCGCACAGACGCCACATGATGAGGCGCGACCTTTTTCATCGTGTCCATGCCGTGATCCGTGAGCACGGCATACAGCCCACGGCGGTCCGACTCGCAGTTCTCCCGCCGCACCAGATCCGCGTTCTCCATGCGGGTGATCTGATGCGAGAGGCGGCTCTTGGACTGGAGGGTGGCGGACGCGAGATCGCTCATCCGCATCCGTAGACCCTCCGATTCCGAGAGGTTCACGAGGATCTCGTAGTCGTTCATTGTCAGGCCGAACGGCTGGAGGTCCCTTTCGAGCTGGTACGTCAACAACCTGTTGACCTCCAGGTGGGTGCGCCATGCGCACTGCTCCGCATCGGTCAGCCAGGGCGTGGCCGTCTCGGTCTCCATGAATGGATTCTACCTAAGATGTTGAAAGGCGAACTAGTGAGGGTTTTGTTGTGACGGTGCGCACGCGTTCGATGTCACACTCCGCAGACTACCGCTCACAGCCCGAAGCGACGCTGGAGGTCCCCCAGCTGTCCGGGAAGACGCGGTGATCCGGGCTGCTGTCCCTGGCCGCCGGGTGACCCGCCGCCACCGGGTACGCCGGGCTGGTGCGGAGTCACTCCCGTGGCCTGCTCGGCCATCAGCATCTCGGTGGACTGGAGCAGCACCGTGCCGGCGCCCACGAACTCGAACTGGTGCTCCTCCCCGGAGGCCCCGCCGACGCCCGTAAGTGCACGTAGACCGCCCATCAGGCCCGTCATGTAGCCGTGGTCGTAGTGGTGGCACGGCGAGGGGCAGTCGGCCCAGCCGACCAGGGCCTGCGGGTCGACCCGGATCGGGGGCTCCATGAACACCACCGGACCGTTCGACGCGGCCACGAACTTGCCCGTTCCGATGAGCGTCAGGAAACCCGGCACGATCGATTGCTTCAACGCGAGACTTGGCTGAAAAGCGAGGAGGTTGCCCGAGCGAATGGTCAGGTTGCCCTCGTCCAGATCGTACGAATTCACGTCGAAGGCCCGGTCGGCGAGGAGCATCTTGCCCGAACCGGAGGCCACCACCCAGTCGCTCGCGTGCAACGGCGAATGAAATGACGTCCGGACAAGACGGTCCAGTCGCCCGTGCCCGATGCCGTTGAACTCCATCGAGCCGTAGTAGGCGATCATCTTGCCCTTCTGCAGGAACCACTCGCTCCCCTTGAGCTCCACGCAGAAGGTGTAGTTGTTGACGTTGTCGTCCGACGGGAGCGTCATCGGGTCGTGGGTCACGGGGCCCGTACCCGGGTAGGCGGTCACAGCTTCTCCTCCGAGGCCTGGACGAACACCGCGCCGTTGCCGCTCAGCTCCAGCTGGAACGCCTCGCCCGAGCCGCGGCCCACCATGTCGCGCCAGCCGAGCGCGGTGGACAGCTTGTTGCGTACGTCGCCGTGGTGCGCCACGTACGCCTGGGGGTCGACGTGGACGGGGCGCTGCGGAGTGATCGGCACCTCGATGATCCCGCCGTGCGCCATGACGGCCACCGCGCCCTGCCCCTTCAGGGTCGTCGTGAACAGTCCCTGCCCGGTGACCTGGCCGCGCACCATGCCCATGACCCCGCCCTGCGAGCCCATGAACATCGTGCCCTGCTCCAGCGTCCCGTCGAAGGCCAGCAGCCGGTCCGCCTCCACGAACAAGGTGTCGCCTGTGAGGTTGATCACCTCGATGTGGTGGCCGCCGTGCCCGAACAGGACCGTGCCGGAGCCCTCCACGGTCATCAGGGGTGTCGCCTCGTTCGCGACCCGGCGGCCGATCATCGACATGACCCCGCCCTGGCCGCCCTGCATGTTCGGGGTGAAGGAGACCTCGCCCTTGTAGGCGAGCATCGCGCCGCGCTGACTGAACAGCCGCTGCCCCGGCGTGACCGTGGCCTCGATCATCTTCGAGTTGACCTCGCGAAAGGGCATCAGACCTCCCCTCCGATCGTGTTGCGCTCACTGGGCTGCACGTAGACGAGCCCGTCGCCCTCGAAGCGGATCTGGAAGGCCTCGCCGCCGCCCTCGCCCATGAACGTGCGGAACGTCACACCGGACTGGAAGGACTGCCGCAGGTTGCCCTGGTGCGCGACGTACGCCCCCGGATCGACCGTCAGCGGATACTGCGCACTGACCCGCAGCACCACCGCCGGCCCGTCGGACATGATCGCGGCCTGGCCGTGGCCCTCGATCGTCGTCGTGAACAGGCCGTTGCCCTGCGAGGCGCCGCGCATCCCCGTGAAGCTCGTGCCCGTGCGCAGCCCTGAGTCCGTCGCGAGCAGATTGCTCGACTCGACGAAGAGCTTGTCGCCCTGGAGGCCGACGAGGTTGATCTCGCTGGCCCGGTCCGCGAACCAGCAGGTCCCGTGCCCCTTCACCTCCATCAGCGTCATCTGCTCGCCGGTGAGGCGCCGGGTCACCATCCCCCGTATCCCCTCCCCGCCGCCGCTCAGCTTCTTGAAGTCCATCTGTCCGTCGTACGCCACCATCGAGCCGTTCTTCGCCTTCACGGCGTCGCCGGTCATGTCGACGGCCAGCACCTTGCTGCCTTGGAGTCGGAACATCGCCACGGTGCGAAGGTATCCGTCGGGCGCGGCCCGGGACAGATCCTCCGGGATGATCCGACCCTGATCGCACCCCTAATCGCACCCCTGGGGGATCCGGTAATCGCACCCCTGGGGGGATCCGGGACCGAAAACCTGAGCGCGGTCCGAGACCCCGCGCCGGGCCCGGCTGACGTCGGATGCCACAATGGGAGCGCTTGTGCGTACGTTCACAAAGCGTCGACTCCTGAACCGCCTCTGCCCCCGAAGGTGACTCGTGGACATCAAGACCGCCTCCGCCCTCCGCCGCCTCCGCCTGGTCTCCGCGCCCGAGGCCATCTCGTTTCTGCTGCTGCTCGTCTGCTCGGTGCTGAAGCGGACCACGGACTTCAATGCGGTGCCCGTGATGGGTGCGGTCCACGGTGTCCTCTTCATCCTGTACGTGCTCTTCTGGGCCGATGCCTGGAACCGTACGAAGTGGTCCCTGAAGACCGCGGCTCTGTACTTCATCCTGTCTGTGCTCCCGACCGGCGGCTTCTTCGCCGAGCGCAAGCTCAAGCGCGAGGCCGAGAGCGCGGTCATCGCGTCGCGCGCCCGCAAGGAAGGGATCGTCAACGCATGATCGTCGCCTTCTCCGTGACGCCGCTGGGTGTTGGTGAGGACGTGGGCGAGTACGTGGCCGACGCCGTTCGGGTCGTACGCGAGTCGGGGCTGCCGAACCGTACCGATGCCATGTTCACGTCCGTCGAGGGTGAGTGGGACGAGGTGATGGACGTGGTGCGCCGTGCGGTGGCCGTGGTCGAGGCGCGGGCGCCGCGGGTTTCTCTGGTTCTCAAGGCGGACATTCGGCCGGGGGTTACGGATGGCTTGACGTCGAAGGTGGAGACGGTGGAGCGGCGGCTCTCCGAGGGTTGAGCGGTTGGGGTCGTTTGTTGGGTGCGGGTGGGTTGGTGGCTGGTCGCGCAGTTCCCCGCGCCCCTTGGGTGGGTG
>NZ_JAAKZY010000082.1 GCF_011045015.1 Streptomyces scabichelini | reverse complement strand
CCACCCACCCCCTCACCACTTGCCATGACGCCCCTCTTGTCCGACTGCTGTCCCGCTCCTGTGCCGTCTGCCGCGATGAAGGCACATCTTTCCATGGGGCACTGACAGCGGTGGGCGGGCTTGTGGAGGGCTGGTACCTGTACGGCGGATCCGTCGCGGTGTGACGGATCCGCCGTACGCCGTCGTGGCTGTGTGCCGGGGATCGGCGCGACGTGCGCCTGCGCGGCCTGCCGGGCCGATCCCGTGACGGTGCCGGCACCTGTGGACGTCACCGTTCGTGCGGTCAGCCCATGTGGACGGGCGCCGCGCCCTCGGTGTGCTGCTGCTTGCCCGCGTTGACGGCCAGGATCGTGACCGCCAGGCCGGCCAGGAACATGGCGCCGGCGGCGACGAAGGCCAGCGTGTAGCCGTGTGTCACGGCCTCACTCGCCCTCGCCACCAGGCCGAAGTCCTGGGTGGCCAAGCCCCGGTAGAGCGCGGAGGCCGCCTCAGGGAGCTTGTCGTCGGCCGCCGAGGTGGAGATCGTCGACAGGACCGCGAGACCGAGGGCGCCACCGATCTGCTGCGCGGTGTTCAGCAGCGCCGAGGCGACGCCCGTGTCCAGGTGATCCACGCCGCTCACCGAGGTCACCGTCATCGGGACGAACGCCATCCCCAGTCCGAGGGCGGTCACGAACATCGCGGGCATCAGATGGGCCGCGTACGAGGAACCGGTCTCCAGGGTGGAGAACCAGAACATGCCCGCCGCCGCGACCAGCAGGCCCGGTCCGGCGATCAGCCGGGGTGCCATGTGGGTGACCAGCTTGGAGCTGATGCCGGCGGCGGCTGCCATGCCGACGCTGAAGGGCAGGTAGGCGAAACCGGTCTTGACCGCGCTGTAGCCGAGGATCAGCTGCATGTAGAGGGTCAGGAAGTAGAACGTGGCGAACATGCCGGCGCCGATGAAGAGCATCGTGACGTAACTGCCTGAGCGGGTGCGGTCCTTGAACAGGCGCAGCGGCATCATCGGGTCCGAGACACGCGACTGGAGGAGCAGGAACGCGACGAGCAGCGCCGCTGCCGTGGCGAAGGACACCAGGGTGAGGCTGTTGGTCCAGCCGTGCTCGCCGCCGCGCGTGATGCCGTAGACCAGGGCGATCAGGCCGCCGGTACCGGTGATCGCGCCGGGGGTGTCCAGGCGGCCGGGGTGGCGTTCGGCTTCGACGAGGGTCTTGGTGCCGACGAGGACCGCCAGGCCGATCGGGATGTTGACGTAGAACACCCAGCGCCAGTCGAGCCCGTCGGTGAGTATGCCGCCCAGCAGCAGGCCGACGGTGGCGCCGACGCCTGCCATGGCCGCGTACACGCCCATCGCGGTGTTGCGCGCCTTGCCCTCCGGGAACGTGGTCGTGATCAACGCCAGTGCGCTGGGCGCGGCGATCGCCGCGCCGATGCCCTGGAGCACTCGGGCGCCGATGAGCAGGCCCTCGTTGGGGGCCAGACCGCCCAGCAGAGAGGCGAGGGTGAAGACGATGATGCCCACCTGGAACATGCGCCGCCGGCCGAAGAGGTCTCCCGCCTTGCCGCCGAGCAGCAGCAGTCCGCCGAAGGCGAGCGCGTAGGAGTTGACGATCCAGGCCAGGTTCGCGTCGGACACACCCAGGTCGGTCTGGATGCTGGGCAACGCGATATTGGTGATGGTGTTGTCGAGAACGACCATGAGCTGCGCCGCGGCGATCACGAAGAGCGCCAGGCCGAGATGCCGGCCGCGCGGTGACGCCCCGGGCGCCTCGGACGCCTGGGTGCCCGGCTGCGCCGGGACGACGGTGGTCGTGCTGTCGGAAGGCAAGGGGGAACTCCAATGGGTGACGGAGGGCGCGGAAAAGGGATTCACTCTCGTCTCGAGTAGCGAAAAACCTGGAATGTCAAATTCATTTCCCGGGCAGCCCGAATGAAGGGCTGCTGCACAGGCGAACAGAGTTTGGTCAAGTTCGGCGCCTTCGCGGAAATCGAAGGCACTACTGAATCCTCGAGACGTCGTGGACCCTAACACTCAGCCGCCGCTGATGACGCGCTTCCTGAGACTGTTTTCGATGTGACGATGTCGCGCTTGACGGAGCCGGTCGAGGTGTGGGCAATGCGGCAGGGATCAATGAATGGCCCGTGGTATCAATCAGCTCGATTTGTCAAATCCTGAATTCAGCATCGGCGTCGAAGTGGAATCCGCGGATTTCACTTTCCCGTGATGCCCCCTGTGCAAGCGGCGCCCGGTTCGGGGGTCTGTGGGCCTTGGACGTAGGCGGTGATGAACTGCTCGACGCGCGGGTCGGAGGCCGTGTCGACAGTCAGTTGGTGGCCCCACGCGGACAGCATGATCGTCCCGGACTGCTGGGCGACGGGACTCATCAGGGTGTAGGGCGTCCGGGCCACCCTCTCGGCGAGTTGCTTCACGTCGGTGGCACCGGCCAGGCCGTTGTACGTGATCCAGACAGCGCCGTGTTCCAGGGAGTGCACGGCGTTTTCGTCACGGATCGCCTTTGTGTAGACGGTGCCGTTACAGGTCATCCACGCCTTGTCGTGACTACCGCCGACAGGCGGGGTCATGGGGTAATCGACGTTTCCTTCGACGTGGTCGAATTTCAGTGCATCGGCGGCCCAGACCCTTTCGCCGTGTACGTTTTTCCTGGCCGCGGTGGCCTTGCGTTCGTAGTCCTGGTAGGCGTTGAACGCCCATTGGCCGACGAGCCAGGCGACGACGATCGCGCCGACCGTCAGAAGGAAGGCGCGGTGCCGGCGCTCACGGGAGCGGAGCGCTTCCTGTATGCGGGCCTCGTGCTTCGCTGTGGCCGCCTTGGCTGTGGCCCTCTTGGCTGTCGCGGCTCTGGTTCGCGGGTGACGGAGTCCATCACCGGGCCGCATACGCAGCCGGCCCCGAACGCGACGCCAGAAACAGGCCAGAACGCGACGCCGGAGGGGCCGGAAGAGCATCAGTCGTTCCAGGCGCCCGCCGCGTCGGTGCTCTTGGCGTACTCGGAGAAGTCCCGGGGAGAGCGGCCCAGCGCGCGCTGTACGCCGTCGCCGAGTGTGGCGAGGCCGCCGGAACGTACCTGCTCGTACAGACCGATGGACAGCTGCACCCACTCCTCGGGCACGCCCTGCGCGCGCTGCTCCTCCGCGTACGCCTCCGGGGTCAGCGGCACGTAACGGATGTCGCGGCCGGTGGCCCGGGCGATCTCCTCGACCGTCTCCTGGAAGGACAGCAGCCGGGGGCCGCTGAGCTCGTAGTGCCACCCGGCGTGCCCGGCCTCGGTGAGCGCGGCGACCGCCACCTCGGCGATGTCCTCGGCGTCGATGAACGCCTCCTTGCCGTCGCCGGCCGGCAGCCGTACCTCGCCGCTCATCACGGGATCGTGGAGGAAGTCCTCGCTGAAGTTCTGGAAGAACCAGCGAACCCGCAGCACCGTCCACTCCAGACCCGCCTGCTCCAGCGCTCGTTCCGCAGCCAGGACGCGTTCCTGGGCAGGGCCCCAGGCGTCGGAGGGCGTGGACAGCAGCACCGCGTGCCGGACTCCTGCGGCCCCGGCCTGCCGGGCGAACGCGGAGACGTCCTCAGCGGCCTGCGGTGTGCCGAGGCCGGGGTGCACCAGGTACATCCGCGTCACGCCGCGCAGCGCCGGCTCCCAGGTGGCGCGGTCCGTCCAGTCGAAGGACGGCGTACCGGAGCGGGACGCCGCGCGAACCACCACGCCCCGCTCCTGAAGCAGCCGCACCACACGGCGGCCCGTCTTGCCCGTAGCACCCGTCACCAGGATCATCTCGTCGCTCATGGACTCGACTGAACCAGCCGCCATCCGCCCCGGCCATGCCACGCAGACTCAGCTCCATATCCGTTCGTCTACGCTGACCGGCATGGATCCCCTCGCACTGACCAGCACGGATCCGCTGACCGACCTGTTGAACGGGATACGTACCGCCGGCGCGGTCTTCAACCAGTCCGCCCTCACCGGCACCTGGGCAGCGCGCTTCGAAGACCGCTCCCCCCTGGCCCTCACGGTCCTCCTGCGCGGCTCCGCCTGGATCACCCCCCAGGGCGGCGACCCGGTCAGGATCGGCCCCGGTGACGTCGCGGTGCTGTGCGGCGGCGCGCCGTACGTGATCGCGGACGACCCGGCCACCGAACCGGACGTGGTGATCCAACCCGGAGGACGCTGCACGACCACACAGGGCGAGGAGACGCTCGGCGCGCGAGTCCCGGACGCCGACACCTGGGACACGGCACGGATGGCAGGGGCGGACAGCACACTCCTCCTGAGCGGCCTCTACACCTTCGACAGCGGCACCCCGAGCCGACTGCTCGCCGCCCTCCCGTCCGTGGCCGTCGTCGAGGCGGACGTGGGTGCCTGCCCGGTCAGTGGGAGGACGTTCGAGGAGATCACCCGCGAGGAGTCCGGGCAGCAGATCCTGCTGGACCGGACGCTGGACCTGATGCTCATCACGGCCCTGCGCGCCTGGTTCACCCGCCCCGGCGCCCAGGTCCCCTCCTGGTACCGGGCCCACAGCGACCCCGTGGTCGGCCCCGCCCTGCGCCTGCTGCAAGCCCACCCCGCACACCCATGGACCCTGCCGGCCCTCGCCGCCAGGGCAGGCGTGTCACGAGCGAACCTGGCCCGGCGCTTCACCGCCCTCGTCGGACAGCCGCCGATGACCTTCCTGCGGGAACGACGCCTCACCCTGGCCGCCGACCTGCTCCGCGAGCCCGGCGCAACGCTCGCCGCGGTGGCGGACCGCGTCGGATTCGCCAACGCCTTCGCCCTCAGCGCCGCGTTCAAAAGGGAACACGGCATCAGCCCGAGCGAGCACCGGATGCGCGAAGGACAGAAGGAAGTCTGACCGGTCCGCCGCTGGTGACGGACTCGATCGCGGCGAGGGCGAGGGACAGGGCGCCGCGTGCGTCCTCGCCGGTGACGGACGGGGTGCGGCCGGTGCGCACGCTGTCGGTGAAGTCGGCGAGTTCGGCGACGTAGGAATCGTGGAAGAGATCCTGGTCGTAGGTGACGCACTCGGCGGTGGAACCGTCCGGGCCGTATGCGGTCAGGTGGGTACGGCGGAGGTCGCCCATCGTGAGCATGCCGGCCGAGCCGAGAACCTCCGCGCGGACGTCGTAGCCGTAGACGGCCTGGAAGCTGGCCTCGGCGGTGGCCAGGGCGCCGTTGTCGAAGCGGATCGTGACGACCGCGGTGTCGAGCAGGCCGCGGTCCTTGAAGTCGGGGCGGATCACAGCGTCTGCCATCGCGGAGACCTCGACGGGTTCGGCGCCGGGGTTGAGGTGGCGCAGGATGTCGAAGTCGTGGATGAGGGTCTCCAGGAAGATCGTCCATGGCGGTATACGGGCCGGGTCGGCGAGCTTGGGGTCGCGGGTGAGGGAACGCAGCAGTTGCGGTGTGCCGATGGCGCCGGCGGCGATCTTCTCGTGGGCGGCCCGGAACCCTGGGTCGTAGCGGCGGTTGAAGCCCACCTGGAGCGGTACGCCCGCGTCGGCGGCGACCGCGACAGCGCGGTCGGCCTCGGCGAGGGTGACGGCCATGGGCTTCTCGCAGTAGACCGCCTTGCCCGCCTTGGCCGCCGCCTGGACGAGGTCGGCGTGGGTGCGGGCCGGGGTGACGATCACTACGGCGTCGATCCGCGGGTCGGCGAGCAGCTCGCCGATGTCCGTGTAGGTGGTGGTGCAGCCGAGGCGCTCGCCCAGGCTTTGCGCGGCGCCGGGAGCGGGGTCGGCGATGGCGGCGAGCCGGACGCCGGGGAGGCGGTGAGCGAGGGTCTCGGCGTGGAAGGAACCCATCCGTCCGGCGCCGATGAGACCGACGGAGAGAGGCTGTTGGGTGGTCATGCGGGGACTCCGTACGTCACTTGTCGTCGGACGACTTCAGAAGGCTTCAGTGGGTGAAGGCGGCGCGGAAACGCTCCAGGGCTTGGGCGCTGTCGTCGGAGGCCCACGCCTCCATCGCCACCGTGCCCTCGTAGCCCAGCTCCGCCAGGGCGCGGGCGACCGCGGGGTAGTTGATCTCCCCGGTTCCGGGCTCGCGGCGACCGGGGACGTCGGCCACCTGGATCTCGCCGATCAGGCCCAGGCCGTGGGCCCGGCGGACCAGCTCGATGAGATTCCCCTCGCCGATCTGCGCGTGGTACAGGTCCAGGTTCATCCGCAGCCCGGGCCGGTCCACCGCCTGGACCAGGGCCAGGGTGTCCGCGGCCGTCGCGAACGGCACCCCGGGGTGGTCGACAGCGGTATTGAGGTTCTCCAGGGTGAAGGTGACCCCCGCACTCTCGCCCAGCTCGGCGATGCGGGTGAGCGTGTGACGGGCGGCGATCCACATGTCCGCCGTGGCCGGACCATCCACCGGCACCACCGGCAGGCCCTTGCCGTCCAGTCCGGTGCCATGCAGGTTCAGCCGAGGACAGCCCAGATGCTCGGCCGCCTTGAGCGACTCCTCCGCGGTGCGCAGGAGTTCGGCCGCCCCGTCCTCGTCGGTGAGGCTGCCGCGGATGTAGCCGGTCATGGAGGAGAAGTCGGCCGGGGTCCGGGCCAGCGCGTCCAGGTCGTGCCGGGTCCAGTCCCAGATCTCCACCTGAAAGCCGGCGTCGTGGATGCGCCGCGCTCGTTCGTCGATCGGCAGGTCCAGGAAGACCATCTCGGCGCAGACCGCCAGTGTGTACATCGCCGCCACCCTTACTCTCCGCGACTATGACTAGAACGTTCTAGGTACTAGAACGTTCTAGGAACCTGTGAGAGCAGTACGCCAGTCCCCGCGCACACCTGTCAAGACTTCGGTGGCCGGCGAAGCCTAGAACGTTCTATAGTCGATCTCCGGACAGGCGGCTCAGCCCAGGGAGGACAGGTGCCGGAAACCCCCGCGGTCCCCGACGGAAAGCGGCCGACGCTCGCGGACGTCGCGGCGCGGGCAGGGGTGTCGACGGCGCTCGTCTCCATCGTGATGCGCGATGCCAAGGGCGCCAGCGCGGCCACCCGCGAGCGCATCCTCCAAGCCGCGCGTGAGATCGGTTACCGCCCGGACGCCCGGGCGCGATTGCTGCGCAGCCGGCGTTCCAGACTGCTCGGGGTGCAGTTCGGCCTCCAGCATCCGTTCCACGCCGATCTGGTGGAGGGTATCTACGCGGCGGCCGAACCGGCCGGGTACCAGATCGCGCTGAGTGCCGTGACCGCCGGGCGCGGCGAGCGGCGCGCCGTCGAGACGCTGCTCGACGACCGCTGCGAGGCGCTGATCCTGCTCGGCCCGCAGGCCCCCGCCAAGCGGCTGGCGGAACTCGCCGGGCAAGTGCCGGTCGTCTCCGTAGCCCGCCGGCTGAGGCCGTCCGTCCCTGGCCTGGAGGTCGTACGGACCGCCGACGACGAGGGAGCCCGTCAGGCGGTGGACCACCTCGTCGCTCTGGGCCACCGCGACATCGCCCACATCGACGGCGGCCGGGCACCGGGGGCGGCCGACCGGCGCCGCGGCTACCGCACCGCCATGAACCGCCACGGCCTGAGCGAGCACATCCGCATCCTCCCGGGCGGGCTCACCGAGGAGGAAGGCGCCGAGGCCGCCCGGACCCTGTCGACCGCCCGCCCGCGCCCCACGGCCGTACTGGCCTTCAACGACCGCTGCGCGACCGGCGTACTCGACCTCTTGCTCCGCTCCGGCATCGCGGTCCCCGGAGACATCTCCGTCGTCGGCTTCGACGACAGCCATCTGGCCCGCCTGGCCCACATCGACCTCACCACGGTGGGACAGGACATCGCCCGCCTCGCCCACCTCGCCGTCAGCCGGGCCGTCGCACGCCTGGAGCGCGACGGGGTCCCGGCCGGGGAGGACGTCATCGCCCCCCGCCTCGTCGTCCGGAGCACAACCTCACCGCCCGGGTGAGCGCCGGCACGCAGATCCCGGCCCGTGCCGCGCCCGCCGCCGAGGGCGGCCGTGTGCTCTCGACCGCGAGCTGAACCAGCGGAGCCGACACCCGCGGCTGCACTCCAGCCACTTGACGCCGATGTCATGCAGCAGGCGGAGGGCCGACAACTGCTGGGTTGAGGCGGGCGAAGCCTTCCTGGCGCTGGTAGGGAAAGTACGGGTAGGGCGCCGTCCTGCCGCTCGCCGCATCGAGTTTCGCCATCTGGTCGGGCGTGAGCGTCCAGCCGACGGCGCCGAGGTTCTGGCGGAGTTGCTCCTCGTTGCGGGCGCCGATGATGACGGAGGAGACGGTCGGCCGCCGCAGCAGCCAGTTGATGGCGATTTGCGGAATGGTCTTGCCGGTCTCCTGCGCGATCTCGTCGAGGGCGTCGACCACGCGGTAGAGGTGTTCGTCCTCGACCGGCGGGCCGTAGTCCGCGGTGTCGTGCAGTCGGCTGTTGGCCGGCAGCGGCTGGTCCCGGTGGATTCTGCCGGTGAGCCGTCCCCAGCCGAGGGGACTCCAGACGAGGGCTCCGAGGCCCTGGTCAAGGCCGAGGGGCATCAGCTCCCATTCGTAGTCGCGGCCGATGAGGGAGTAGTAGACCTGATGTGCGACATAGCGCGGGTGGCCGTACCTCTCCGCGATCGCCAGGGACTTCATCGCCTGCCAGCCGGAGAAGTTGGAGATGCCGAGGTAGCGGACCTTTCCCGCTCGTACGAGATCGTCGAGTGTGGACAGGACCTCCTCGATCGGCGTGCCGGCGTCGAAGGCGTGTAGCTGGAACAGATCGAGGTAGTCGGTGCCGAGCCGACGCAGGGCGTCCTCGCAGGCGGTGATCAGACGCGAACGGGAGGAGCCCGCATCGCCTGGCCCTTCGCCCATCGGCAGGCTGGTCTTGGTGGACACGATCACCTGGTCCCTGCGGCCTTTGATCGCTTCGCCCAGCACCTCCTCAGAGGCGCCGCCGGAGTAGACGTCGGCGGTGTCGAACATCGTGATCCCGGCGTCGAGGCAGATGTCCACGAGGCGGCGCGCTTCTTGCGCATCGGTGTTGCCCCAGGCGCCGAACAGCGGTCCCTGACCACCGAAGGTGCCGGTGCCGAAGCTCAGCGCGGGGACTTTGAGGCCGGATGCACCCAGCCGCCTGTATTCCATGGCTGTTCCTCTCGTTGCCTGACCGATCAAACTGGTTAATGGTCCTGTAGTTCCGTTAGCGTGGGGCCTCAACGTAGCAGCCATGGACGATTAATGAAACTGGAGTACCGTTATGGAGCTTGAGGGTGCGGATCCGGGCACCGTCCGTCCCGGAGGGCGCACGGCGCGGGTGCGGTCGGCGGTGCTGCAGGCGGCCGGGGACGCCTTGGCTGAGGATGGCTTTGCCCACCTGGACCTCGCCGCCGTCGCGAGCCGCGCCGAGGTGGGCAAGACCACCGTCTACCGCCGCTGGGGAACGGTGCCCCGCCTGGTGGCCGACCTGTTGCTGGACATGGCCGAGCAGTCACTGCCACGGACCGAGACCGGCTCGCTCCTCGGTGATCTCAAGGCGAACGCCCGGCTCGTGCAGCGCACCTTGGCCGACCCGCGGCAGGGAGCACTGTTCAAGGCAGTGATCGCGGCCGCCACCTGCGAGGCGAAGACAGCCGAGGCCCTGCACCGCTTCTACGACATCCGCGTCAAGGAGTGGGCGCCCTGCGTCCAGCAGGCCATCGACCGGGGTGAGGTGCCTGAGGGCACCGATGTCCACGAGGTCATCCGTGCCGTCTCCGCCCCCCTCTACTACCGCCTGCTGACCACCGGCGACCGCCTCGACGAGGCCACCGCAGACCAAGCCGCCGAGGCCGCAGCGGCCGCGGCGCGCGCGGGAGCATACCTGCGGGGCGAAGGAGGTCTTGCGTGACCGTGTCGCCAGGGTGCCCGGGTGGCAGAACGGGTACGCGTCATCACTCGGGCACTCCGCGTGCCCACCTCGGTCCGGCTCACCTCGGTCCAGCGCGCGTCGTGATCCGCGTCAGCCCGCACAGGAGCCTCGAGCGGCGCGACGGGCTTTGAGCGCCCGGCCGCGTCGCTTTCGTGAGGACGCGCCTTCAGAGGTCGACCGGCGACGTGTCGTCGCCGGGCGAGGGGCGGACTCCTGTCAGCAGTCGTTCTTCCAGGACGGTTGCGTAGATGGCGGCGCGGGTGGCCGGGGGTGACTCGGGGGCCAGATCCCGCGCCGGAAAACGCAGCGGCGGCCGCGGAAGAGCACCACCGCCGTGGCGGCGACGACCATGTCGCCCGTGGCATCGGGTACGGCTTCGTGCGTGAGCGACTCGAGTTCGCCGCCCCGACGTTCGCAGAGGTCCTGGATGGCCGGGAGGGCGGACCGCAGGAATACGTCCATGTATTCCTGCGGTCCGCCGCAGGTGGCGTGGTCGTTCACGATGAGCCGGCCACCTCCGACGAGGGGGATCTCCGTATTCGGATCGCCTGACACGGTAACCGGAACTCTCGCGATCCTTCCCCGGTGCGGTCCACCCATGGTTGGCCTGAGGCGAGTTCACTGGCCGGACTTCCGGTATTCACGCCTGGGTTCAACCGTCGCTCGGGAATTCGCGTTCCCTGCGCAAGGAGTTGCGCTTGTGACGCATGAACGCGCCTTCCGAAAGCGTGTCATGTGAGCAAGTCAGCTGTGCACGCGATGTTCGTCCGCTACCTAGGAGTGCCTATGGCCCTCGCACGCCGTCCGTTCCGTGTTTCCGTGAAGGCGTCGGTGGTTGCCGTCGCCGCGGCAGGACTGGTCGCTCCTGGTGTTGTCGTCGACCAGTACGACAACGTCGCAGCCACCACGGCCGCCGTTTCGACGACCGCCGTTCCTCCGTCGACCGCCGTTCCTCCGTCGACCCCCGTACCTCGGCCGATCGCCGGCTGGCAGCACGATCGCCTCGCCTCCGGAGTCGACCTGTATCAGGGGAGGATCTCGGGCCGTCCCGGTGCGGATCACTGGACGGTCACGGTGCGTGCCGACGGCGCTCACCTCGCCACCGAGCAGGGCGCTCAGGCGCTGGCGGAGCGGCTGCGTGGCGCCGGGTTCAGCGCTCGTGGTGAGCGGGTCGAATGGCCGCGGGGTGCGGACCGCAGAGGGCTGGTCGGCGTACGAGTCCGGGTGGGCGAGTACGCCAACCGGACCGAGGCCGACGCGCAGCGTCAGGACCTCGTGGACGCGGGGTTCGACGCGATCAGCGAGTGGACCGGCGCGGACGGTGAGCCCGGCACCGGTCTGGCCCGGGTCAAGGTGGCGATCATCGACCCGCAGCGCTATGGCGGTGCGCTGGACGCCACGTACGGCACGGGTGTCGCCGGCCGGGAGAAGGTGAGCGACATGGCCGTCGGCGACGACGCCCTGCTCGGCGTCAACGCGGGCTTCTTCGTCATGGAGGGCAAGGACGGCGTGCCGGGCGCCTCGGCCGGCATTGCCGCGTACGACGGGGAGCTGCAGAGCGCGGCGACCAACGGCCGGATCGCGGCGGTGCTGCGCGGCGACGGTCTGCGCCCGGAGTTCAAGAAGCTCCGCACGGAACTCAGCGTCCGAGCGGGCGGGGCGTCCGCGATCGTGGACGGCATCAACCGCGTGCCCGGCCTGGTCCGCAACTGCGGTGGTGTCGGCGGCGACTCCCCGACCGAGGTGCCGCAGCACGATGTGACCTGCACCGATCCCGACGAGATCGTCGAGTTCACCGACGAGTTGGGTGCGAGCACCCCGGCCGGTGACGGCATCGAGGCGGTGCTCGACGCGAGCGGCCGGGTTCGGGAGGTGCGTCCGCGCGGCGGTGCCGTGCCGGATGGCGGCAGCGTCCTGGCCGGCATCGGCGAAGGAGCCTCCTGGCTGCGTACGCACGCGAAGCCGGGCAGCGAGCTGAAGGTGCGGCAGCGGATCCTGGACGAGAGCGGCCGCGAGCTCGAACTCGGCCCGCAGGACGACATCGTCAACGGCGGCCCCGAGCTGGTGCGCGACGGAAAAGTCGCGGTGAACTACGGAGCCGACGGCATCGAGCGGATCGGCGACCCGTCCTTCGCGTACACCTGGGGCATCAAGCGCAACCCGCGCATGCTCCTGGGCGTCGACCGGCAGGGCCGTGTGCTCCTGGTGACCGCGGACGGCCGCCAGCCCAGCTACAGCGACGGATTCGGGCTCAACGAAGGGGCGGAGCTGATCAAGTCGCTGGGCGCGGTGCGCGCCATGGCCCTTGACGGCGGTGGTTCGGTCACCACGGTGGTGAACGGCAAGGTGATCAACTCGCCGTCGGACGGCACCGAGCGGGCGGTGGGCGACGCGTTGCTGCTCACCCGCTGACGGCCGGCGTCATCCAGGCTGTCAGGTCTCGTGTCAGGTCTCGTGTCGGGGCTCGTGTCAGGCCGTGCAGGCGCAGGCCTGCGTTCTGGTCGGACACGGGCCTTTCACGGGCGGCCGGTGAGTGATGCGGCCGGCAACGGCGGGGCTCCAAGCCGACAACGGCGGGGCTCCAAGCCGCCGCCGGCCCGTCCCGGCCTCCGCCCGCGTTTCCGGACACGCGGACACGCCGCTGAACCGGCTCCAACTCCCCTGATCGCTTCAACTCCCCTGATCGAGGGCCCCAAGGCCGATTCGTCCCGCCGCCTCCGCCGCTTCCGCCGCCTCCGGCGCGTCATTGCGGTCCGGTTCGGTCGGATGTCGGGGAGAGGGCCGGCGGATGCGGGGCAGGAGCGTCGGGCTCCGCATGGTGTACGGCGCCCGGGGCGGGCGTACCCCTTGACTTCAACCCGGTTTCGGCGCCACATTCCTGACTCTGCATCAGAAACGGGGCGCCCGGAGCCCCTCGTGCTCCGGGCAGCACAGCACGGCCTCCCTTTCCCTGACCAGACTGGAGAGACCTGCCATGTCCACCCACGCTGATCCCGTCAGACGTACGCCACTCTCCGCCCCTTCGCGCCGCCGTGTGATCGGTGCCGCCGGCGCCGGCCTCGCTCTCGCCGGCGGGCTGCCGTACCCCGGCGGCCCTTACGCAGACGCCGCCGACTCCGCCGACCTGCCCCTCCTCGGCACGTACGACGTCGTGGTCATCGGCTCAGGAGCCGCCGGTATGACGGCCGCGCTCACCGCCGCCAAGCAGGGCCTGACGTGCGTCGTCGTGGAGAAGGCGGCCACCTTCGGCGGTTCGGCGGCCCGTTCCGGCGCGGGCATCTGGGTCCCGAACAACTCCGTCATCCTGGCCGCCGGGGTGCCCGACACCCCGGCGAAGGCCGCCACGTACCTCGCGGCCGTGGTCGGCGACGACGTCCCGGTCGTCCGGCAGAAGGCCTTCCTCGACCATGGGCCCGCCATGCTCTCCTTCGTCATGGCCAACAGCCCGCTGCGCTTCCGCTGGATGGAGGGCTACAGCGACTACTACCCGGAGTTGCCCGGCGGGCTGGCGCAGGGCCGTTCCATCGAGCCCGACCAACTCGACGGGAACATCCTGGGTGCGGAGCTGGCGCGCCTGAACCCGTCGTACATGACGGTCCCGGCCGGCATGGTCGTCTTCAGCGCCGACTACAAGTGGCTCGTCCTTTCCGCGGTCAGCGCGAAGGGGCTCGCCGTGGCCACGGAGTGCCTGGCCCGGGGGACGAAGGCGGCGCTGCTGGGCCAGAAGCCGCTCACCATGGGCCAGTCGCTGGCGGCGGGGCTGCGCGCCGGGCTGCTCAGGGCCGGCGTGCCCGTGTGGCTGAACACGCCGCTGACCGATCTGCACAGGGAGAACGGCGCCGTCACCGGCGCGGTCGTCACCAGAAACGGCGCACCCGGACTGCTGCGCGCCCGCCGGGGCGTCATCGTCGGCTCGGGCGGCTTCGAGCACAACGCGGCCATGCGCAAGCAGTACCAGGAGCAGCCCATCGGCACCCAGTGGACGGTCGGCGCCAAGGAGAACACCGGCGACGGTATCCGGGCCGGTGAACGGGCAGGCGCGGCGCTGGGATTGATGGACGACGCGTGGTGGGGCCCGGCGATCCCGCTCCCCGACCAGCCGTACTTCTGCCTCGCCGAACGCACCCTGCCCGGCGGGCTCCTCGTCAACGCGGCCGGAGCGCGCTTCGTCAACGAGGCCGCGCCGTACAGCGATGTCGTCCACACCATGTACGACCGCGACACGCCGAACGCCCCGCACATCCCGGCCTGGCTGATCGTCGACCAGAACTACCGCAACCGCTACCTCTTCAAGGACGTCGCGCCGACCTTCGTGTTCCCCGACGCCTGGTACGAGTCGGGCGCCGTCCACAAGGCGTGGACACTGGACTCGCTGGCCGCCTCGATCGGCGTACCCGCGGCCGCTCTGCGCGCCACCGTCGACCGCTTCAACTCCCTTGCCAGGAGCGGCGACGACACCGACTTCGAGCGCGGCGACAGCGCGTACGACCACTACTACACGGACCCCTCCGTCCGCCCCAACTCCTGCCTGGCACCGCTGTGGCTGGCCCCCTACTACGCCTTCCGGATCGTTCCGGGCGACCTCGGCACCAAGGGCGGCCTGCTCACCGACGCCCGGGCGCGCGTGCTCAGCCCGGACGGCTCGGTGATCCGCGGGCTGTACGCGGCGGGAAACGCCAGCGCCGCCGTCATGGGCCGCAGTTACGCGGGCGCGGGCTCGACGATCGGACCCGCGATGACGTTCGGGTACATCGCGGCACGGGACATCGCGGCGCGGACATGAGTCGTCAATCGCTTCAGCTACCTTCTCCAGCCTCTGATTCGCATCCGGACCGCCACGAACACGACGACGGCCAGTGCGACGACTGCGATGACCACCTTCTGGAAGACGCCCGCGTACTCGTCCACGTCCTGCCAGTTGGCGCCCAACTGGTAGCCGGCCACGACGAAGCCCGCGTTCCAGATCAGGCTGCCGAGCGTGGTCAGGTACAGGAACCGCCACACAGGCATCCGTTCGACGCCCGCGGGTAGCGAGACGAGGCTGCGGAACAGCGGCACCATCCGGCCGAAGAACACCGCCTTCGTGCCGTGTTTGAGGAACCAGCGTTCGGTGCGATCGAAGTCCGACGGTTTCATCAGTGGTGTGCGGATGATCAGGGAGCGGACGCGGTCGCGGCCGAGCCACGCGCCCAGCCAGTAGGTGAGCAGGGCGCCGGCGACGGAGCCGAGGGTGGTCCAGAACAGCGCCATGAACAGGCTCATGGTGCCCTGGCTCGCGGCGAAACCGGCCAGTGGCAGCACCAGTTCGCTCGGCGTCGGCGGGAAGATGTTGTCGATGCCGACGAGGAGCGCGGCGCCCGGTCCGCCCAGCTCGTCCATGATGTCCACCACCAGGCCGGCGAGACCTCCTGGCTGGTCGGCGGCTGCGGCATACATGATTTGACTCCCTCGGGTCGGCTGTGGAATTCCGCGGTGAAACCTGATGGATCGCCACGTGGTCAGCGCATCGTGAATGTGTGTTTTCTGTGCTCCGGCGGGGAATCTCGGCGGAATTCGCGGAATGCCGTCCACACCACGGACACGACCGCGACCGCCATGAGCGCGGCGAGGACCCGGAACTCCAGGGTGGGCGCGTACTGGTCCAACATCGCGTCCGGCATAGCGCCCGACATGTCCCCGGGCTCCGAGTGCCCGCCGGGTACGGGAAGGCCGGGCCCTCCCGGCAGGTCTCCCGGAGGCGTCGAATCCGCTGCCGGGAACAGCACGTGGAGATAGGCGCGGAACGAGGCCACCTGCACGAGGACAGGCACGTACCAGAGGCGGCGCGGCAGGTAGAACGCCGCGATCACGGTGAGTACCTCGGCCAGGTAGAAGTAGCGCTCGTGCATCGACGGCAGGAGGAACGGCACCAGGACAGCCGAAGCTGCTCCCATCAGCACGACTTTCGTTGTCGTAAGCCGCACTCGGCTGAGCCGTACGCCGAGGCACAGCCCGAGAATCACCAGTCCGGTCACCGCGATACCGATGGGCCGGATCACCTCCGCGTCGGCGCTCGCCGGGAGGAACTGGTAGATCGACGGCGCGAGCATCGACAGTGCCGGATACGCGCTCGTCTGGTCGGCATACACCGACAACAAGCGCCCTATGGGCGCTCCGACCAGCAACGCCGGCACGTCAAGGAGCAGGACGACCCCGGGGACGGCCGGCAGTACCCGCCACGGGATCCACCTTTTCCATGCGAGGACCAGCAGCAGCGGGAACAGGAAGACTGCCTGCAGTTTGAAGGCCAGCGACAGGCCGAAGAAGACGCCGGCCGGCCACGGCCGCCTGCGCAGGAGGAAGTACACGCCGCCGAGGCCGAACGCGGCGTAGAGGGAGTCGGCCTGCCCCCACATCCCGCTGTTGGTCGCCACGGTGGGGAGGCACAGCACGAGGAGGGCAGCCAGTGCCGGCAGCCGGCGGCCGGTGTGGCGCAGCGCGACGATGCGGTAGGTGAAGTACGCCAGGATCAGGTCGAACACCACCGAGATGACCTTGATCCCGATGAGTGCGGGTATCGGCAGATAGGTCAATGCCGCTATCAGGTAGAGATAAGGGACGTTGTAATCGGCGAAGTTGTACTTGAGAGCTCCGAATCCACCGTGTGTGGAAATGAATTCGTACCAGCCCTTGACGAAGAATTTGAAGTCGGTGGACTCGTGGTCGAACATGGCGACCCTGGCCACGACCGCGAGCACGACCGCGGTAACCACCAATCCCACTCGGCGGGATGTTCGCGTCTGCTTCTCGTCGATGTCGACGGATTCCGATGTTCCTGACACGCCGCGACCGTAGGACGCGTTTGTGCGAGTTACCTGAGAGCCGAACTCGCAGATTCCCAGGCTTCTTTCAGGTTCCGTCCAGGCCGCTTGCGGTTACGCCTGGCACACCTGTTGTCATGACTGGCACCCCTGCCCCGGCGACACCGCCGGACCTGACCGGTGCGACCAAGACCGCCACGGTCGACGTCGTGATCCCGGTGTACAACGAGGAACGCGCGCTGCGCGGCTGCGTGGACGTCCTGACGTCGTATTTGCGCGAACAGTTGCCGTTCGAGTGGACCATCACCATCGTCGACAATGCCAGCACCGACGCCACCCTGGCGATCGCCAACGAGCTGACCGAAGCCTCGGATCAGGTCCGTGTGCTGCATCTCGACGAGAAGGGCCGTGGCCGGGCCCTGCGCACCGCGTGGCAATGGAGCGACGCCGACGTGGTGGCCTATATGGACGTCGACCTGTCGACCGGCCTCGACGCGTTGCTGCCCCTGGTGGCTCCGCTGGTCAACGGCCACTCGGACGTCTCGATCGGCTCGCGGCTCGCCCCGAGCGCCAGGACCGTACGCGGCCCGAAGCGTGAGCTGATCTCCCGGGGTTACAACGCGCTCATCCGGCTCAGCCACGGCGCGAAGTTCTCCGACGCCCAGTGCGGCTTCAAGGCCGCGCGCACGGACGTGATCCGCCCGTTGCTCGGCCGCATCAAGGACGACAACTGGTTCTTCGACACCGAACTGCTGCTGTTGGCCGAGCACAACGGACTGCGGGTGCACGAGGTGCCGGTCGACTGGGTCGAGGACATCGACACCCGGGTCAGTATCGGATCGACCGCGCTCGAGGACATCCGGGGTCTGATCCGGGTGGCGAGGGCGAAGGCCGCCGGCACGGCAAGGGTCGCCGACCTGCCAAGGCGTCCGGAACCCCAAGCGGCCCACCCCGACGCGGTGTTGTCCCGACGGGACCCGGGTCTGCTCTGGCAACTGCTGTCGTTCGGCGTGATCGGCCTCTTGTCCACAGCGGTCACTCTGCTGCTCTACGCACTCTTGCGGCCGGCGATGCACCCGTTGGCAGCCAACCTGCTGGCGCTCGTGGTCACCACGATGTTCAACACCGAGGCCAACCGGCGGTTCACGTTCCTCGGCTCCCGTGGCTCGTCCGGCAGAGCGCACCTGCAAGGGCTCATCGTCTTCGGCCTCTACTACGCGTTCACATCGACCGCGCTGCTCGTCCTGCACTCGGCAGTGTCCGAACCCTCGCGTCTCCTCGAACTGTTCGTGTTGCTCGGCGCATCCGTGCTCGGCACGGCCGGCCGGTTCGTCCTGCTGCGCGGCTGGGTCTTCAAACAAGAAAAGGGAAACGTATGACCGCCGCCGATACCGGCCAAGCCCAACAGACGGAGCAGGCAGTGCCCGTCGAACCGCCTCAGCAACGTCCCCCGCACGGGCCGCGGTACGCGCTCATCGCGATCCTCGTGCTGGGGACGGTGCTGTACGGCTGGGTGATGTGGACCGGCAGTTGGGGCAACACGTACTACACGGCCGCGGTCAAGTCGATGTCGTCGAACTTCACGAACTTCCTGTTCGGTTCGTTCGACCCGGCCGGTGTGGTCACGATCGACAAACCGCCGCTGTCTTTGTGGCCGCAGGTGATCTCGGTGAAGATCTTCGGCATCCACCACTGGTCCGTGCTACTGCCGCAGGTGGTCGAAGGTGTCACGGCGATCTTCCTGCTGCACCGGACGGTCCGGATGTGGGCGGGCGAGAAGGCCGCGCTGATCGCCGCGCTGATCCTCACGCTCACGCCGATCACGGTGGCGACCACCCGCACGAACAACACCGACACCATGCTCGTCCTCACGCTCGTCGCGGCGGCATACGCCTTCACCCGCGCGATGAAGGCGCTGGACCCCCGTACCAGGACGAAGTGGCTGCTGTTCACAGCGTTCCTGCTCGGGTGCGGCTTCCTGGCGAAGATGGCGGCCGCGTACATCGTCATTCCTGCCTTCTTCGCCGCGTACCTGGCCGGGAGCAAGGCCCACTGGCGCCGTCAGATGCTCGACCTTGCCGGTGCGGCCGTCGTGCTCCTTGCGAGTTCGCTGTGGTGGGTCGCGGCAGTCGGCCTGTGGCCGGGCAAGAAGCCGTACATCGGCGGCAGCACCGACGGCACGGTCCTGGATCTGGTACTGGGCTACAACGGGCTCGGCCGCGTGTTCGGCGGTGAGGGGAACGGCAACGGCGGGGCACCGGCGGGCGGAGGTGGCCCCGGCGGACCCGGCGGCGCGAGTTTCGGCGGCCCGGGCGGCACGAGCTTCGGAGGTTCGTCCGGTGCGGGCCGGATGTTCGGCGAGGCGGTCGGCGGGCAGATCAGCTGGCTGCTGCCGCTGGCACTGGCCGCGCTGGCGTGCGCGGCGGTGCTCGGCTTCCGGCGCCTGCGCCGGTCCGCCCCAGCGGACACCGCGAACCGGGCGGGCTGGGTGCTGTGGGGCGGCTGGCTCCTGGTGAACGCCATCGTGTTCAGCAACCAGAAGGGCGTCTTTCACCCGTACTACACCACCCTCATGGCACCCGCGATCGGCGCGCTCGTCGGCGTAGGCACCGTGTGGGCGCTCCAGAAGTACCGGGAGAGCGAGGGACCGGCACGGTTCGCGTTGCCCGCCGGTGTCGCGGTGACGGCGGGGTGGGCGTGGGTGCTCGTCTCCCGGAACACCTCATGGCACGGCTGGCTGCGGTACGCGGTGCTGGTCGTCGCGCTGGTCGCGATCCTGGCCCTGGTACTGCGCAAGGTCCCGAGGATGGGACTCGGGCTCGGGCTCGGCGCGGTACTCCTCGCACCCGCCGTGTGGTCCGGTGCCGCTGCGGCCTCCACCACCGCCATCGCGAGCCTGCCGGCCGCGGGGCCGACGGTCGACACCATGCCGGCCGGCTGGGACAGCGCGGAACTCACCGCGGACCAGCGCAAGATCCTGGACTACGCCACATCGCATGCATCCGGAGAAGCGATCACCCTGGCCGTCGAGGGCGGCTCCCAGGCCGCGGGGGTGTACATCGTCGACAGCGACGCGACCGTGGTCGGCATGGGCGGGTTCGACGGCAAGGACCCGGTGCCCTCGCTGGACCAGTTGTCCACCTGGGTGCATGAGGGCAGGTTGCGGTTCGTGCTCACCGGCGGCGGGATGATGCAGATGGACGAGAAGACGGTCATCGAGCGGTCCAGGTGGGTCGAGCAGAACTGCAAGCCCGTGCTCAAGGCGGGCGAGGCCGGAACCCTGCACGAGTGCACGGATGCCTGAATCACAGCGTTCTCAGACAGTTCCCAGGTACTTCCCAGGTTCTTCGTCGATGCTGGTCAGGTGGATCAGCACAGTGGTGAGGCAGCCGTCCTGGTAGTGGACGACGAACCGAACATCCTGGAGCTGTTGTCGGCAGCGCTCAGGCTCAGCGGGTTCACCGTGCACGCGGCGAACTGCGGAGCCGAAGCGCTGGCCACGGCCCGGCGTGTCCGGCCGGACATCGTCATTCTGGACGTGATGCTGCCCGACACCGACGGCTTCAGCCTCGCCCGCAACCTCCGTACGGTCCATGACCGGCTGCCGGTGCTCTTCCTGACCGCACGGGGGGCCGTGGAAGACCGGATCGCGGGCCTGACAGCCGGCGGCGACGACTATGTGACCAAGCCGTTCAGCCTGGAGGAAGTGGTGCTGCGGCTGTGGGCGATCCTCCGGCGCACGGGCAGCGGCGCCGACATCCCGCAGGACGACGGCACCCTCCGGTACGCCGATCTCGTGCTCGACGAGGACGCCCACGAGGTCCATCGGGCCGGTCGGCTGGTCCAGCTGTCGCCCACCGAGTTCAACCTGTTGCGGTACCTGATGGTCAACGCCGAGCGGGTGGTCAGCAAACCGCAGATCCTCGACCGGGTGTGGAGCTATGAATTCGGTGGGGACGGCCGGATCGTCGAGTCGTACATCAGCTATCTGCGCCGCAAAATCGACTCGGTGCAACCGCCGCTGATCCACACCGTCCGGGGCATCGGCTACTCGCTGCGGCTGCCCAGGGAAGAGCGATGAGCAAGAACCGGTGGCGCAAACCGTGGACTCTACGGGCGCGTCTGGTCGTGGCGTTGCTCGTGCTGGCCACCCTCGGCCTGGGCACCATCGGGGTCGCGAGCGTCGTGATGATCCGCGAGTTCATGGTCGCCCGGATGGACGACCAGCTCAGGCTCCTCGTGCAACAGGTGGACGGCCGCCCGCAACAGTTGAGGCCGTCGCCGGAGGACCGGCGCAACTCCAACGGTCTGCCCACGGATTTCGCGCTCCAGGTGCTCTACCGCAACGGGAAGCCGCAGCTGTCCGCCCAGCCGGCCACGGTGGGGCCGACCCTGCCGTTGATCGACTCGACCACCGTCGGCCGGTACGACGAGCGCCCGTTCATGGTCGCCGACCAGCAGGGCGGTGCCGACTGGCGCGTCGTGGTGTCCAAGCGGACGATGCCCGACGGGCCGCGGATCATTGTGGCCGCGCAGTCGACGGAGACCACCGAGGCGACCGTGACACAGCTGATCTGGATCGAGGTCGGGGTCGGGATCGCTCTGCTGCTCGTCCTCGGCGGGGTCGGGTTCCTGCTGGTACTGCTGGGGCTGCGACCCTTGACCAAGATCGAGAAGACGGCGGAGGACATCACCGGCGGCCACCTCGATCTGCGGGTCGCCTCGGATGCGCACACCGAGGTCGGTCGGCTCGGTCGCGCCCTGAACACCATGCTCAGCAGGCTTTCCTCCGCACTGCGCCAACGGGAACGGTCCGAGGAGCGGCTGCGCAGGTTCGTGGCGGACGCCTCGCACGAACTGTGCACCCCGCTGACATCGATCCGTGGCTTCGCCGAGCTGAACCGCTGCGGCGGCGCGCCGGACCGGGCCGATGTGGACCGGCTGATGGGCCGGATCGAGGACGAGGCGATCCGGATGAGCCGCCTTGTGGACGACATGCTGCTGCTGGCACGCCTCGACCAGGAACGCGCACTTGACCTGGCCGAACTCGACATCCGCACACTCGTCGAGGACGCCGTGCACGACGCAAGGGTCCGCGACCCGCAGCGGCCACTGGTCCTCGAAAGCGCCGGAAAGCCGATCCGGGTCACGGTGGACGAACACCGGATGCGCCAGGTGATCACGAACCTCGTCGGCAACGCCTTGGCCCACACCCCGCCCAGCACGCCCGTGCACATCCGCGTGGGCATGTCCGCCACACGGCCAGAACCTCCCGTAGCCGTAGCGGGCAGTCTGGAATCGGGCGGCCGTGTCGTACTGGAAGTGATCGACCAAGGGCCCGGCGTGCCGCTGGAGGCCGCGCCGAACATCTTCGACCGGTTCTACCGGGTCGACGAGGCCCGCTCCCGCACCCGCGGCGGCACCGGACTCGGCCTGGCCATCACCGCCGCGATCCTGGAGGCCCACGGCGGCCGCGTCGAACTCAGGACGGCGCCCGACGAAGGCGCTCGCTTCGCCGTGCTGCTTCCCTGAGCAGGTCCGGTGAAGTCGGCTGCGGTTCGGGAGCGCCCAAAAGGGGCGTAGGAACTGCGCGACCAGCCACGATGACGCCGCAGCGGACTGACGGCACATCGCGGCCCCGCGGCGGAGCCGCATATCGACACAGCCGGCGGAGCGCTTGGTCCGCTACGGCTGTGCCCGAACCAGCCCTGCGTCGTACGCGGTGATCACGGCCTGGATGCGGTCCCTGGCGCCGATCTTGGCGAGGACCCGGCCGACGTGCTTCTTCACCGTGGATTCGGTGAGGACGAGCCGTTCGGCGATCTCTGTGTTGTTCCAGCCCCGGCCGATGGCGATGAGCACTTCCCTCTCGCGGCCGCTGAGGGTGGCGAGGCGGGGATCCTCGGTGGCAGGGGTGCTGGTCGGGGCGAGGACCTGGTGGGCGTAGGCGTCCAGCAGGCGCCGGGTCAGGCTGGGGGCCACGACGGCGTCGCCGGTGGCGACCGCGTGGATGCCGGCGACGATCTCCTCGGGGCGGGCGTCCTTGAGCAGGAAGCCGCTGGCTCCGGCGCGCAGTCCGTCGTGGGCGTACTCGTCGAGGTCGAAGGTGGTCACGATGAGGATGCGGGTCCGGCCGCCCCCGGCGGCGGTGATCCGGCGGGTTGCCTCCAGGCCGTCCATGCCGGGCATGCGGATGTCCATCAGGACGACGTCGGGGCGCAGTTCGGCTGCCATGCGGACGGCCTCCGCGCCGTGCTCGGCCTCGCCGACGCAGGTCAGGCCGGAGGTGCCCTCGATGAGCATGCGGAAGCCCATGCGCTGCAGGGGCTGGTCGTCCGCGATCAGCACAGTGGTCATGGCAGCGGTTCTTCTCCTGGTGCCGGCGGGGCGGGCTCGTCGGATGCGTGAAATACGACGTCGACGATCCAGCCGGGCCGGTCGTCGCGCGGGCCGATGGTGGCGGTGCCGCCGTACAGGGCGGCCCGCTGGCGGATGCCGACCAGGCCGTGCCCGGGATCGTCGGGCTGCGGCGACGGTCGACGTACCTCCGGCGGGGCTCCGGTGTCGGCGATCCGGATCCGGACTTGTCCGGCGTCCGCGGTCACGGTGACGTCGGCGGCGGAGCCGGCACCGGCGTGCTTGAGGGTGTTGGTCAGGGCTTCCTGGACGATGCGGTAGACGGTCAGCTGCACACTGTTGCCGAGCGTGTCGAGGTCGCCCACGGTCCGATAGGTGACGTCCAGTCCCGCGGTGCGGACCCTGGACAGGAGGGCGGCCAGATCGCGGATGCCGGGCTGTGGACTGAGCGGCCGTTCGCCGTGCTGCTTCTCGCGCAGGACGCCCAGGACACGCCGGAGTTCGCTCATGGCCTGGCGGCCGGTGTCGCCGAGGATGCGCAGGGACTGTTCGGACTGCTCGCCGCTGTTGGCGGCGAGGGTGGCGGCGCCGTCGGCGACACTGATCATGACGGAGAGATTGTGGCCGACGATGTCGTGCATCTCGCGGGCAACTCGGGAACGTTCGGCGGCGACGGTGAGCTGTTCGCGCTGGTCGCGTTCGATCTCCAGGCGCCGGGCGCGGTCCTCCAGCGCGGTCAGATACATCTGGCGGGTGCGCAGCGTCAGCCCGACGGCGGCAGCCGCGGTGACCGTCCCCAGCTCGAAGAACAGGCTCTGCAGCCAGCGTTCACTCGGCAGGAGGACGAGAACCGGAACCGTTTCCTGCGCGACGGCCACGGCAGCGACCCAGCCCAGTAGCCGCAGGGAACCGTAGCGGGCCATGGTGTACAGGGCGATGAACGCGGCGATGCCGGCCGCCACCTGCAGGCCCAGCGCCCCCTGGACGAGGGCGACCGGGGCGATCAGGAAATACACGGGGGCCGGGGCGCGGCGGCGCCACCACAGCGGCACGACGAGCGCGGCGGACACCACGTACGAGACGGCGGCCGGCAGGTCGTCGCGGACTTCGGTGTTCCCGAAGGGGCCGTCGCCACCGCCGTCGGAGAGCAGGTCGGTCAGGCCGATCACCGCGACGATCAGCACCACCGCGGTGTCGAGCAACCAGGGGTGCCGCCGGCCCAGTTGCTGCAGGCGGCGCTGGCGGCGCAGCAGCCAGTCCAGCAGGGGATGTTCCCAGCCGGCCTCGGGCGCAGGGGACGGCGAGGGTGCCGCCCCCTGCGCCCGGTCCACGGCGCCAGCCGCACGGTGCGGACTCATGAGCCCGATCGTCTCCACTTCCCCACTCAGGCATCGGTCCGCTTCAGCCGGATGGCCGCCGCGGCGAGTGCGAGGGCCACCCAGGCGGCGAAGACCGCGAATCCTGCACCGGGCGAGAGGGAGTCGGCCGACCGGTGCAGGGAGAACATGGCCTCTCCGGCCGTGCTGGGGAAGTACGGCTGGAGCGTGTCGGCCAGCGAGTCGGGCAGCAGCGAGGTCAGGTTGGGCAGGATCAGCAGGATGCCGAGCAGGGAGGCGATGCCTCCGGCGGCAGAGCGCAGCAGCGCGCCCAGAGCCACACCGAACACCGCCACGAGGGCCAGGTAGACCCCAACGCCGAGCAGGCTGCGCAGTACACCGTCATCGCCCAGCGACAGGGCGATCTCCTCGCCGTCCAGGCCGATCGCGCCCAGCTGGAACGCCACGAAGGCGCCGATCGTGGTGAGGACCAGCACCAGCGGTGCCACCACGGCAATCTTGGAGAACAGCACCGGCAGCCGCCTGGGGACCGCGGCGAGCGTGGAGCGGATCATGCCCGTGCTGTACTCGCCCGCGAACAGCAGCACCCCGAGCGAGCCCACGATCAGCGACACGAACGGCGTGCCCATCAGGGCCAGGTTGACCGCGTCGCTGGAGCCGTCGGACATGGACGGACCGGAGTCCGCTCCCGTGGGAGGGCTGTATGTGGAGGCAGCGATCGTCCCGAAGACGAGCAGCACGACCACGGAGGCAGTCAGGGTGATCCAACTGGAGCGCAGCGACCAGAACTTGGCCCACTCCGAGCGCAGTACCCCGCGAGGCGTCACCTTGCGCACCGGCGTCGCGGAGGCAGGCGCCACGGAAAGAGAGGAGGTGGTCATCATGCCGCCTTTCGGTCAGTGCCCGCGTTGTCGGCGGGTGCGCTGTGGTACTCCACGGCGTCGCGGGTGAGGTCCATGAAGGCCGTCTCCAGGGAGGCGGACTGCGGGGTCAGCTCGTAGAGCGGCACCCCGTGCGAGGCGGCGATCATTCCGATCTCCCGGGCGGTGCGCCCGGAGATCACCAACTCCTCGGCGGAATCGGAGGTGATCACCACATCCGGGCCGGCGATGAGCCGTCGCAGCCGCGCCGCCTGGTCGGTGACGACCTTCACGCCGCCCCCGCCGGCCGTCTGCGTGAAGTCGTCCAGCGTGGTGTCCGCGAGCAGCCGTCCGCGGCCGACGATGACCAAGTGGTCGGCGATCAGCGCCATCTCGCTCATCAGGTGTGAGGAGAGCATCACCGCCCGGCCCTCGTCGGCCAGCCCGCGAAGAAGGTTGCGCACCCACAGCACGCCCTCCGGGTCCAGGCCGTTGACCGGCTCGTCCAGCATGAGGATGTCCGGATCGCCCAGGAGTGCGGCGGCGATGCCGAGCCGCTGCCCCATGCCGAGCGAGAAGGCACCCACCCGCTTGCCCGCCACACTGGTCAGCCCGGCCAGCTCGATCACCTCGTCCACCCGGCGGCGCGCGATGCCGTGCGTGTGTGCCAACGCCATCAGATGGCCGCGCGCGCTGCGCCCGGGGTGGACGGACTTGGCGTCCAGCAGAGTTCCGATCTCGTGCAGCGGCGCCGGGTGCTCCGCGTAGGCGCGCCCCTTGACGACGACCGAGCCCGCGGTAGGGGCGTCCAGGCCGACGACCATGCGCATGGTCGTCGACTTGCCCGCGCCGTTGGGGCCGAGGAATCCGGTCACCTCACCAGGCTTGACGGTGAAGCTCAGCCGGTCCACGGCCGTCTTGTCGCCGTAGCGCTTGGTCAGCTCTCGCGCTTCGATCACCGAGGTCACTCCTTCTCGCTTGGATACCGGTCACGGAAGGGCCGTGACCTCTGCTTTCGAAGCTACGGGCGGGAACGTCGCAATCACTGGGACCGCGGGTGACTCTTCGAGGGGTGACTGGTACCGCAGTACCAGTAAAAGAAGCGGCCACCCCCGCTCGGGTGGCGGCCTCATGTGAGCCATGAGCGACCGTCCTCCCCTCCTGTGATGGGCGCATGGAGTTGCAGGTGTGCCCAACTGCCGTCGACGCGCTGGGCTCGGACGGGTTTCCGGCCGGGCCCAGCGCATGGACTTGGCGCCGCCTGATCAACATGTAGCGGCGATCACGGCAATCTGCCGATCAAGGAGCGACGGTCTCCTTGGCCGCCGGCGGGCTCTGCGCAGGGGCTTCGAGCGTCACCTTGGGCAGCCACCGGGCGAGCGGGGCGGGCAGCCACCAGGCCCACTTGCCCATCAGCTGCATGAGGGCCGGGACCATCAGGCAGCGGATGACCAGTGCGTCCATCAAGATCGCCACCGCGAGCCCCAGGCCGAACTGTTGGAGCATCCGGTCGGCGCTCAGCATGAAGGCGCCGAACACCACGATCATGATGGCGCCTGCCGCCGTGATCACCTTGCCGGTGGAGGCCAGCCCTTCCCGCACCGCGAGGGAATGGTCCTTCGTACGCTCCCACTCCTCGTGCATTCGCCCGACGAGGAACACCTCATAGTCCATGGAGAGCCCGAACACGATCGCGAAGATCAGCACGGGGAGGAAGGCTTCGATCGGGCCCGGCTGCACCCCGAACAAGCCGTGCTGGAACACCAGGGTCATGGCGCCGAGCGCGGCCGCGATCGAGATCAGGTTCAGCAGCGCGGCCTTGAGAGGGATCAGGATCGACCGGAAGACCATCATCAGGAGCAGGGACGACAGCCCGACCACGACGGCGATGAAGATCGGCATCCGCTTGGAGACGGTCTCCGAGAAGTCCTGGGAGCCTGCGACGGCGCCGCCCACCAGGACATTGGCACCGGTGTCCTGCTCGAGCTCCGGGGCCACGTCCTCGCGCAGGTGGTGCACCAGGTCGGCGGTGCCCTTGTCCTGCGGTGACGTCGTCGGGTAGACGAACACGGTGGACAGGGCTCCGTCCTCGGAGGGCACCGCAGGGCTGGCCGCCGCCACACCCTCGGTCTTGGCCAGTGCGGACGACACGATCTTGCCGGCTGCCGCGTCTCCTTGCGCAAGGACGATCAGCGGACCGTTGAAACCCGGGCCGAAGCCCTCAGTGAGCAGGTCATAGGCCTGCCGGGAGGTCGTGGTCTTCGGGTCGTTGCCCGCGTCGGCGAAGCCGAGCCGCATGCCCAGGGCCGGTGCGGACAGCGCCAGCAGGGCGATGGTGGCGGCCACCAGAGCCGGCAACGGCCGCCGCTGTACCGCCGAGGCCAGGGCCCGCCAGCGGCGGCCTTCGGCCTTGCCCTTGGCCTCGGTCCTGGCCGCGTGCTTGAGCACATGGCGCTGGATGCGCTTGCCGAAGATCGCCAGCAGGGCGGGCAGCAGGACCAGGGATGCGGCCATGGTGGTCAGCACGGTCAGCGCCAGGGAAAGGGCCACCCCCTGCAGCGAGCCGAGACCGAGCGCGACCAGCCCCAGCAGGGCAATGATCACCGTGCAGCCGGCGAAGAACACCGTACGTCCTGCGGCGTCCAGGGCCTTACGGGTGGCTTCGGCCGGCTCGGCGCCGTCGGTGAGCTCTTGCCGGTAGCGGTAGAAGATCAGCAGGGCGTAGTCGATGCCGACGCCGAGCCCGACGAGCATCGTGATGGGCGGCGTGAAATCGGCGATGGTGAAGACGTGCGAGGCAAGAACGATCAGACCGAGGGCCGAGCCGACCGCGAAGAGAGCGGTGATCAGCGGCACGGCCGCCGCCACCAGGGAGCCGAAGAGCAGCCCGAGGATGATCACAGCGGCCACGATTCCGGCCATTTCCGCGATCGGGGCTTCCTTCTCCTCGGCGCCGCGCACGGCCTCGCCACCGAGCTCGACCTGGAGACTGCCTGACGCGGCGCCCTGGGCGGTTTCGATGATCTTGGCGACCTCCGCCTTCGGCACGGCCTCGGCCTTGCCGTCGAGCGTGACGGTGGCGTAGCCGATCGTGCCATCCTTGGACACGGCGGAGGCGTCGACGTAGGGACTGCGTACCTCGGCGACGCCCGGCAGCTGCTCGACCTCGGCGAGCATCTTCTCCACGGCGGCCTTGGGCTGGTCGATGCCCCGGGTGTCCTTGAGGACGATCTCGACACTGTCCCCGGCCTGGTCCGAACCGTGCTTTGTGAACAGGTCGGTGGCCGTCTGCGAGTCGGTGCCCGGCAGCGCGAAGTTGTTCTTGTACGCGGAGCCGGCGGCCGTCGAGCCCAACGTGACGGCAGCCAGGACGGCCACCCAGAGCAGCAGAGCCGCCCAGCGATGACGCTGCGCCCAGCCGGCCAGGGCGCCGAACCGGCCGACGCGCGCTTCAGCTCGTCGGCCGGGTGGTGCCGGTGGGGCAAAGGGCGCGGGTGCGCCGCGGTCGGGAGACATGGGTGACTACCTCCGATTGGAGCGTGAGTTGCCAGGCATGACGAACGCGCCCACTACGACGCCGCACAACGTGGGTACGCCGATCGCCGGGATGGCGAACACTCCGTCGATCTCCAAGGCCAGGGCCCCGGCAGCCGACACCAGCAGAATTCCGGCGGCGGCTCCGACGAGGGCGCCGACGAGCGCGGTCGTGACCCGTCCGGGAGAGGGAGGTGCGTTCATGCCCCGATCGTGCGCCCGCGACGAGGTCGAAATCGTCAGTCCCCGGACGACACCAGGCGTACCTCAGCGGATGTACGCGACGCGGTACCCCGGATGTAGGGCGGCGTCCACGGGCGGATGGCCAACCGGATCGAACCCTGCTGACCAGCCCGGATCCGCCGTGCGCGGCAGCAGGTATGCCGGGTCAGCGAACCACCCCGGGGCAGTACCGTGCCTGCGGGCCAGCGGTGAGACCGGTGAGGGCCGGGCCTGCCTAAGCGCTCCGCTGGAAGTGCGGTCCGGAACCTGCGGGCCGTCCGTGGCTGGTCGCGCAGTTCCCCGCGCCCCTTACGGGGCGCGGTACAGCACCGGACTTCGCCGTATCCGCTCAGTCCTCCAGCCAGCCGGGGCTGACCATTCCGGACTCGTACGCCAGGACCACGAGCTGTGACCTGTCTCGTGCACCCAGCTTCGTCAGGATGCGGCTGACGTGCGTCTTCGCCGTCGACAGTTGCAGCACCAGCCGCTCGGCGATCTCGTCGTTCGTGAGCCCGGCGGCCACCAGCTGCATGACCTCGCGCTCCCGGTCCGTGAGCACATCGAGCCGAGGGTCCGGCTGAGGGCCCTTGACCCGGCCCGCGAACTCGGCGATGAGCCGCCGGGTGACCGACGGACTGATCAGGGCGTCGCCCCGGGCGGCGACCCGCACCGCGTGCAGCAGTTCCTCCGGCTCGGTGTCCTTCACCAGGAAGCCGGTCGCCCCGGCGCGCAGCGCCCCGTACACGTAGTCGTCCAGATCGAAGGTCGTCAGGATGACCACCTTCACCGAGGCCAGCTGCTCATCCTCCGTGATCACCTGGGTGGCGTCGAGACCGTCCGTCCCCGGCATCCGGATGTCCATCAACACCACGTCCGGCTTCAGCGCGCGGCAGGCCGAGACCGCGGCTTGCCCGTCGGCGGCCTCGCCCACCACCTCGATGTCGTCCTCGTCGTCCAGGACCGACCGGAACCCGGCCCTGACCAGCCAGTGGTCATCCACCAGCAGGACCCTGATCATCGGCTGCTCCGCTCCGTCGGCTCTCCTGTGATCCCGTACGGTAGCCGGGCCCGCACCGCGAATCCGCCTTCCGGCCGTGGGCCCGCGGCCAGCTCGCCGCCCAATGCCCGCGCCCGCTCGGTCATGCCGGCAATGCCGCTGCCGCCTCCCGACCTGGCCGGGCGGGCTGCCGCGCCTTGGCCGTCGTCCTCGACGGCGACCGTCAACTCGCGGTCCCCGTAGGCGATCCGGATCGTGACGTGTCCGGCGCCGCTGTGCCGGGCGGCGTTGGTCAGCGACTCCTGCACGATCCGGTATGCGGCCAGGTCGACTTGGGCAGGCAACGCGCGCTCGGCCCCGGTCCGCTCGATCCGCGCCGCGAGCCCCGCGAGCTTTGCCGAGGCCACCAGTGCATCCGCCCGGGCCAGACCCGGCGCTGGTGCTCTGGGCGCATCCTCGTCGACCCGGCGAAGCAACTCGAGGGTGGCCCGCAGCTCCTGCAAGGTCTCCCGGCTACCCGCCTTGATAGCGCTCAGCGCCGCTTCGGCCTGCGCAGGGTCCTTCTTCAGCCGGTGCAGGGCCGCACCCGACTGCACGTTGATCATCGAAATGTTGTGCCCGATCACATCGTGCAACTCGCGGGCAATGCGCAGCCGTTCCTCGGTGGCCCGAAGCCGCGCCTCCTCCTCGGCGTACGCCACCCGGCCGTGCCGCACACTGCCGAGCGCGACGACAGCGACCAACCAGCCGGTGAGCATGAACACCGCCGTACCAGTGACGTCGCTCCGGGTCATGAGGGCGCCCACGCCGACGCCGATCACCATCGCCGCCGCCACGGCGATGGCCGGCTGCAGCCGACCCTGGGCGGCGATGGCGTACAACGCCACGATCGGGACGAGGACCAGCGGCCCGTCGACGGCACTGAGCACGTAGTAGCCCCCGGTGGCCAGCGCCGTGAACCAGCCCACCGCCACCGGACATCGGCGCCGGAACAACAGCGCGCCGCACACCGCTCCGATCAGCAGCCAGGACACGACCATCGAGGCCACCGAGCCCTCGCCGCTGCCCAGCCGCTGCCCCTCGGCGATCGCCACCAACACAAACGTCCCCAAAGCCAGTGCGGCGTCACCACGGGCGCCCGTAGGTAGCCGGAGACGGGTCTGAGTGAGAGGCACGAGTTCATTCTGCCCGTGACGCCGATCGAAGGTGGACCCCAGGACGGGCAGGTAAAGGGGCGGAATGTGGGGCAACTGACGTGGCGCAACCGGCAACGGTTTCGCGTGAAGGTCGCTGAACCACATCCGCGGCCATTCGCACCGTCACTTGGATAGCAGGTCGAAGAAATCGCCGCCCTGGACGGTGATTCCACCCTGACGACTTGATGCGGTAACCCTCTTGTGGCCCAAGGGTCATTTCCGCTTTTCCTGGGCTGGATGCCGTCGTTTCCTGTGCTTGATCTATGGATGTTTTACGTTCTACTGTCGTCGGACGCTCCCACTGTGCCGCCCGTCTCCACCGACGTACGGGGAAGGCCTGCACACCTTCTGTCCCCCCCCACATGTACGCGGTACTTCTCCCCTACCTGTGAGGGACACAGAGCCATGCGAGGGTTACTCACCACCAAGGCCGCCAGGCGCACCCTGCGTCCGATCGCCGACCTCATCGATCAGCGCATCGAGCGCGGGATCCGCCGCGCCAGCAGGGACCCCGACGGGGGACTGCTGCGCGAGCTGACGGCGCTGCGCCAGCGCCAGCGGCCCCTCGAGCTGCTGTTTGACAAAACAGGGCGTGGTGTGTCGCGACTCCCCGCCGAGGTCCATCTCCAGCGCGCCATCGACGAGTTGGCGCTGATGACCGGGGACAGCGACGGCGCGGAGCGCAATATCGCCCAGTCGTTCCGGTTGCTCATCGCCCTGGAGGCGCTCGGAGTCGGCCGGATCGCGGGCGGCACCATGAACATCTGCGGCAAGCTCTCCGCCGTACCGCTGCTCGACCCGCCGAACGATGAAATCCTGGAGATCGGCACCCTGTACGGAATGTTCGGCGCGGCCCTGATCCGGATGATGGAGCGCGCGGGCCGCGACCCGAGCCTGACGATCGTCGACCCGCTCGCGGGCCTGCAGCTCCAGCCCGGCACCACCGAGGGAGCCGACCCGACCGGCACCCCCGTGCGCGGGGCCGCGGTGCGCACCAATCTGGGCCTGGCCGGCGCGGCCGGAGCCGCGACCCGCATCCAGCAGGGCTTCTCCGAGGACCCCGAGGTGCGCGCCCTGGTCTCCGACCGTTCCTACGGAGTGATCATCGTCGACGGCGACCACTCCGCCCCCGGCGTCCTCGCGGATCTCGCGTGGGCCGAGCAGATTGCCGCGCCCGGCGGCATCGTCGTACTCGACGACTTCGGGCACCCCAAGTGGCCCGGTATCAAAGAGGCCTACGAGAAGCACATGGCCACGGACACCCGGATGACGTTCCTCGGTCAGGTGGCGAACTCGGGCTATCTGCGCGCCGGCGCGAAGAGCCGGGACGCCTCAGGCTGACGAGGGTCCCCGTGTGACTTCCGAGCAGCACGCGGTCCCGCGCCCGCCCACCGCGTGAGCTGGATACGACCCTGTGTGCACCGGCCGGAACACGCCACTGCAGCGAATCGCCCCTTGGCCTGCACAAATGCAGGTCAAAGGGCGAGTTCGGCACGAGCCGGCCGGGTATCAGTCGCGAGCCGAAGGGACCGTGAACGACGGGGGCTGCGTCGCCAACTTCTTCTTCGTGTACACCTTCACGTAGGTGTCGAGGTACGGCGAGCGCTTGCCTTCGGTGGCCTGGTCGTCGGAGGGGTCGTCGACGGAGAGGCCGAGGCGCGCGTCCGTCACCTTGATGCGGTCGCCGGTCGGGGTGTCGATCCACGCGCCGTCATAGACGGTGCCGATCTCGACGGCCAGGGAGTGGCCGGCCTTCAGACGCCAGTCGGTCGACTTGAGGTCCATGGCCACGTGGCCGGAGGCATCCACGATCGCCACCTGCTCGTCGAACATGACGGCGGAGCCGTCCTGCGCGACGTCGTACAACTTGACCATGACGTTGCCGCTGCCCTCGGTGTCCATCTCGATCCTGGGCGTCCTGGTGATGCGGATGTCGCGCTCGACCGGTTCGGACCACGTGAGGAAGTTCGCCGAGTCGCCGGGCTCGCCCTGGTCCACGTAGGACCCGTCGCGCAGCACCACGTCGGCGGACCGGTCCGAGAGGGGCCAGGTGTCCTGGGAACGCCAGGCTCCGGTGCTGTCCTGGACGGCGAAGGCCGGGTAGTCGGTCGTGGGAGCGATCCCCTTGAGGTGCTGGTCGTAGAAGGACATCACCTCTTTGAACCAGCCCGCGCGACCCATCTGCAGCCGCCCGTCCTCGGTGCGTTCGTTGCCGCGTACGTGGTCCCACTGGCCGAGCCAGCCGCGCTCGGTGCCCTGGTGGCCCGCGAGGTACTCCTGCATCGCCTCCGGCTTGGTGTTCGACTCGATGAAGCCCTGGGTGAAGAACAGCGGGGTGTCGCTGCCCTTGGCCTGCTTCGCCAGGTCGCGCTGCCGCCAGTACGGGTCTTCGGGGTCGGGCTTGAGGTTGTTGTCCGTGTTGTACGCGGTGCACTCCGGGTGCTTCAGCTCGTACCGGTTGTTCCTCTTGTAGCGCTCCTGGTCGTCGGGCAGCGGCGGCAACTGCGCTATCTGGTTGTAGGTGTTGGGGGCGAGGACCCCGCCCAGTTTCGGCACCCTGTTGGAGCGGGTCAGGCGGTACATGTCCCAGACGGGTTCCTGGGCGACGACGGCCTTGAGCGCGTCCTGGTCCAGGTTGTTGCCGACCAGGGCGGTCGTCGCGTCGTACGACTTGCCGTACATGCCGACCTTGCCGGTGGACCACGGCTGCTTCGCCGCCCAGTCGATCGCCGCCTTGACGTCGGCCTGCTCGCCCTTGCCCATGTAGTCGAGGCAGCCGCTGGACCCGCCGAAGCCGCGCAGGTCCACCTGTACCAGGGCGTAGCCCCGGTCGAACAGGTCGCCTCCCTCGACGAGGTCCTTGAAGCGTGCGGACGGGCCGGTCTTCTTCCACTTCTCGTCCGTGAGCTCTCCGGAGTGCCCGAAGTAGGCGCCGACAGAGAGGATGACCGGCACTTTCTCACCCTGGGGCAGTCTCTCCGGCAGCAGGACATCGGCGTGCAGCTCGGTACCGGAGCCGTCCGAGGACGGGAAGTAGTGCTGTGTCCACTCCGCGCCCTTGGGGACACGGTTGTTGTCCCTGTGTGTCACGGGGTCCTCGGCGGTGGCCACCGTGGGGGCAGCGGACTGTGCCGCGCCGGCAGGGCCGACGGACCCACCGGTTAACGCCAGCGCGGCGACTGCCGCAGTGGCCGCGGCGGGCACGGGAATCTTCTTCATGGTCTCCTCCGGAAACGACGTGTGGCCGACCTTGAGTTCGGCGGGAACGATTCGGCGGGAACGAGGGGTTCTGCCGGTGCGGGCTCTGTTGGTGCGGGTTCTGCCGGTGCGAGGTGGCACCGTGCCGTCACGGCACGGTCATTCCGGGCCGTCGCCCGGCCCACCGGCTCGCCGGCTCACTGGGTCGCCGGTTCTACGAGCCGCTTGGTCGTCCGGCGGAACGCCCAGAAGACGACCAGCAGAGCCAAGGCGAGCAGGGGCACGCCCATACCGACCTTGGCGAGAGCCAGCCAGCCCGTGGCATCGCTTTCGTAGAGCCACTGCTGCACGCCGAACCGTGCTGCGAACAGGACAGTCAGGGTGGCGGTGGCGACGTCGTGCGCCAGCAGGCTGGGGCGGTCGTCCCGCCACGCGTGCCTGTTGCCGTGCAGCGCGTTCCACAGCAGGCCGGTCACCGGCCTGCGGGCCAGCAACGTGACGATCAGGAGCACCGCGCCCGCGCAGCTCGCCCAGATGCCGATCAGGAAGAAGCCACCCGCCGAGCCGGTCCACGCCGCGACGCCGCCGGCGGCCGCGACTCCGAAGACACCGCCGGCCGCCGCGGTGAACGGCTCCCCCTGCGCCATCCGCCACACGGTGATCAGCAGGGCCACCGCGAGTGCGCTGCCGATCGCGAGCGGCAGCCCGAAAGCGGCATTCGCCGCGACGAACGCCGAGATCGGGATCGCCGTGTACACCATCCCCTTCGTACCGCCGAGTTGGTCGAGCAGCTTCTGATGCGCTTCGCTCTGCGCGGCGGGCTCGGCCGGTGTCCTGTCGGCGGGGTGGTGCCCGGCCGTGTAGGTGCGGTGGTGCCCGGCCGTGTCGGTGCGGTGGTGCCCGGCCGTGTCGGTGCGGTGGTGCTCGGTCATGGCGTCTCCTCGGTCTTCGCGAACCCGTGCCGTCGATGCGATGGGAACCACGAAAAACCGTGCCGTCACGGCACAGTCAAGCCCTTCCGGAGGGGCGGGGTGGCGCTTGACCGTGCCGCGACGGCATGGTTTCGAATGGAGTGATTCGAATGGAGTGAGTCGAGGCCGCGCGCTGACGCGCGAGGAGCCGAACGGAGTGCGGAGCCATGGCATGGAGCACGCGTGAGATCGCCGAGCTCGCGGGCACCAGCCTGCGGGCGGTACGGCACTACCACGAGGTCGGTCTGCTCGACGAGCCGGAACGCCGGGCCAATGGCTACAAGCAGTACGGCGTGGCCCACCTCGTGCGGCTGCTGCGCATCAAGCGCCTTGTCGACCTGGGGTTCCCCCTGTCCCAGATCGCCGAGATGGGCGAGTCCGATGATCATCCGGAGGAGGCGTTGCGCACGCTCGACGCCGAACTGGCGGCCACCATCGAACGGTTGCAGCGGGCCAGGATGGAACTCGGGTTCATCCTGAAGAAGTCGGTTCCGACCGACCTGCCTCCGGAGTTCGCCGCGGCCGCGGTCGACACCCCGATGTCCGACGCGGATCGCTCGTTCGTCACCGTGATGAGCAGGGTGCTCGGCCCGAAGGGCACGGCGGCCTATGCGGACCTGATGAGGAACCCGGTCATGGATGCCGCCGGTGAGAGGTTCGAGCGGCTGCCCGCCGACGCCGACGAGCAGACCCGCGCCGACGTCGCGGAAGGGCTGGTCGCCTTCGTGCACGCGCTGTACCGGCAGCACCCGGGTCTTAGCACCCTGCCCGCCGACGCCCCGCGCGGCGAGAAGTTCGCGAAGAAAACCGTCGGCCAGGCCGTCCAGGACATCTACAACGACGCCCAGGTGGACGTCCTGCGCCGGTTGGGCGTCCTGCTCGCCGAAGCGCGGCGGGGCACCGAACAGCCTGGCAGCACCGGGATCTGAGCGCACTTACGTCGGCGGCTGCCGACTGTGACGCAGCGACCGGGCGAGAGTTTCAGCGACATCAGCGCGACTGCCTGTCGAGGTGACGCTGGACGTTGAAGCCGAACTCCAACGCCTGTTCAGCATGATCGCGCTCCCCAACTCTCGTGCCTCGCCTGCCATCCGCCCCTCACAGCGGCCAGGCGGTCAGCAAATCGCCGGGACCGTAGGTGGCGTCAAGCCCTGGACAGTCGACTCCACTGCGCGAAACCGCCACGACTGGAACAGGTTCGTCGGTGAGAGCGGCCCGGTGTCGATAGAGAGCGGCCAAGTCGTGCCGGTCGAAGGGCGACTGCTCCAGCCACTTGATGGAGCCGACGAAGAGCAGTTCCTTGGCAATGGGAGCGCAATCCGCCCCGACGATATCGATCTCGACGTCGTTGGTACGGGTCCAGTAGCCGCCCACTGCGGGGGCCGCGGGAAGCTGATCGTCGGGCAGTATCCGCGCCAGGGCCTCGCGCACAAGGGGCTCGACGGCCCGGCCGCGCCAGCTGGTCCAGTTCTCCCGGATCCGCGCCAAGGTCAGATCGCCCCGCCCCCGCTCGATCTCCTCCATGGAGGGGCCGAGCAGGTGCAGCCAAAACCGCAGGTAGGGATCTGTCACCCGGTAGCGGCGGTCCTTCGACGGACGCAGCGATACGGGCAGCTCCGCAGCGACGATCCGCTTGTCCGTGAGCAGCTCCAGTGCTCGCTGCAGCGGCGTGGCCCCGATTCCGCCGGCTGCACGAGCGATGTTGGTGAAGGTCCGCTCACCACTGCCGATAGCCGCCAGCACCGTACGCGCCTGAGCCTGCGGGGGAAATTCGGCAGCCAGCGAACGCTCGGCCGACACCAGCAGGGCCGAGACCGGGTCGCTCAGCGCCTCGCCGAGGAAGTCCCACAGCCCTGTGCCCCGCGGCCACTCCGCGCAGATCAGCGGCAGCCCGCCGGTGACCAGCGCGGCGTCGAAGGCTTCCGCCGGATCCAGCCCGAGCATCCGCCCCACCTCGGCGGGGTTCAGCGGTCCCAGCACCATCTCCCGGCCGCGCTGATGGAAGGGGCGTCCGTAGCTGTTCAGTGCCTCCATCATCGACAGATCGGAGCCGATGAGGACCAGCAGCACCGGCTTGGTCTCCAGCACCCGATCCCAGGCCCGTTGCAGCATCCCCTCAAAGGCGCCATCGGTATCCATCAAGTACGGCACTTCGTCGATGACCAGCACGCTCGCCCGGTCGGCGGGCAGCGCCGCGGCCAGCACATCGAACGCGGCGTCCCAGTTTTCCGGCCGCGCGGCGGCCACCAGCCCCGCCAACGGCAGCGTCGACGCTTGGGCGTCCCGGGCCAGCCGTGCCAGATCATCCCTGGGGGACGCACCGGTCGCCGCGTAGAACAAGAACGGGGCTCCGGAGCGCTCCGCGAACCGCTCGACCAGTCGCGACTTGCCCACCCGGCGCCGCCCACGCAACATCACGCACCGACCGGGCCGCTCCCCGCCAACCCCTGTCGCTACCTTCTGCAGCTCTCGCTCCAGTGTCGCCAGCTCCTGGCGACGGCCTACAAAATCCACCACGTCTGCCGACCTCCACGCATGACACTAACAACGATGTTAGTAACATAGACGTTACTAGGGGACCAGCCGCTATACGTTGAACCGGAACATCCACCCCAGGGTTTCAACCTGCGAAAACACCGGAGAATCGGGGTGTATCCAGCCAGGATCCAGCCGCCGGAAACCATGCATCGGGAACCCGGTTGGATCGCATTCCGCGAGGCGTCTCTGCTGGCGGATGCGGCCGTCAGCGCCACAGCGTGTCGAGGGGCAGCACGTGCAGCCGGTCCTCGTAGGTGTAGGACCGCTTCCCCAGGTTGATCACCACTCCGCCCGCGAAGTCCTCACCGAGCCGCTCCCTGAGAGCCCGCAGTCCCGCGAAGTCGCTGTCCTTGACCGTGGCGGCCGCTTTGACCTCCACCCCAGCAACCATCCCGGCATCCGTCTCCATCACCAGGTCGACTTCCTGCTGATCCCTGGTCCGGTAGTGCGAGAAGGAGACGGCCTGCTGTGACCAGCCGGACTGTTTGAGCAGTTCGTTGACCGTGAAGGTCTCCACGAGATGGCCGAACTGAGTGAGGGCCGCCGGCGTGCGGGCCTGCAACTTCTGCCCGGTCACCCCGAGCAGGAAGGCGGCAAGGCCGGTGTCGACGGCATGGATTTTCGGGGTCCGGGTGGCACGGTTGGTGACCGAGCGCCCGAACGCCTCCAGCCGGTGGACAAGGAACACGGCCTCAAGGAGCCCGATGTAGTCACGCACCACGCTCACCTCCAGACCGACCGCGTCGGCGACGTGGCTGATGTTGAGCACCTGTCCGGTCTGCCCGGCCAGCCGGCGCAGGACCTGGGGAAGCACCTGCCGTTGCCGGACCTTGCGGATCTCCAGCACATCCCGCTCGATGACGAGATTGACGAAGTCACGGAACCAGCGGTCCCGGGACCGGCCCGGGACTCGGGCCAGGGCGAGGGGAAAGCCGCCGGCCAGGACCATGTCCTCGTACTCCTGGCGCGAGGTGAGCGAGGGCTCCGCCGTCACCAGGGCACCCGGATCGCTGACCAGCGCATCGAGCGCGGTCTCCCGTCGCTCCCGCAGCTCTCCCTGGGAAAGTGGCCACATCGTCGTCACATGCGCCCGGCCGGTGAGGGACTGACTCGCCAGTGGCAGGGTGTCGTAGCGGGTGGAGCCCGTCAGCAGGTAGCGCCCGGGGCGCAGGTCCCGGTTGAGCTCGGCCTTGATCGAGTCCAATAGAGACAGAACGTGCTGGAACTCGTCGATGCACACCGGCGTGGGGCGGTCGGCGCTGACGAAGAGTCCAGGGTCCGTCGACACCGCATGCCGGGTGTCGACCTCGTCCAGATCCACAACATCGACTCCGTGGCCCGCGGCACAGGCAGTGAGGAGCGTGCTCTTGCCGACCGTACGAGCCCCGGTGAGAACGATGACGGGTTCGTCCAGGAGCAGCTCCTTCAGGACCGTCTCCAAGTGGCGCGGAAAGCGGTGCGACGCGGCTGGGTTCGCCATGGCAGGTCCTTGTTTCAGACGGACGGACAGTACCCCATTAGACCAAATCTGCCGCTACGCCATAGACGATTCGCGGCTCAGTTTCACCAAAACTGCCGAGCCATATTCGAAAAATCTGCCACCTCGTCCAGCCCGTTCGAACACCACCGGACATGCCTCCTGACAGGGGGCTCCTGAGCGAGAAGCGCGACACAGCCACAAGCCACGCCGACAGCCGCACAGACAGCAACCTGGCACGTGCGGAGCAACAGCGTGAGCGTTACCGCTGTCCGCGCCCAGGCCCGCGAGCAGGTGCAGCCCGTCCTCGGTGGGGCTGCCGGGGGCCGCGGACAGCACCAGCAGCTCCATGCCTGATTCGCCCGGTAGTGCGAAGTTTTCCTGGTGTAGTTCCAGCAGTCCGACCAGCGGGTGCCGGTACGCCTTGCGTCCATGTGTGCGGGCGCGCCCGTCCGCGCGGGCCCAGAGGCGACGGAAGCGCTCGCTGCCCATCGCCAGCTCGCCGATGAGCGAGGCCAGGCGGGGGTCCTCAGGGTATTTGCCGGCGGCCAGGCGCAGGTGCCCGACCACGTCGAGGGTGCAGTTCTCCCAGTCCGCGTCCAGGCCGCGCTCGGTCTCCTCGAGGAAGATGTGCCGGGCGGTGTTCAGGCCCGGCATCGGCCAGCCGTAGAGGAGCCCGGCGAGGCGGTTCCCGGCGAGCACGTCCAGGCGGTGGTCCATGACCAGCGTGGGTGCGTCGGCGACCAGGCCGAGGACGGGCAGCAGCTCCGGCCGGCCCCCCAGCCTCCGGCCGGGGGGGACCCCCATGCCCGGCGCCTTCGCGCGGCGGCGGCGCTGCCGGGCGAGCCGGTCGAGGTGCCCGCGTTCGGTCGCGTCGAGGCCGAGGACACGGGCGAGCGCGTCGAGGACCTGCTCGCAGGGCTGGGTCGCGCGGCCCTGCGCCAGGCGTACGCAGTAGTCGACGCTGACTCCGGACAGGTGCGCGACCTCTTCACGGCGCAGCCCTTCGACCCGGCGGCGGCTGTCGGTGGGGATGCCGACGGCTGCCGGATCGACCCGGGAACGCCGGGTCCGCAGGAAGCCTGCAAGATCGTCCATGCCCCCAGCATGGCGTCGGTGATGCCTCGTGAAGGTGGCCCCGCCAGTACCAGGAAGTCCCGTCCGATGGAAGAGGCGCCCCTGAACAACGGGCGCCGCGGCGCCCAGGATCGAAGGCATCCGATCCGAAGGAGTTCCCGTGAAGACACTGATCGTCCACGCCCACCCGGAGCCGCAGTCGCTCAACAGCTCGCTGAAGGACCTCGCGGTGTCCACCTTGGAGAACGCCGGGCACGAGGTGCGGGTGAGCGATCTGTACGCGATGAACTGGAAGGCGGTCGTGGACGCCGCGGACTACGGCCCCCACGCCTCAAGTCCGCTGAAGGTCGCCCTGGACTCGGGCCGGGCCTTCGACGCCGGGACGCTCACCCCGGATGTCCTCACCGAGCAGGAGAAGCTGCTGTGGGCCGACACGATCATCTTCCAGTTCCCGCTGTGGTGGTACTCGATGCCCGCGATCCTCAAAGGCTGGGTGGGCCGGGTGCTCACCCACCGCTTCACCTACCGCTTCGCCTACGGCGTCGGCGAGCACAGCGACACCAAATACGGTGAGCGCTTCGACGCAGGCACCCTCGCGGGCAGAAGGGCCCTGCTGTCGGTGACCGCCGGCGGACCGGAGTCGCATTACGCCGCTCGCGGGATCAACGGCCCCATCGACGATCTGCTGTTCCCGATCCACCACGGCATCCTGTACTACCCGGGCATCGAGATGCTGCCGCCGTTCGTGCTGTACGGCACCGACCGGATGACCGGCGAGGACTACCCGGACGTCGCCAAGGCATGGGAGCAGCGCCTGCTCACCCTGGAGTCGACCGAGCCGATCGCGTTCCGGCGGCAGAACTTCGGTGACTACGAGATCCCCTCGCTGCACCTGAAGGAGGGACTGGAGCCCGCGGGCAGCACGGGTTTCCGGCTGCACGTGCGCGGCTGACCGTCGGCGATGGACCGGACGAGCTGGGGCGCGAACAGCACCTTGCCAATGGCCGTCACGAACACCCTCATCTCGTTCTGGACGCCACGGAAGGCTCCCTTTGCCCAGGCCCTGCTCACCCTGCATCTACGCCGCCTCCAGATCCGCACCACAGAGAAGACGGAGCGTCAGCTCATCCAGCCAAAATCCCGCCACCGTGACGGTGACCAAGCCGTCACTTACCGCGCCCACCGATCGCTCCATACCCCTGACCTGCACAGACGAGGAGCCCGCTGACGTCGACCCCATCTCTTGGACATTCCCCTGAAACGTCACGACGTGCACGACTCCCAATCCGTAAAACACCCCCTGACCTGCGCATTCATCACGCAAGGCCAGGGGGCGGATTCATTCATACGTTGAACCGGAATATCGGCGGCAGTGCAATGACCTGCGAAAACATCCAGAATGCGCTGATGATCCAGCGTGGATCCAGCGTCCGTCAACGGTCGGTTCGGGCGGGCGGTCCACGCTGATCGCCGGTGGCGTTGACGGCCTTGTGAGCCCTCGGCTCGTACGGCCGACCCGTCAGGATGCAGGGCATTCTCCGCGATCATGCGCATGCGATCCCAGGCGGTCCCCTGGGAGTGATCAGAATTCAGGGGGCGGCGGGGGAGG